>CAKSAY010000004.1 GCA_934438055.1 uncultured Oscillospiraceae bacterium | reverse complement strand
ACAAAAGACGCATTTGTTCGTAGTCAGCAGCATTTAGGGCTTGCCTGAAAATGAAATACCCCACGCTATGCGTGGGGTATTTGTTGCATAAAATAAAACAGATTCAGTATACCACTCTGTTAAGAGGAAAGATAAAACATACAAAATCTGTGTAATTGTTATTTTCCTGTGAAAGCTATGAAAGAAAGGGCACGCTTTTAAAAGGACTGTAAACCAGAGAGGATTCAAAAGCTGGTGTCTTTTCTACAGATAGATACGTATACTTTTGAAGAGATTATCGAGCAAATTGTTTTTTTGTTTTTCTCGTATGCTCGTAATTACTTTTGTTTTGTGCTTTTACGGATTTCACTGTGGGCGCTTTTGAGTTCCTGCAAAGTTTTTACAAGGGTTTCTTCTGAATCGGTTAGAAGTCCTTCAACATATTCATTGGTCATTCTCTTTAGTGAGACAGACTGTTCGTGCGCCTGTGCAATCATTTGGTTGGCTTTCGTCTGCGCAGCTTTTGTAATCTCATTTTCAGAGAGCATTTGTTTGGCTCTTTTTTCTGCATTTGCAATAATTTGTTTGGCTTCTTCTTTGGCGTCTGTTAAGATATCTTGCCGATCAGAAACAATCATTTTTGCTTGCTTTATCTCTTTTGGCAGATAAAGTCGTATATCACTGATCAAATCCTGCATTTTATCAATATCTACAACGCATTTTCCACCGGTTAGTGGAAGATTCCACGCCTTTTCGAGCATATCATCCATTGTGTCAAGAATTTCAGAGATTGTCATTTTTTAGTCCTCCTCATGATTTAAAACCTGTTTCACCTCTTGCAGAATGACAGGCGGAACCAAATCGCTGATATCGCCATGTAAGCTGCCAATTTGGCGAATTAAACTAGAACTGACATACATATTTTCAGTGTGTGTTGTTAAAAAGAGTGTTTCCGCTTCCGGATATAGCTTTTTGTTGGCCAGGGCCATTTGGAATTCATATTCAAAATCAGACATTGCCCGTAATCCTTTTATGATTGCATTTGCCTTTGTTTTTCTCATATAATCGGCGAGCAGACCATCATAATAATCGACACTTACCTGCGGATAGGCTTGCGTTACTTTTTGAATAAAGTCCATTCTCTGGGAGAGAGAAAAGCGTGGTGTCTTTGCCGGATTGTGCAATATGAGAACAATCACAGAGTCAAAGAGCGAAGCGGCCCGTTGGATAATATCCAAGTGGCCGTTGGTAATCGGGTCAAAGCTTCCGGGACAAACTGCAGTGCGCATATTTATTCTCCTAAAATTATTTTCATTTCAGTGCTCAAACTCTACTCTTTTGCAGTCAAATAATCGCTATAGAATATTTTATGAATAAAAGCAGGACGTTCTCCGTTTTTTCAGCCGGTCATTTGGCGGTTTTCAAACAGCAGCTCGCTTTCTTGCCTGTCATTCTTTTGAAAGAACATACTTTGTCAGTTTTATCTTTCCGTATTTATATTCCTTTTGTTTTTTCAAATTGCCTATCTCTTCGGGAAGATGCTTGTCAATTGTGTGTTCGCAAAGAACAATCCCATTTTTCTCAAGCTTGCCATTAAGACAATCAAGCGCCTGCTCAAGAAGAGTGGTTTGATAGGGTGGATCTAAAATCACGACATCAAATTTTTCGTTATTCATAGAGGTTATGAATGATAAACTATCACATTGCAAAATGGTCGCTTGCTCTGCTAGATTAGCCTTTTGCAGATTCTTTTTAATAATTTGAATAGAGGCAGAGGCATTATCAATAAAATAACACTTTTGTGCTCCACGGCTTAAAGCCTCAATGCCTAATTGACCGGAACCGGCAAATAGATCTAATACCTTAGCTGCGGGCAGAGAAAACTGCAAGATACTAAACATGCCCTCTTTAACGCGATCTGTTGTTGGGCGAACGTCCTCTCCTGGAAGAGTTTCCAATCGGCAGCCGCGTGCAATTCCGCTGATGATACGCATAATTTTCTCCTTTCGTCATCAAAACATATGGTTTCTGGCAGTGTTATTGTGTACGCAAATGGCAAGGCCTAAACACATATAGGTTGAAAGGACAGAGGAACCTCCGGCGCTGAACAGTGGCAGCGTGACGCCAACAACGGGAAAGACACATAAAACCATGCCAATATTGATAAGCGATTGAAAGAAAATAACGGCAAAGACGCCCACACAGATATACATTCCCAGTCTATCCTGTGCCCGGTAGGCATTTTGCAGAATGCGAATGCTCATAATAGCAAGCCATGCTGCAACAGCAAAACAACCAACAAAGCCTAACACCTGACCAATGTGTGCAAACATCATATCATTATAAAGTTCCGGCGTGCTGGTCAATAAATTGTCAGAAGAGAAGCCTTTTCCAAACATCTGACCCGATCCGAGCGTGATTCGCCCTTGATATTGCTGCAGTCCGGCGCCAAGTTTCGTAGCGTCTAGGTTATAGACAGCAGTAAATCGTTCCTTTAAATAACTTGGCATCATAAAGGTCCAAAAGAGGGTGCCGCCCACAATAGCAACACCAATTCCTCCTAAGACTACTTTCCAGTTAATTCCTGCGGCAAAGAGTATCGATACAAAGATGCAGAGGAAGATGAGCATTGTGCCAAAGTCTCCCTGAATGGCGATAATACCAATCGGAATCGCCGCGTGCAATAAAAGAAATAGGAGATTTCTAGGCTTATTGATTTCTTTGTGCACCGTATAACAGTGGAGTGAGAAGGTGAGAATAAAGGCCACCTTTAAAAATTCAGAGGGTTGAATGGTGATAAACCCTAAATTCAGCCAGTTCATATCATCTGACCCCATGCCTGTTCCACCACGCATTTGCCCTAAGGGCGTGAAAACCAAAAGGCAGAGACCAACAGCAGCAGGCGCATAAATCTTCCACATTTTCGCAAGTGCCTGATAATCTAAAACAGACAAAAAAATGGCGATTGCAAGCCCCACTAAGCTCGCTCCTATCTGGGTAATTAGAGGAGAAAAGGAAGTGATGGCTTCTGGATATAGCGAATAAATCAGCAGACAGCTTAATGTTGAGGCAGCAACGGCCATAAGAAGCAAAACTTTGTCGGTTGTTTTTAAATATTCAAATATGTGTGATCCAAGGCTTTGAAAAAATTTTTTGACCATAGGCAATTTTAGTCTCCGTGTTTTCGTAAAGTTTACTATGTTAAATCGGATAAAAATATTATACCTCTAATATATATTTTTTTCAACCTCTTTTCCTTTGATTATTCACAAAAAAGGGAATTTGTGTTATAATGCAATTGAAAGATTTCTCAAAAGCTCTTACGCATGAAGCATCGTGACATCAATTTGTTTTGCGAAAGCACCCCCCCGGCTTTGTCGTGCATGCAGCATGGGAGGAGAAATTGTGTATTAAATCAAAGTCAGGATAAAAGGCGGTAGCCGTTTATCCATACGCAAGGCGGATATAGCAATTTCGCAGGAAGCGAAATTGGGGACTTTAGATTGCAACATCAATTTGTTTTGCGAAAGCAAAACCCCGGCTTTGCCGGGTATGCAGCATGGCTGCATAAATTGTGTTATACTTGATAAAATATCGCCGTACTTTCTCTGAATAGACGCGCATTATAGACTTTTCCCTATATGCAGGCGTTTTACAGGGGGCTTTTTTTATAAACTTAGAGGTTAAGTGATTTTATCATGGACAAGAGGTACTACGAACTGTTAGCAGGAGGCTGGTAATGAAAAGCGATATTGAAATAGCGCAGAGCCACAAATTGCAGCCAATTAGGCAGATAGGAAACCGGATAGGTTTACAAGATGAAGATCTGATTTTATATGGCAATGACAAAGCAAAGATTTCCTTGTCGACTTTTAGTCGATATGCGAACAAACCTCGTGGAAAGTTAATTTTGGTCACCGCTATGAATCCAACACCTGCCGGGGAAGGAAAGACGACTACGAGCATTGGCCTTGCCGACGCGCTTTGTTCTATGGGGAAAAAAGCGGTGCTTTCTGTGAGAGAGCCATCATTAGGGCCGGTGTTTGGCCGAAAGGGAGGCGCTGCCGGAGGCGGATATGCTCAGGTTGTTCCTATGGAAGATATTAATTTGCATTTTACAGGAGATATGCATGCCATTACTGCGGCAAATAACTTGTTGGCGGCATTGATTGACAACCATATTCACCGGGGGAATGCGCTTAACATTGATCCTGGCAACATTCTCTTAAAGCGCTGTTTAGATTGCAATGATCGAACGCTCAGACAAATTGTAATTGGAATAGGAGGAGCTGGAAACGGCGTTGTGCGACAGGATGGCTTTCAGATTACAGTGGCCAGCGAGGTAATGGCTATTTTGTGTTTATCGAATAGTCTGGAGGATTTAAAAGAACGATTGGGAAATATGTTGATTGCATTTACTTATGACGGTCATCCTGTTTATGCATCTGATTTAAAGGCGCAGGGAAGCATGACCGCCCTGTTAAAAGACGCAATTTGCCCTAATCTTGTGCAGACGCTGGAGGGTAACCCCGCATTGGTTCATGGAGGTCCCTTTGCGAATATTGCGCATGGATGTAGTTCGCTTCTTGCAACAAAATTTGCACAGCTTTTTGGGGATTTTGCAATCACAGAGGCCGGCTTTGGCTCTGATTTAGGCGGGGAAAAGTTTTTAGACATCACCTGCCGTATTGGAGGACTTTCACCTGATTGTGCTGTGATTGTCGCTACGGCGAGAGCGCTTCGGTTTCATGGCGGCGCTGATGAACATTCTTATGCTTTCCCTTCATCTGCATTTTTGCGAAAAGGTCTTTTAAATTTGGAGAAGCACATTGAGAATATGCAACAATATCATTTGCCTGTTGTGGTGGCTCTGAATCGTTTTCCTGAGGATACGCAGGAGGAAATCGCTCAGGTTAAAGCATTGTGTGAAAAAACAAACTGCCGTTTTGCTGTGTCTGAGGTGTTTTCCAGAGGCGGTCAGGGAGGTGTGCAGCTTGCCCAACAGGTGATGCAGGCTGTGAACGAAAAGAACGACCTTCATTTTCTCTATGAGCTGTCGGAGACGTTGGAGAATAAAATTAGCAAGATCGCTTGTTCGATATATGGCGCAAAGGGTGTATGTTACACAGAAAAGGCACGGAAACAGTTAAAGCAGTTGGAGGATTTGGGCTTTTCGCCGCTTCCGGTTTGCATTGCAAAAACGCAGTATTCGCTTTCAGACAGCCCCGGTATGCTCGGCCGGCCAACTGACTTTGTTATCACCGTGCGGGAACTTTTTGTGAATGCAGGTGCGGGCTTTGTCGTCGCTTTAACGGGCGATGTTGTAACAATGCCGGGTTTGCCTCAAAACCCTGCCGCTTTGCAGATCGATGTCGCGCATGGTATGATTCAGGGACTATTTTAACGGGTGTGTTGACGTTCATTTTGCAGAACTTTTGCGGTTTCATGCAGTGTTTGATAATATGCTTTTGCTCAGTTTTGCTTTTTGAGAATATTTGTGCGGTTTTCAGAAGAGAAAGACGTTCTTTTTTTCAATTGCATGATGTGCTTTGTCAAGGGAAAATCAGCCTCTCGGCTGCTTGGATTGAAAGCGGATGAGCGTTGCAGACGCCTTGAAGGGGTCTAGAGACAAAAGAAATATGATGAGAGATGGAGTGGTTTCATGTTTGTGTTTCGATCAGAAAATGTGGAACAAACAGAGCAATTTGCGCAGAAAATGGCATCGGTTTTAAAGGCAGGGGATATCTTGGCGTTTGAGGGTGATTTGGGTGCCGGAAAAACGGCGTTTGTTCGAGGAATTGCCAAGGGTGTTCATGCTGCGTATGAGGTGAGCAGTCCAACATTTTCTCTGGTTCAAGAGTATGGAGGGCAGCCTTGCCTTGTTCACTTTGATATGTATCGCATTGATTCGATTGATGATTTATATACAACCGGTTTTTTTGATTATTTAGATGGTGATTTTTTGCTCGCTATTGAATGGAGTGAGAGAATCACGCCTTATCTTCCGGATCATACAATTTATATCAGCATTAAAAGGATCGGAGAAAATATACGGGAAATTCATGTGAAAGGAGATGAACGATTTGCTACTTTTAGCGATTGAGAGTTCTGCAAAAACTGCTTCTGCTGCTTTGGTTTCAGACAATAGCGTTTTGGCCGAATTTTCGGTTACCACAGGCTTAAAACACTCGCAGACGCTTATGCCAATGGTTGACGCCTTGCTGTCATGCGCCGGCATTTCTAAAGAAACATTAGATGGTTTTGCAGTTGCCATAGGCCCCGGTTCTTTTACGGGGCTTAGAATTGGCGTTTCGGCTGTGAAAGGGATGGCAGACGGCTTGCAAAAACCCTGTTGTCCAATTTCAACTTTAGAGGGACTTGCCATGAATGTGCAGCAATTTGAGGGAATTGCCTGCGCGGTTATGGATGCGCGTTGCGGGCAGGTTTATAACGCTCTTTTTGACATTCATAACGGTGTAGTGCAGAGACTTTGTCAAGATCGTGCGTTGACCATTGATGACCTGTATGTAGAGCTAAAAGAAAAATATTCGCAAAAAAAAATAATTTTAGTTGGTGACGGCGCAAATTTATGCTATAATAGAGAAGATAAATTGCCGACAGTGCAATTGGCAAGTCCGCAGGTTGTCATGCAGAGCGCGGCGTCTATTGGCCTTGCGGCCGTTTCCCGTTTTGAAGAAGACAAAGTGAGCGGGGATAAACTTATGCCAGCCTATCTTCGCCTTTCTCAGGCGGAGCGGAATTTAAAAAAACAAACGAGGAGAGAAGAACAATGATAGCGTTAGGGAGTGATCACGGTGGTCTTGCTTTAAAACAGCAGGTTATTGCTTTTTTAGAGGAAAATCATCTACCATATCGTGATTTTGGTTGTGAAACGGAAGAGTCTTGCGATTATTCAGATATGGCAATTGCGCCGTGTGAAGCGGTTATTCGTGGAGAATGTGAATGTGCAATTTTGTTTTGTGGAACCGGAATTGGAATTTCTATGGCGGCGAACAAAATCAAGGGGATTAGAGCAGCTTGCTGTTCTGACTACTTTTCCGCAAAATATACGAGAATGCATAATGATGCGAATGTGCTTTGCATGGGCGGTCGCGTTGTTGGTTCGGGGCTTGCCTGTGAGATGGTGCAGGTCTTTTTAAACACCTCTTTTGAGGGGGGGCGGCATTTGCGCCGCATTCAAAAGCTGCAGGAGTTGGAAAATCAATCGTTTTAGTTTGAAAGGAGCCTTTAAAAATGAAGAAGCCTGTTATTATGGATCACCCTTTAATTCAATCTAAATTGTCTTTATTGAGAGACAAAAATACCGGCACAAAAGAATTTCGCGAGCTTGTTTCGGAAGTTGCCATGTTGATGTGCTATGAGGCCACAAGGACGCTGCCAATGGTGGACAAAGAGGTGCAGACGCCTGTTTCAGTTGCAAAGACCAAGGTGATTGAAAGCAAAATTGCTTTTGTTCCCATTCTCCGTGCCGGGTTGGGGATGGAGAACGGAATGCTTGCGATGATTCCTTCAGCTAGAATTGGCCATGTAGGCGTTTTTCGCGATCCGAAAACGCTCATGCCGGTTGAATATTACTGCAAGCTTCCCTCTGATTTGGATAAAACGCAGGTAATTGTTTTAGACCCCATGCTTGCAACAGGCGGCTCGGCTTCCTTTGCTTTAGATGTGATAAAAAAGCATGGTGCGGTTCATTTGCGCTTTATGTGTTTGGTGGCAGCGCCTATTGGCTTGCAAAAGTTGCAGGAGGATCATCCTGATGTGGAAATTTATTGCGGCGCTTTAGATGAAAAACTTAATGAGCATGGCTATATCATTCCGGGCCTGGGAGACGCCGGCGATCGTATTTTTGGCACGAAATAGGTCGTTGATGTCAAAACATGATTGATGCAGCCGATTTGCTTTTGAACATGAAGATTTTCTGATTTTCAGGGTGAAACATTTGATTCATTGCTTTTGAAAGGCCGGTTGGTCTTTGCGGTTGATAAATTCAAATATATGGAGGAAGAGATGTTTCAAGAGACGCAGCAATTCTCCAAAATGTCACGAAAGCTTCTTGTTATGCAGGAACTGTTGGCTTTTCTCGTTTTCATCGTTATTGCCGCATTCCCGTTTTTTCTAATAACCAATCTGTTTTGGTGGATCTTTGTGATGAGCGTCTGCCTTGTTTGCTATTTGTTTATTGCGCTGATTTATTTTCCCATTCGTTTTCATCACACAGCCTATTGCATTACTGCTGATAAGATCTATTATCAAACGGGCTTTTTTATGGTGAAAAATCAAGTGATGGCAAGACGAAGGGTGGTCTATATCACTTTATATAAAAATCCCTTTACCCCCATTTTTCATTTTGCCACTGTTGTCGTTCGGGCAACAGGCGGGAGCATCCGTCTATTTGGATTACCTTTGGAGGAGGCAGAAAGGGTGATTCACCAATTTTCTCCCTTGAATGAATTATGATGTATAGGACAATTTGTTTTTGCCGGGATAGAATTATGTTTGCGCTTAGAAATTGTTTGCCGCTGCGGGAATTCAAAAAGCATTCATTTTTTAGGAGGGAGATTGCGTATGTATCAGCGACAGCATCCATTGAATATTTTAGCGCGTACGTCTCGCTTTTTCATCCTCTTGATTTTGCCGGTTTTACGTGGACTTTTTTTCTCCGGAGGCGATCTATACGTTTGGATTTCCGGTGCATGGATTGACTTGCTGATCTTTGCAACTATCATCTTTTTAGGTTATATTGGATGGTATTTTGACTTATATCGTTTCACCGATAAAGGAATTTACCTTTATACCGGTATTTTTGTCATCAAGAAAGAGTTTATTCCTTTTGACACTATTTCGAGCATTTCTATGGAATCGCCTTGGTATTTTCGGCCCTTTCATGCCGCAAGAATTCATGCAGACACGGCGACGGGTGCTTTTAGACATTTTGATTTTTCGGTTACGGCGCACAGAACGGACGCGCACCGTATGCTAAAGGCGGCAAGCCAACAAAAAGATGGCCTGAAAATTAAGCGTGAAAGCAGAACCTATCGCAGCAATTTGTTTTTTGTGTCTCTCCTCTCTGTGATTACAACCAATACTTTCTCAGGGGTTGTGTTTATTGTTACGCTATTAACTGAGGGAGGAAAGATTTTTGGTGTTGAATTTGAACAGCAGCTATTGGATAATATAACAAAAATTTCTCAAATTGTCGTCTTTGGTATTCCTCCATTTACAATTCTCATTTCTTTGTTGGTGATTATTGGCTGGGGAATTGCATTTGGCATGAATGTTATTCGTTACGCCAAATTTAGCCTTTCCCGACAGAAAAACACGCTGTTAATCAAGACAGGAGTTTGGATTAATCGCCATGTTTATTTTCTTGACGCACGGCTTTTGAATTTGGTTGAGATTCGGCAAACTTTTTTCACAAAAATTTTTGGATTTTATTCTGTCTATTTAGATTGCATTGGTTATGGAAAGTCGAAAAATGAGAAAAATGTATTTATTCCGGCGGCTTCTAGAGGTGCTGCTTTGCGTGTTTTGACCGCCCTCTTGCCGGAAGTCTCTTTTGTTAAGCAGACGTTGCGTCCAAAGCGTTCTGAATTTCGATTTTTCATTACGATTCCTATTTCACTGATTGTTGGCACTTTGATTGCTGTGTTTATTGCTTGTCGCTTGTTGCCTTCTTTTTCGACTTTAATCGGCTTTTTTGGCATCATGCTTGAAATTTTATGGGGCGTTTATTTGACAATGCGAATTTTTGCCTATTATCATACCGGAATAGGCGTTAGAAATGGCATTTTCACTGTGCAATATACACATGGATTTCTCTTTAGCAGAATTTCATTTCCGGTGCAAAAGCTGTCTAAGGTTCATTTTCGACAGACGCCTTTTCAGAAAAGAATAGGCTGCTGCACGATTACTTTCTATACATTCGGCGAGAGAAGACGCCGTCATGTGGTGCCAAATGTTAATCTGGAAAAAGCAAAGGAACTTTTAGAGCCAGCCATTGGTCGAAAGGAGATTTTTTTATTTGAAAGCACATAGAAAGAGCTTTAAGCGGCGCCCGGAGCGGACACAGTTACCGTATATTTTTACATTATAACGCTTACGATGTGTTTGATCTATAAGATGTACTCAATTTGTTTTGTATATAGAAAAAATAAAATCCCTCTTTTGCGTTTTTGCAAGGAGGGATTTGTTTTATCCGGCAAGAGGGGGTAGCGGCTCAAAGAAACGGTCAAGAGAAAAATCTGCAAAGTCTCGTATGACTTGGTTTGTATACGATTCGTCAAAGCCGGGGGAGCCTTTGGATAGAACGCCTACAATCCAGCCGATTTTGGCACGGTTAGCAGCAATCATGCCGTTTTGCGCGTCTTCAAAGACGATTGTGTTTTCAGGGCGAACTTCGAGAAGGTCGCAGGCCTTTTGATAGATGTCTCCATAGGGCTTACCTCTTTTTATGGTTCCATCGTCATATACAATTTTGTCTTTGGTAAACCATTTCTTTAATGGAAGATTTTCAAAGTAGAAATCGACATTTGTTTTTTCTGAAGAAGTAGCGATGGTGAAAGGAATGTTGCGTTGCGCTAAACGGTCTAACAATTCAGTGGCGCCGGGTGCAAGCTGGAATGCCTGTGGGTTTTCGAGACAGATATTTCGATAGGTTTGCTCTTTGTCTTGGGTGACTGCCTGAATTTCGTCTTTTGAAGGCTCTCTTCCAAGTGCATAGGCGAGGATGAGCGCATTGGTGCTTCCGAGTATGTTTTCTCGAATTTCTTTTTGAGAAAAAGGCGTTGAGCGTAGTTTTTTAGAAATCATTTTCCACGCTTGAATATGCATTGGCGTATCCCAAAATAGGGTCCCGTTAAAGTCGAAGATGATTCCTGCAAACCCACCCTGGCCGCTTTGATTGTTTTTTGTTTGATACAAGGTTTTGTCCTCCTATTTTATGGCTTGTTTTTATAGTATAGCATATTTCTCCATAAGAATGGAATCCTTTTTGTTATACAACAGCCCATTGCGTGCGATTATGTACAATTGTTTTTCTCTTCAAAGACTATTAATATCAATTCATTTGGTGAGCATTCAAGAATTTTGCAAAGCTTCTCAATGGTTTGATATCGAATCCCTTTGGTTTGATGATTGATCATCTTATTAAAGTTCGTATAACTCATTCCCATTTGCGTATACAACCAATATTTGCTTTTCCCTTTCTCGTTGAGCAAATGAGTTACATTCAGTTTGAGCATAACGATTCCTCCTGCTGCCAGTGTTTGCACACTGATTTTGATTTTTCTACATGGGGTTATCGACAAATAACACGAAATGTGTTATTGCATCTTTCTATTTTTCCTTTGGGATGTCGATAGAGCCAAATTCTTTTTCAAATATATGAATGTATTTGCGCATTAGGTATCGAAATTGTCCCGAAATAGAACGACCTTCATATTCTGCAATATATTTTAGTTTATAATAGGCTGTTTTATCTATGATAATTCCAAAGTGTTTATACTGTTTATCTTTCATCATCTTCTTCCTTTCGTACCCGCTGTCAATCTAAACGCCTCTAAGGCGCTTGTATTATGCTATCATTATACATATATTATTGAGCCAAATCAAATTGCAAAAAGAGACTTCGCTGCTCAATGAGTAACAATACAGTGAGAAAAGTATAATATCAGTGTTAATACATAATTATAAATGAATAAAATCATTGTACAGTGATTTTATTTATAAAAGTAAATTTTTTGTAAACAGAGAAATTTTCAAGAAAAATAGCTATAAAATCATCGAATGGTAATTGCTATTTAACCTTTATTATAAAAGATATAGGGAAAGGAATTTAGACAAAGGCAAGTTGGACGCTGTTTGTATTTTAATGCTGCATTCACAAGAGACGATAAAGGCTGTGGGTAGATAAATAGATGCATATTTCAAAAAAAGGCGGGAACCGTTTGGTTCCTGCCTAGTTTTTTATTCATTATTAGAAGTCATACTCATAGGATCTACCCATTTTCCGTCTTTTTTCATTCCAAAGTGCAAATGCGGTGCTTGTGCAACCTCAATTTGATTCGTGTTGCCCACTGAACCAATCACGTCTCCGAGTTTAACTTGCTGATCCATTTTCACCTGCACAGTTTCGTTTAAACCGCAATAAATGCTCTCCACGTTGTTTCCATGATCAATTGTAATACAAACGCCCCACATAGGGTCGTTTGTGATATTGGTGACTTTACCATCGGCGCATGCTTTAACGGGCGTTCCCTGATCTGCTGCAATGTCAATGCCATCATGCGTTCTCCAATCGCCCATGGTTTCTGATTTTACCAGTTCGCCGTTTGAATAGGGCTTGATGACCTCGCCGCTTAACGGAAGCGCAAACTCCGTTGCTGCTTGTGGCGCTGCTGTTTGTGCGGCACTGCTGGAGGCGGCTTTTGAGGTGCTCGACGCGGCAGACGAGGAGGTGGCGGCAGATGCGCTAGAGGTTTGCTTTTGTGCTGCACTGCTCATGGGAACGTCACTCTGCGTCTTTCCCACCTCAGCGGTCGCATTGGAGACTGTGCTGCTGTCAGTTTCAAGTGTGGGCTCTTCTAGGTCGGAAACTGTTTGGTTAATGGCTATGGCCGTTGCAATCCCAACAACGACCAAACAGGCGGCCAATGCTATATAAAATCCCTTGCCTGAAAGCTTTGATTTACTATACCTTGTTTTTTTCATGGTGCAAGATCCTTTCCGGTTTTTCGGAACCAGAACCGAAAATCCATTTGATTTTTATTGTCGTAGTTAACATTGTCGTGACAAATATAGTATGAAACAGCCTTTAGAAATTTATTCAAAACAGTTTTGATTTTATAAAGAATTCTTTTTGAAAATTTTGCGCAATTTGTCGATTGACTAGACGATGTTTTTTGGAATATAATAACTATAACTAAGCGTATCGTGTTTACTGCTTGCGTGATGTTGGTTTTGCCATTTTATGAAAAGAGAAGAGGGGGAATTTGCTGACATTGTTCAGACGTGCAAAGATTTCATCTTTTTATGGCGTTTTAATGGTTGATTTTGAACCTATCGAAACGGATAGGAAAAAGTTTTTTGTATACAAAGGGTATTCAATATAGGAAAGGAGGACGTTTCATGAAAAGACTTTATAATTTTAGCGCCGGTCCCTCTATGCTTCCTGAATGGGTTTTGCGCAGAGCGTCAGAGGAGATGCTTTCTTATCATAACACCGGCCAGTCTGTAATGGAGATGTCTCATCGGTCGAAAGAGTTTGAGGAGATTCTTGAAAAAACAGAGGTGTTGTTTAGAGAATTGCTTCACATTCCGTCAAACTATAAAATCTTGTTTTTACAAGGGGGCGCTTCGTCTCAGTTTGCCATGGTTCCTTTAAATTTAATGGTGCAAAACAAAAAAGCAGACTACATTAATACAGGACAGTGGTCGAAAAAGGCCATTGCGCAGGCCAAAAAATATGGAGATGTGTCGGTTCTCGCGTCCAGTGAGGATAAAAATTTTAGCTACATTCCAGATATGCATTCTGTTGAGGTGAATGCAGATGCGGATTATTTACACATAACGCTTAACAACACCATTTATGGAACCTGCTATTATGAACTTCCGTCAACAGGAAAGGTTCCTCTTGTTGCAGATTTTAGTTCTTGTGCACTCTCGAAGCCTTTAGATGTTTCCCGATTCGGGCTTTTATATGCAGGTGCACAAAAAAATCTTGGCCCTGCCGGTTTGACGATTGTGATCATAAAAGAGGAATTGATTAGAGAGCCTATGGAGCAGACGCCTTTTATGTTTACCTATAAAATTCATGCTGACAACCGGTCTTTATACAACACGCCGCCCACCTATGCTATTTATATTTGCGGACTTGTTTTAGAATGGATTCAACAGGAGATTGGCGGCTTAGAGCAGATGGAGAAGATTAACTGCGAGAAAGCAGCTGTTTTATATGATTATTTAGATCATTCTAAGCTTTTTTCTTCTACGGTTGCGGGGGAATCCCGCTCAATTATGAACGTTCCTTTTGTGACGCCTTCTAAAGAAACAGACGCAGCGTTTATTTCTTATGCAAAGGAGAGAGGACTGCTCAATTTAAAAGGGCATCGTACCGTCGGCGGAATGCGCGCTTCCATTTACAATGCTATGCCGCTTGCCGGTGTTAAAAAATTGCTTGAATGTATGGAAGCATTTGAAAAACAACAGGCCTAACAGGAGGGATGAACGTGTTTAAAATTCGAACGATGAACCGTATTGCAAAAATTGGTATTGACACTTTTGATAAGAATGAATTCATCTGCTCTGATTCGGAAAAAAATCCTGATGCGCTTTTGGTGCGCTCCCAAAAGCTGCATGACGAGCTGTTTGGACAAAATTTGCTTGCCATTGCCAGAGCAGGCGCGGGGGTGAATAATATTCCTCTTGAGAGGTGCACAGAGCAGGGAATCGCTGTTTTTAACACACCGGGCGCTAACGCCAATGCTGTGAAAGAACTGACGGTTTTGTCGTTGCTATTGGCGTCGCGTGATATATCCGGCGCATTGTCATGGGTGCAGACGTTGGAGAAAACAGAAGACAAAAGAGTTGCCAAACAATGCGAGCAAAAGAAATCAAATTTTGCAGGGCCTGAAATAAAGGGAAAGACGTTAGGCGTGATTGGTCTGGGCGCCATTGGCGTTAAAGTGGCAAACGCCGCTGTTATGCTCGGCATGCAGGTGCTCGGATATGATCCTTTTGTGTCGATTGACAGCGCATGGAATCTTGCACGCGCTGTGAAGCATGCAACTTCGATTGAGACTTTGTTTGAACAGTGCGACTATATTACGCTGCATCTGCCGGCAACCAAGAAAACAATAGGAATGATTGATGCAAAGAGCCTTTGCGCTATGAAAGACGGGGTTCGCATTATTAATTTGGCGCGGGGAGAATTGGTTGACAATCAGGCGATGCTTGAGGCGATTGAGAGCAAAAAGGTTGCTTTTTATGTTTGTGATTTTTGCACAGAAGAGCTGCTTGGTCAGCCCGGTGTGATTCTCTTTCCTCACCTTGGCGCAAGCACGCCTGAATCGGAGGAGAATTGTGCTGTCATGGCGGCGAAAGAGTTAATGGACTATTTAAAAAACGGAAACACCAAACATTCTGTGAATCTTCCTGATGTTTCCCGGCCCCGAACGGACGGAGACAGTCGCATTTGCGTCATTCATCGGAATGTTACCAACACGATTTCAAGGATTTCAGCGGCGGTGGGAGATGCCGGACTGAATATTGACAATCTTGTGAATGGTTCCAAGGGGGATTATGCTTATACTATCCTTGATATTAAGGGAGACGGAAGCGTTGCTCAAAAGAAGATTGAGGAGATAGAGCAGGTAGTTCGCGTGCGAACGCTTCCTGTATATCATGAGATGTAGCTCCACGTTGTCTTGCCATTTATCTATAGAGACTGTATCAATTCATATGAGAACGCGTGTGTAAAATCATGGGGTAGAAACTTCTACTGTCAAGGCACTTGCTTGTGCGAGAGATATGGGAGAGCATCCTATTTACAGCAGTTGCGTTTTATAGATGAGATGATACGATAATCGTTGACTTTGCAAAAGAGCCCGTCCACAGAACAGGACGGACTCTTTTTAATGTTTTAGTGACTATCAGTTTTATGTAAATTGTTAAAGCGGGTGGTAGAGAATGTTTGAACATTTTAGAATTACACGGCATGTTCATTCTGTGATTCTGCTGTTTTTCTACAATTTTGTGGAATTTCGTTTATAAAGCGGCTCGGCTTTTTTTGTTTTCCGTCAACCTTTTTTGAACAGCTCAAAAAGAGCTGTTTTTTTGCCCGCGTCATGGCCACATAAAAGGTTCGTCTTTCCTCACTTAAGTCACCGCTTTTTGCTGCAAACCAAGATGGAAAGACGTCGTCTTGCAGGCCGGCGAGGAAAACATAATCGAATTCACAACCCTTTGATTGATGGATGGTTAGAATGGGGACTCTTGGATGAAGCTTGAGCATTCTATCTAAACTGTTAGGCGTCATTGCGGCTGTTTTTAAAAACTCAACGGCTGCGCCGTAGCGATCTGCACAGGCTTGTTCTGTTTCTTTTGCCAACAGGATAAGCTCGCTCATTCGCAGAGCGGTGGATTCATCTTTACGCACCTTTTCAAGATGTGAAATCTCAGCAATTTCTCGAATCATAGCATGGAGAGAAAGCGTGTTAAATTGCTGCCGAAGCTTTGTAATAGCGCTAGAGAGTTTTTCAAAGCGTCCGGTGTATTTTGCATACACTTTTTGGCGCTCTTGTGAAGATGGAATCACCTTTTCCCACAAAAGGTGACAGAGAACGTCTTTAGTGGCGAGAATATCGTCCATGGCATTGTGAGAAGAGGAAACTTCAGTTTGCAGCAGGGAGGAGAGCGTCTCCAGACGGTGATTGGGAAGATTGGGATAGAAACGGCGGGCTAAGTCGAGCGTGTCAAAATAAGTTTCGTAGTTTGCCGTCGGCAGACTTTGGCGCATGAGTTGGCTTTGCAAAATGTGAAGATCAAAGGAGACATTGTGCCCAACCACAACTGTACCTTTGATAAAGTTGCAAAATTCCTCTAAAACTTTTTTGGGACTTTCGCCATTCTTTTTCAAGAAAGCATCGCTGAAATGGTGAACAGCTTCTGACGAACCTACTGCAATGGAGGGAGTGAGAAATTTTTCAAACTTTTCTTTTACATTCCCGTTTTTGTCCAGACGAACCGCTGCAATTTGAATAATTTCGTCTCTGGAAGTGTCTATGCCAGTGCTTTCCACGTCAAAAACCACGACTTTTTCATCTTTCATTCTTTCTATGAGCGCCGAAAAGGGCTCATGGTGGATTATGGTATCAGGGTGGATGAAGTCATGTAGGCGAATTCCGATTTTCCGGCAACTGCGGCTTTCCAATTTTTGAATGGTTTTTGAACCAACTCCATTCGCATAGTTGAGTAGAATGCGGGTTAAGGCGCTGTCATCGAAAGGGTTCATGCTTAGACGCAAAAATGCCAGAATGTCTTTAACTTGGGGGGATTCAAAAAATTTGTTTTGTTCCGCTAATAAAAATGACAAGGAAGATGGTTCTTCTTTCAAGAGCTTGGTCAGAGCCTCGCTGATTCGCTCGTTTTGCATATTGTTTCGGCATAGAATCGCCGCTTTGGATAAATCTTTTAGATTTAAAGACAGGAGCGTATGATAGATGAAAGAGGCTTCCTGCGCAATAGACGAGGCTTCAAATTGCACGATAGGCTGCCCGGTTTGTTCCGCTTGTGCTTGAATGGTTTGTCCATAAAGCTCTTGCACCTCTTTCGGAAAAGAATGGGAGAGAAATGCGGTTGAGGCCTCTAAGAGCGTTTTGGTAGAGCGATAATTGCAATCAAATACAATTTGTATCGGATGGTATTGGAGCGTATATTCACTGAAAATATCTCTCGGTTTAGAGCCGCGCCATTGATAGATGGTTTGGAAATAGTCGCCGCAAAGGAGCAATGTGCTCTTTCCAAAGATTTTTTCAATTATTTGATATTCAATTAGCGTTGTGTCTTGCACTTCGTCGATGTGAATGAATCGAAAGCTCTCTCTGACGGCAGAGGCCGTTTCATCATTTTTGAGAAGTTGTTTAGCCAGTAGAAGAATGTCATTAAAGTCCATTGCGTGGCGTTCTTTGAGCAGTGTGTTATACCTTACAATAAGGGCGGCGCCGTATTCCAGCAGAAACCGGAATAGTGACTGGTTAACACTTCCACCTTCGCGGCAGGTTGCTGAGAGCTTTTGAGGGTCTTGCTGTAAACATAGCTTAATAATTTGCGCATAGGACGCATTATCGAATAAAAGGCGTTGTTCCTTCACATGCTGAATAAAGCGATAGACAGATATAAGTCCTCCCGGTAAATGAATAAATTCAATTTCATGCAGCAGCTCTTTGCAGTCGCTTTCATCATAAACAACCACGTCTGAAGCGATGTCTGTTTCTTTGGCATATTGTTTAATGAGAGAATAGCAGTAGCTATGGATGGTTTTGACTGTGACCTGCTCTGCCGCAGCATGATATTGCACGATTCTTTCCTTCATTTCTTTGCAGGCGCGGTTGGTGAAGGTGAGGCAGAGAATTTGCTCAGGACGTGCGAGCTTTCTTTCTAAAATAAGGCTAATTCGCAGCGCTAAGACGTTGGTTTTTCCTGTTCCGGCCGCTGCCAGGAGAAGAATGTTTTCGTCTAGCGTGTAAACCGCTTGTTTTTGTGCTGCGTTTAGGTTTTTCAATTGCTGCTGCATATTTTCCACAGTGTTTCCTCCTCAAAGGGTATCTTTGTAAGACCGAATAGAGCCGTTTGCATTTTAAATTTTTACGCATTTGAGCGAATAGAGCGCTTAAAATGCATCTACCTGATTTCATGGGAGGGCGTTTAGAAATTGCTTTGGAGTAAATGGTGGGTTTTAAAAAGCATCTCCCCTGTCAAAGATTCGCTAAGGATCATATTTCTCCATTATTATACAGCTTTTGCAAATGATTTACAATAACCTAAACTTGACAGATGAATCATTTTGTGGTTAAAATATTTTATGATGAATTGTTCTTTGTCCTTTTATGGGCTCTTTGTGTGGAGATTGGCAGAAAAGCTTACAGAGGTCAAGAGTTGCAAAGGAGAAAAGTAGTGAAAAATCAATATGGCAATGACAGTATTACATCCTTAAAGGGTGCGGATAGAGTGAGAAAACGCCCCGGTGTTATCTTTGGTTCGGACGGCTTGGAGGGATGTGCCCATGCGGTTTTTGAAATCTTGTCAAATTCAATTGACGAAGCTAGAGAGGGCTTTGGAGATCGCATTATTGTAACTCGATTTTCGGATGGTTCCATTCAGATTGAAGACTTTGGACGGGGTATTCCTGTAGAATATAATGAAAAGGAGGCTCGATTTAATTGGGAGTTGGTTTTTTGCGAGCTATATGCCGGCGGAAAGTATAACACCAATCAAGGGCAGAACTATGAATTTTCTTTGGGACTTAATGGATTAGGCTTGTGTGCAACACAATATGCATCCGCTTATATGGATGTGGAGATATATCGGGACAATGCGCTTTATAAGTTGCATTTTTTGCATGGAGAAAATCAGGGGGGCTTGCAAAAGGAGACGACTTCACGCAAAAAAAGCGGCACGAAAATTAAGTGGAAGCCTGATTTGTCGGTTTTTACAGACATTAATTTATCCTCTGCATATTTTCAGAGGATGCTCAAGCAACAGGCCATTGTTAACCCCGGATTATTGTTTGTTTTTCGTGATTTGGTTACGGACGAGGAATCGCAGGAGTTTTATTATCCAAATGGCATTGAGGATTATGTGCGTGAGATTGCCGGTGAGGACACCATCAGTTCGGTGCAGTTTTGGCAGGCTGAGAGGATGGGGAGAGATAGAGAAGACAAAGAAGATTATAAAGTGAAGCTTTCGGTTTCTTTATGTTTTTCCAATCGAATCAAGCAGATTGAATATTTTCATAATTCAAGCTGGTTAGAGCATGGCGGCTCTCCTGAACGGGCGGTGAAGCAAGCGCTCACTTCACAGATTGACGCTTTTTTAAAACAGACTGGAAAATATAATAAAAATGAAAGTAAGGTCACCTTTGCCGATATTCAGGATTGCCTGGTTTTGATCTCTTCTTCTTTTTCCACCCAGACTTCTTATGAAAATCAAACCAAAAAATCAATCACCAACCGTTTTATTTATGAGGCAATGACTGACTTTTTAAAGCATCAGATGGAGGTTTATTTTATTGAAAACCCGATCGAGGCCGGAAAAATTGCCGATCAGGTTTTGGTGAATAAAAGAAGCCGTGAAAAGGCGGAAAAAACGCGTTTGAATCTTAAAAAGACGCTATCCGGTTCCATTGATGTCACCAACCGTATTCAAAAGTTCGTTGACTGTCGCAGCAAAGACGTGGGAATAAGAGAGCTGTATATTGTGGAGGGAGACTCTGCTCTTGGTGCCTGTAAACTGGGTAGAGACGCGAATTTCCAGGCTATTATCCCGGTTCGGGGAAAGATTCTCAACTGCTTAAAGGCTGATTATGACAAAATTTTTAAAAATGATATTATTCGAGATATCATTAAAGTGTTAGGCTGCGGCGTTGAGGTGAAGTCAAAGGCGAACAAAGAGCTTTCCAGTTTTGATTTAGACGGATTGCGCTGGAGCAAGGTTGTCATTTGCACCGATGCCGATGTAGATGGATTTCAGATACGCACGCTTATCTTAACAATGCTGTATCGCCTAACGCCCACGTTGATTGAGCAGGGCTTTGTATATATTGCGCAGTCTCCTTTGTTTGAGATCATTACAAAGGACAAAACCTATTTTGCTTATAGCGAAAAGGAAAAGATAAACATTGTGCAGACGCTGGAAGAGGAAAAGAAAAAGTTTTTAATGAATCGTTCCAAGGGATTGGGAGAAAATGAACCGGATATGATGTGGCTGACGACCATGTGTCCTGAAACGAGACGCCTCATTAAGGTGACGCCGGACGAGGCGGAGGCGACCTCGAGGATGTTTGATCTGCTTTTAGGTGAAAATTTGCAGGGTCGAAAGGACTTTATTGCGGAGTTTGGAGCGGATTATATCGAACAGGCGGATGTGAGTTGAATTTTATTTTGGTTGTCTAAAAATTGCCTAAACCATAGATTTGTGCATTGCTCGTGTCTTTTTTTCAGAGCGCAAGGTTGAGTGAAGAATCCACCGATTTTATGGCCGCGCTCTCTTTAAAGAAGAGAATTTTCCTTGCTGGAACGGATTCCGGTTATTATATTGGACATGGAATATTTTTTATTGGCTTTGGGGATATTTTTATGCAAATGCTAGACGCACAGACATGGTTTTCGCTCCTGTTGGAGTGAGCAGGTTTTTCTGCCGGAGTCTTTTGCGCTGCATTCTGAACAACGAAAGAGGTATTTGCCGCTTTTGTAGAGAAATTGGGCGGCTTTTTGGTAATAAAATAAGATAATGGAGGTAACGAATGGCCAAAAAGAAAAGTTTTGAGCCGGCAAAGAAAGTGAACGCCGACGGCGCCTACATCGAGGGCGCCGGAATCGTGCAGGAGCAGGCCATTACGCAGACACTTGAAAAAAACTATATGCCTTATGCAATGAGCGTAATCCTTTCTCGTGCACTTCCCGAGATTGATGGGTTTAAACCCTCTCACCGCAAGCTTCTATATACGATGTATAAAATGGGGTTGTTAAACGGCCGTCTTACCAAAAGCGCAAACATTGTGGGACAAACCATGCGATTGAATCCGCATGGAGATGCAACCATTTATGAGACGATGATCCGTCTATCCAGAGGATATCAGGCTCTTTTGCATCCTTATGTGCAGAGTAAGGGCAATTTTGGAAAGGCCTATTCGCGCGATATGGCCTATGCTGCTTCCCGTTACACAGAGGCAAAGCTCGACCCTATTTGCAATGCGTTGTTTGAGGATATTGACAAGGATACAGTAGACTTTGTTCCTAATTATGATAATACGACTACCGAACCGGTTCTTTTGCCGACACGATTTCCAACCATCCTTGTAAACGCTAACATGGGAATTGCCGTTTCCATGGCCAGCGCCATTTGTCCGTTTAATCTTGAAGAGATTTGCAACACGACCATTGAGAGAATTCAAAATAAAGATTTTGACATATCTCTCACATTGCAGGGACCTGATTTTCCGTCGGGTGGTTTTTTGCTGCAGGATCAGGCGGTATTGGAAAAAATTTATCGAACCGGGCGGGGAAGTGTGCGGATTCGCAGTCGTTATTCTTATGATAAAGACAGTCACTGTATTGATGTGGTTGAGATTCCGCCAACAACCACAGTTGAGGCGGTGATGGATAAAATTGTTGAGCTGATTAAAGCAAACAAGATTAGAGAGATTTCTGACCTAAGAGATGAGACGGATTTGAACGGACTAAAGTTGACAATTGATCTCAAAAGGGGCGTTGACCCTGACAAACTGATGCGAAAGCTATTTCGTCTCACGCCGTTGGAGGATAGTTTTTCTTGCAATTTTAATGTGCTCATTGATGGAACCCCTAAGGTTTTGGGCGTCTACCGGATTTTAGATGAGTGGATTGCGTTTCGAACTAAGTCGATTCGAAGACGTCTGTCGTTTGACAAGAAGAAGAAAGAAGATAAGCTTCATCTGCTCAAAGGATTGCAGAAAATTTTGCTTGATATTGATAAAGCGGTGCGCATTATCCGTGAGACGGAGGAGGAGTCGGAAGTTACCGCCAATTTGATGATTGGATTTGGTATTGACATGCAACAGGCCGAATATGTTGCAGAAATTAAACTTCGTCATTTAAACCGTGAATATATTTTAAAGAGGACGCAGGAAATTGATACATTGACGGAAGAAATTGCAGAAATCACATCCATTCTTGAAACCAAGAGAAAAATGGATAGACTGATGATAAATGAGCTTAAAGAAGTGATTAAGAAATATAAACAGCCGCGAAAAACGCTCTTTATCCATCCTGATGAGGAATTAGAAGAGGAAGAGCAGACGCAGACACCTGCTTATCCTGTGCATCTGTTTCTCACAAGGGACGGTTATTTGAAAAAGATCACACCACAGTCGCTGCGAATGAGTGGTGAACAAAAGTGCAAGGAAAACGACGAGATTTGCACGCATTTAGAAACGGTTAATAATGCACAGCTGCTCTTTTTCACAGACAAAGGGCAGGTTTACAAAACCAATTTGAGTCAATTCCCCGACACAAAAGCCAGCATGTTAGGAGATTTTGTTCCCGCTATTTTAGAGTTTGCTCAGGACGAGCATCTGCACAGCATGGTTGTAACGCTGGATTATCAGCAAACGCTTCTGTTTTTCTTTGAAAATGGAAAGGTTGCCAAAGTTCCTCTCTCGGCTTACCAAACCAAGACAAATCGTCGCAAGCTGACCAAAGCTTATTCTATGAAATCGCCTTTAGTGGCCGTTTTTGCGGAAGAGAAGCCCAGCACCTATTTGCTTCGTTCCGGCAGCAAAAGACTGCTTTTGTTTTCTTCAGCAATGATTCAGCTCAAATCCACAAGAGATACGCTGGGCGTTGCTGTGATGACGCAAAATAAAAATTGTGTTTTGGAAAACGTTTCTCTCTATCAAGACGGCATGTTTGAAGACGAGACGAGATATTTTACCAAAAACCTTCCGGCTCGCGGTGCATTTCCAAAAGAAGATGCAGAGCAGTTATCGTTAAATTAATCTAGTGCGTTATCATCTAGCTTAATTGTGGTTTTCTTTTGTGCGTTTGCATAAAGGCTTTCTGTAAAATTCTGTTATATGTAACCGTCCTTGTTGTTCGGACGGCTGTTCTCGCAAGTCTTGTGCAAACGCCGGAAAGCAAGACTTGGAGCACAGATATTATTATACCGCTATTGTTTTGATTTATTCTAAGAGAATGAAATAGATAATGAAAATTTTTTAAACACCCTTGCGATATAACGAGTTTTGTGTTACTATATATAAGATAAATTATGTGAATAAGGCAAAACGATAGTTTTGATCCTGTGAAATCAAATTTGCCGATTAATGGCGGAATGGAGAATGTTTTATGACAATTTGGGAGATTATTGGCGGCGTTATGCTGATTATTTCAGGGCTTTTGCTGATAGTGATTGTCCTCTTGCAAGAGGGTAAGCAAAATGGTCTATCAGGTGCTATTCAAGGTGGAAGCAGTGAATCTTATTTGAATCACAACGAGGGTCGTACGAGAGAAGCAAAACTTAAAAAGTTTACCAAAATTCTTGCTATTGTTTTCTTTTTGTTGACTATTGCTGCTAATGCGGCCGCTATCTTTTTATCTTAGACTTTAGATGAACGCCCCGTGCTGTTTATGGTACAGGGCGTTTTTTATGGCATTGATTTGTGAAATTCACATCTATTATTGCGCATTACGATAACATGAAAGCGCAGCTTGTCAGCGTTGTTTTATATGCTTTGCCTTATGTGCGCAAAACAATATGCATTATTTTTTGCAAAAGGGCGTGTTTTTTGAGAATTCAAAATGCAGGGGGCATCCGGGCTGCGTGCAAGAGCATTTTTAATAACACTGATAGGTGTTTTAACATAGCTGCGCTATGTTGTTTGGAATATTTGACTTTTGAATCGCTTGACGATTTCTTTTTTGGATGATAAAATTTATTATAAAATAAGTTTATAGGAAGACTATGCTCTGTCAAGATGAAAAAAGCCCCCTTTAGAAGCAATATTTTTCATTATAATATGGCTTGATAGGTTGTCTCTTTAGGGCATAAATTTTAAAATATAATTTGGAGTGAAACATGAAAGAAAATATGCAAGAGGATATTCTTAAGGCGTTAGAAAAGGCTAATAAAAGTGGACTAACTATGGAGGCGCTGCGTTCGCTTGCTTTGCGATTAGGGCGGAATAAGAACGATCTTTTGAAAGAACTAAATGTTTTAATTGAAGATGGCAGTGCTCTTTGGCATAAAGGCAGGTGTTATCAGCCCGGCGCATTGGGGCTATATCCTGCACGGATTGTTCGTTGCAGCCAAAAGTTTTGTTTTGCTATTCGTCTCTCTGATGAGGAGAGAATTTTTGTTCCGGGACGTTTTACAAAGGGCGCCTTGCTGGGCGACATGGTTTTTCTCCAGCCAATTGCGCAGCTGGGAGAGAGCGAAGAAGGAATGGTAGTTTCGTTCTTTGGTTATGGAAATGCGCAGTTTACAGGAGTTCTTTTGGAGGATAACGGGCGCTTTTTTGTTCAACCAGATGGCCTGACCAAAGATCGCCTTTGTTTAAAAAAGGAGAGCGTTCACAACGCGCATCCCGGTGAAAAGATTATTGCCAAAGTGGTTGTTAGGGGCAATCGCCATAGTGAGCACATTTGCGAATTGATCAGTGCTTATGGGGATGCACAGACGGCTGTTGCTTGTTCGCAGGCTATTTTAGATGCCAACGGAGCGCGACTGGAATTCCCTGAGGAAGTTGTTAGGCAAGCGCAAACGCTTGCTTTGCAGGGTTTTGAGAAAGAGCGACAAAACAGAGTGGATTTAACCCACCTACCTATTTTCACCATTGACAGTGCAAAATCTAAGGATTTAGACGACGCGGTTTCTGTTAAAAGGCACTCCGACGGTTTTGATGTAGGTGTGCATATTGCAGATGTTTCACACTATGTTCGGCAAGATTCTGCTTTGGATCAAGAGGCGTTTGCCAGAGGGACAAGCATCTACTATGCCAATAAGGTTGTTCCCATGCTTCCTGAGGCTTTGTCGAATGGAATTTGCTCTTTGAACCCGCAAGAGGAGCGTTTGGCGTTTTCAGCGCTCATTCGTTTAGACAAACAGGGAAAAATGGTTGATTTTTCTTTTGTAAAGTCTGTCATACGTTCAAGAGTGAAAGGCGTTTACAAAGAGATTAATGCTATCTTAGAAAATGAGGCGACGGAAGAACTGTACGAGAAATATCGTGAGGTTTTGCCTTGCATTCACACAATGTATGAGTTATATAAAATTTTAAAGCAAAACAAAGTTTCCCGCGGAGCACCGCAGCTTGAAACAACAGAAAGCGAAATTATTTTAGATGATCAGGACAGAGCTGTAGATATCCGTCCGCATATTACCGGAATCTCTGAGGGTATGATTGAGGAATTTATGCTTTTGGCTAATGAAGCAGCGGCAACTTTAGCCAAGAGAGAGAAGCTACCTTTTGTATATCGTATTCATGAACAGCCCTCTGCTGAAAAGGTCGCTTCTTTAAAAGAAATTCTCGAACGTCTTGGGTTGCCCTCAAGGGGCGTCGAACCCAAAATGAAGCCCTCTGTGATGGCTGAGATTCTTGAGAGATCTAGAGGAACTTCGCTTTTTCAACTAATCAACACGCAGGTTCTTCGTTCTATGGCCAAAGCACGATATAGCGAGGACCCGGTTGGTCACTATGGGCTTGCATTGGAGAATTATGCACATTTCACATCTCCTATCCGTCGTTATCCTGATCTTATGATTCATCGAATTTTGTCTGATTATTTATCTAATACGGATGAGATTCAACAGGTGCAGAAGCGATATAAAGGCCTTGTTGCTAAGGCTGCTGTACAATCTTCTGAAATGGAAAACAATGCTGTGAAGATTGAACGTTCCTGTGAAGATTGCTATAAGGCGGAATATATGAAAAGTCATGTTGGGGAGACCTTTGAGGGGGTCATCACCTCTGTTTTAGGACGGGGTATGTATATTATACTGCCCAATACAGTGGAGGGTTATGTCAAGACGCTGTCTTTGGACGGGGAATATGAGTATGATGGATTTTCAAAGCTGCGCAACCCGCTCAATGGGCATAGCTATCAGGTTGGCCAGAAAGTTTGTGTATTATGCACCGCGGCAGATGTAAACTCCGGCAACGTTGACTTTACGATTGTTACGCCAGAAGATGCTGAAGAATAGAAAGGGCAAAAAGGTAGAAGAATAACTGCAATGATTGGTTGACGGAGGAGAAGTCATGGATTTTTTCGACCTCATTGCAGCATTTGGCGGACTGGCATTATTTTTATTTGGCATGCATGAAATGAGCGCAGGATTAGAACGCGTTTCAGGGGGGGCACTTGAGCGGATTTTAGAGAGGTTTACCAGTAATATATTTAAAGGTGTCCTGCTCGGGTTTATTGTTACAGCTATGATCCAGAGTTCTTCAGCCACTACTGTGCTCGTGGTGGGGCTGGTCAATTCCGGTTTGCTGAAATTGCGCCAAGCAATAGGCATCATGATGGGCGCAAATATTGGCACAACGATTACAGGCCAAATTACGCGGCTGATTGATCTTGACACAAGTGCAGTCGGGCCGGCGCTCAAGCTACTAAGCCCTTCACATCTTGCGCCTTTGATGGCGATTGTGTCTATTGTTTTCATTATGGCATCAAAGAGCAACAACAAACAAATTGTTGGGCAGATTGGTATGGGGTTCTCGATTCTTTTTACCGGTATGCTTATGATGGCTGATGCTGTAAAGCCTCTTGCTGATTCAGAAGTCTTTTTGAGCCTTTTGCAGGAATTTTCACAATATCCTGCTCTAGGCATTCTGGCGGGTATGATTGTGACGGCTATTATTCAGAGTTCGTCTGCTTCGGTGGGCATGCTGCAGGCTTTGAGTGCCACAGGAGCATTGACCTTTTCCGCCGCCTATCCTATCATTTTAGGACAAAACATCGGCACCTGTGTTACCTCGGTTCTTTCGAGCATTGGCACAAGCAAAAATGCAAAACGAACCGCTGCGGTGCATGTTTATTTTAATGTGATTGGCACTGCACTTTTTATGGTGATTATGGCTGTGCTTCATGCATTTGGGATGTTTGGATCGATTTGGAATCAGCCGGTGGACAGCGGGATGATTGCGAATTTTCATACCATATTCAATGTGGTCACTACGCTTATTCTTCTTCCGTTTGCAGGTGTTTTGGAGAGATTTGCCGTCTTCACCATTCGTGAAAAGAAGGAAGATGATGAAGACGATCAGCCCCCGGAGTTGGACGAGAGATTTCTTGCTATTCCATCTATCGCACTTTCTCAGGCGACATCTCACCTTTTTTCGATAGCTAAACTGTCGATTAAGAACGTGCGCAATAGTATGAAGATGTTTGATGATTATTCCTCCAAAAAGGCGAAAAAAATGATTGAGAGAGAGTCCCAAATTGATCATATGGAGGGGAGATTGGGGCAATATTTGATTCATTTAAATGATGTGCCATTGTCTACGACAGACAGCAAGCAGATGACGTTTTTATATCATGTTATGCCTGAATTTGAGAGAATTGGAGACTGCTCGATTCGATTGTTGGATGTGATGACTGAAATAAAAGATAAAAAAATTCGATTTTCTCAAGAAGCAAAGGAAGATTTGGAAAAAATCTATCACGCTATTGAGGAGATGCTAGACATTTGCTTTCTCTCCTCTCAACAGAAGGATACGACGCTTGCCAAAAAAGCCGAACCTTTGGAAACAACCATCGACATTCTGGACGATGTGTTAAAGGCTCGGCATGTGCAACGGCTTCGAGCAAACCTTTGTGGAATGCAGGCGGGTTTGCTTTATTTAGAGATTCTTTCCAATCTTGAGCAGATTGCTGATCATTGTTCCAACATCGCTGTATATACCCTCATGCTAATTGAAAGCGAGAACTTCGATCATCACCGTTATCGCCGGGAGATCTTGCGGAGTTTAGAATACAATTGCATGCTCAGTCAGTATTATGAGCAGTATCTAACGTATATAAATAAAGGAAATACAACACAATCGGAATCATCCTCTTGACAATTCCGGAAAGATGCTTTCAATACGGCGAAAGCCACAGGGGATGGACCTGAATGAATATTAATGGCGCCAGGATTGATTCATCTTTTTTTGAAAATCCATCCGCGCCTTTTTTTGTTTGATTTGCATTCGCAGAGTGGAAACAAAGGAAGGACCAAAGAAGATTAAAAAGTTGACTATGGCCATGATAGCCGCAATTTTTCCAAAAAATGGTGCCGTGAAAATGGAGTAGACAAAAAAGGCAGCATCAATAAGGCCGAGATATTTAATTTTAATGGGAATAAAGAAGAAAAGCAATACTTTTTGATTGGGATAGAGCACTGCAAAAGCAAAGAACAAAGACATGTTTAGATAGAATGCAGTGGCATAGCCCGTGATTAAGCCGGCAATAATACTCCCTATCATTCCAACTACATAGTAAAATGTAAAACGAAACGACCCCCAAGCAGATTCAAGACTTGTTCCGATAAAATAATAAAAATAGAGCGTGAAGAGCAACAAAACGGGAGAGGTTGATGGCGGAACCAAAACAAAGGTGAGCACTCTCCAGATTTGCCCATTGGCGATGAGGGAGGGAATGAACGCTAAATATCCATCAAATGACTGCATCCCCTTTGCCAAAAAGAGAATATCAAAAATATAGACCATCAAATTTCCAATTACAATATAGAGCATGAGATTTGGAATTTTGAATTTCCCTATTTTTCTTTCCAGTTTATCGAGCCATGTCAATAAAATCATTCCTTTCTTCTGCAACAGCAAGTCTTTTTTATCATAGAAAGCTTAGTAGTTTTTGTCCTAATCATTGTATTATGCTATTATATCATAAAAATGAGGCGCTATAATTCATATAGCACATCTTTTTTGGCCGGCTATTTCAGCGGCAAGAAGAGGACGTGTTTAGAACAATATAATAGTTGCTTTGCGATTTATTATACCACAGTTGATAGTGCAAAACAACAAATTGTTTGTAGAAGCAGTAAAATTATCGTTCGATATATCATCTCTATAAAAATTACAAAATTTACTAGGATGGGTATACAATTGGAATATTTGTCCACACTAATCTCATATAAGTATAGAGGGATGAGGTGCTGTATATGAAAATTCTAGAAAAAATAAAAAAAATTGACATGAACGTGAAGATTCAAAAGCTGAAAGAGAGCTGGAATGCGCTTCCTTTTATGAAGCGTGAGACTTTGACAGAAGAAGATAGATTGATACAAGATATTCAGGAAGTGCAGGAGGAGCTCTTGCAGGCGCGTGTGGCCTTTGATTTGTTGAGCCATCGCGATTTGATTGAATCCTGCATCTATCAGATTGAATCATTAGAGGTTAAATATAATTATCTCATCAAACAGGCAAGACAGAGAGGTTTATGCTGCCCGTTTATTGTGCAGTCGGAAAGGAAAGAGGGGGATTCTATGCATCAAAGTCTTCCATTAGGATGCGTCTCCTCTAGCTTAACCACCGACTACGCATAAGCCACTATTTCACAAATTAAGGAGAGATTACAGTGTTCGCTTGGATTGTGCTTGCGATAATAACCTTGTTGCTATTTGTTATTTATCAAAGAAACCAGGCTGTGCTCAAATGCTTTTTATTTACAGGTGTTACGGGAGTTGCGTCTATGTTTGCCGTGGGATTTATGAGCACAGGGCTTTTGTCATGGAATTTATTTACCGTTTTAACCGCTATATTTACAGGAATACCCGGTGTTGCGGCGACTGTTCTTTTAAATCACTTTTTAATTTGACAGGCTTTCTTCTATGCGGTATACTATATATATTATGAGCAGACTGTGTGGCAGCGCCGCATTAGGCGGTGAGGAAAGTCCGAGCATCACAGAGCAAGATACCTGCTAACGGCAGGCGGAGGCGACTCTAGGGAAAGTGCAACAGAAAGAATACCGCCTTGTGAAAACAGGGTAAGGATGAAAGGGCGAGGTAAGAGCTCACCGGAGTGCAGGAGACTGCGCTGACTTGTAAACCCTATCTGATGCAACATCGACTGGGAGGTTATCGTTTGCTCGACGCTCCCGAAGGATGGCTGGAGCAGTATGGCAACATGCTGTCGAGATAGATTGTCACGTAAACAGAACTCGGCTTATAGGTCTGGTCATTAGGGACGCTTAAATTAAGCGTCCTTTTTTTGTCGCCATTTTGTGAATCCATATGCCTTTCTGCAAAGAGTTAGCCGCAAAAATCGCTTCTTTTTGTGTTTCTAATGCAATGCACACAGCTATAACGGGGTTTCTACATATAATCCCGCAGCCTTTATGTTTATATCATGGCTTTCAAACAGCAGCCGGTTTTATTTCATCTTTTGCAAAATACCTGCTAAAAAGCAGTAGAGGCGTTTCCCATTAGTTTTTGCTTACATTTATGTTAATAGAGTTTATGGTCACGACAATTTGAGTTATTGTGACCTTTTCTCTATGCAATCAACGTTGCAAGAACTGAATGAAACATCTTACTTTCTTATCACCTCATCCCATTCCACAAATAAAAAGAGTGTTGATGGGGAGGTATAAAAAGCAAAGACAATCTCTACTGCTTTTTTTATTATATGGTATCTTGGTTTTCGTGTTAATGCGACAATTTGTACAGTTGACTTTTACTTTTTAATTGTGTATAATAATAGCAGTTGGGACGTTTTGCTTTAGTCCTTATTTGTTTTTGTTGAAATGACCGTAACATTAATTGTTATGGTCGTTTCTTTTTTTATACAACCAAATAAGTACTTTAACAAATATCTCATTAACAACACCTCCTCCCACCCCAAAGATGTTCAGAGTGTAGATGGGGAGGTCGTATGTTAATAAGGACTACGTCCCAACTGCTTTTTTAATTATACAATATCTTCCTTTTCGTGTCAATGTGGCAAATAACTTGCTTTGTTAACATCAAACGCTTATTATGGCATTATTTTCTTTACAAAGAGGTGACCATCTTTATTTGACGATAATCTTGTCCCCGAAAGGGGGAGTTGATATGGAATATTTAATCATCCTGATAGTTATATTACTCGTTTTAGATGATATATTACATATAATAAGATAACCGTCATGTGCAAAATGACGGTTATTCTAAATCCAAATTTTTACTTATGGGGGGTGACTGCAAGGGGGCCCTCTTTGTATTTAATTCTATCATAAAGGATTTAAATAGTAATGTTTTGATTGCAATGAAGAGAGAATGGGGGAGAACTTACAATTCTTCCCCTGTGTCTTTCAAGACGAAAGCCGAACGATAGGTGCAATTGAGCGCTTCTGCGATTGTGTTTAGCTCTTCTTCTGAGAAGTTATCTCTCTTTAGTTTTTGGCTAGCATTACTTTGAGTACATCCAAGCACTTGCGCTAAGTCTTTGACTTTCATATTTCTTCGTATGAGAAGAATCCTGATTTTATCCGATGTTTTCATCAAAACTTTCTCCACCTATTTAAGTTTAATTAAAAAAATTAATTATCACTAATATTATATCGGAATTAATAAATAAAATCAAATTATACTAAATTGTTTTACATATAAATTAATTATTTTAAATTGATAAATATTAATTAAAATGATATAATATTATTCATACAAATAAAATATGACAATATTGTCATATTTTATTTGTATGTAATAAATTTTTTGTAAACAAAAATAATTGAGGAAGGTGTATGTAATGCAAAAAAGGAAAGGTGAACAATTGGAGATTGTGATGAAAAAATCAACCTATGATAGACTGAAACAGCTCTCGGAGAAAGAGCAATGTTCTATGTCTGAGCTAATTCGATGCATACTTTATGAAAGCATTTGTGAATTTGAGGAGAAAAACGGCGTGATTGAGCTTCCCAAAAAGGAAGAGAATTAATGACACGAAATGTGTAGTTTTGTGGAAATAATGTTCATACATATAAACACGAATTGTGTGATTTTATGCGATGTATGAAAATAAAGAGCTACTCATTCAACACAAAACGTGTGATTATATGCAGGGATCATAATATTTAGCAGTAGGATTTAAACTTGATGTAAATACGAATAGCATATAACAACACGATGCGTGTGTATATATAGCAAAAAAAGGATTCATTTTTAGAAAAAAATATGCTATACTATTCCAATAGAAATCGCATGCCGTGTGATTTGTGGCAGGACGAAAGATTGGGGGAAGTGGTATTGGTAGCTGTGAAAAAAAGAAGATGGTTCCGTTGGATAGAACCGTCTTCATCGGAATCAAAAAATTGTTTGAAGATTTTCTGCATTGCGGCGATTGTGGCAACGTTGCTCTTTCTTCCGTTTGTGCTTTATGATCATGGATTGTTTTTGTTTTACGGCGATTATAATGTTCAACAAATTCCGTTTTATCAACTAGCGCACGACGCCGTGAGGGATGGAAACATGGGATGGAGCTACACGACGGACTTAGGCGCTAACTTCATCGCCTCTTATAGCTTTTATCTTTTAGGAAGTCCCTTTTTTTGGCTGACCATCCCCTTTCCAAGCAGTTGGGTGCCCTATCTTATGGCACCTTTGTTTGTGTTAAAATTTGCTGTTGCCGCGCTCACCTCTTATGCTTTTATCAGACGTTTTACCAAGACGGCTGAATCTGCAATGATAGGTGCTTTGTTATATGCATTTTCCGGTTATATGATTTATAACATTTTTTACAACCATTTTCTGGACGTTGTTGCATTATTTCCACTGTTGCTCATTGGATTGGAAGAACTGGTGGTCAACAATCGACGGGGCTATTTTGCCCTTGCTGTGAGTGTGAATCTTCTCTTAAATTACTACTTCTTTGTTGGAGAGGTAGTCTTTTTGGTGCTCTATTTCTTGATGAGATGTACAGCGCCCGGATTTACCATTACATGGAGAAAGTTTGGCTTTTTAGCGCTTGAGTCTCTCCTAGGCGGTTTGATGGGGATGATTCTGTTTTTGCCCTCTGCTTTTATGGTACTGCAAAATCCCCGTGTTGCTCACATGCTTACGGGTTACGATATGCTTTTTTATGATGATGTGCAAAGGTATGGCCTGATTTTACAGAGCCTGTTTTTTCCGCCTGACATGCCGGCTTGTCCGAATTTTTTCCCGGACTCAAATGCAAAGTGGTATTCTGTTGCGGCCTATATGCCTTTATTTGGCATGGCGGGCGTTCTCACCTTTTTACGAGAGAAAAAGAAGAATTGGTTAAAATATCTTCTCCTCATTCTCGGCGTGATGATGTTCATTCCATTTCTCAATAGCGCCTTTAACGGCTTTAATGCCAGTTACTATGCACGTTGGTTTTATATGCTCACGCTTATGCTCTCTCTTGCCACGGCACAGACACTCGAAAATCCGCGGATGCGTTTGGACTTTGGAATCAAGGTCAGTTTAGCGGTTACGGCGGCGTTTGCTCTAATTGGCGTTCTTCCCTCTGTTGTGGACGGCGAAATGACCTTTTTCTCTATGCCCAATTATCCCGTTATGTTTTGGATTAGCGTTTGTTTGGCCTTGGGTGGTATTTTTGCCACTGCGCTTCTTGCTTTGCGGAGAAAAAAGTTTCGAGGTGTGTTTTATCGCGCAAGTATTTTATGTTTATGCGGTTTTATTCTCGTTTATGGTATGTCCGAAATTACATTTGGCAAGACTAGAAACAGTGCAGACTATTATCAAGATGTTGTGGACAGAGGTTTGAATGCTTCTTTTCAATTGGATGAAAGTGAATTTTTTAGAACCGACGTCTATTACGATCACTATTTGGATAATTGGCCGATGTTTTGGGGATTGCCGTCTATGCAGGCCTTTCAGAGTACTGTTCCTGCTTCGATTATGACTTTTTATGATTCTCTGGGAATTCAAAGAGACGTTGCTTCGAGAATTGATCCGTCCTATTATGGCTTGCGGGAACTTCTTTCAGTGAAGTATTGCTTTGTTGAGAACAATGAGGGCAAGGTGGTTCAGGACCCTGATTTGCCCCCGGGCTTTGTCTTTTACGATCATCAGGATGGTTTTGATATTTATGAAAACGAGCATTTTGTACCTATGGGATTTTCCTATGACTATTATATTGATGAGCAAATGTTTGAAAATTGCTCTAAATCCTCCAGGGATAAGCTTCTGCTCAAAGGCGTTTGCCTGACAGATGAACAAATTGAAGAATATAACGATTTGCTATCGCCCCTTCCGTCTGGTGCGGCTCATCAATTGAGTGATGAAGACCTTTTGCAGGACGCTGATACACTGCGTGAAAATGCCTGTGACAGCTTTGTGCCGGATAATGATGGTTTTACAGCTACGATTGATTTAGACAGTCCGCATTTGGTGTTCTTCTCTATTCCCTATGAAAGCGGCTGGCAGGCGACGGTGAATGGAGAGCCGGTTGATGTGGAACAAGTGGATTCAGGGATGATGGCAGTCCGCTGTGAAGCAGGAGAAAACACCATTCGCTTTGATTATCACACGCCGGGATTGATTCTTGGAATTACAATTAGTATAATAGGCATTATATTATACGTATTGTATTTAATATGGAACAGAAGATTACAAAAGAAAAAACCTCAATTATATGGTCCTGATCCAAATGGAATCAAGAGAGAACTGAAATTATCTTACACAGCGCCGCTGCGTTCAGATGTTGAAAGAAGTTTCCGGTTGCGAAATGAGAAAAAAAGAAAGGAACAAGAATGTGAGTCACCAGACGAATAGAATGGGAAGCGCCCCTTTGACTAGGCTTATTATTACGATGTCAGTTCCGACTATGATTTCGATGCTTATCGGCGCGCTATATAACATTGTGGATAGCATGTTTGTGGCACAATTGGGAGAGGACGCCCTCGTGGCTGTTTCTTTGGTCTATCCTGTTCAAACACTTCTGCTGGCAGTTGCTGTTGGAACCGGTGTGGGTGTGAATTCCTTAGTTGCGAGGCGATTGGGCGAGGGTAAAATAGAAGATGCTCAAAAAGCTGCAACGCATGGAATCATGTTAGCTATTGTCAGTTGGCTTGTTTTTGCCCTAATTGGATTTATAGGGTCAAATCGGTTTATCAGCCTTTTTTCAACGGATCCGCATGTTGTGCAGATGGGAAGCGCCTATTCAGTCATTGTTACAACTGCGTCATTTGGCCAGTTTGTCAGCATTGCTATTGAAAAGGTTTTTCAGGCAACCGGGCAAATGCTTATCCCTATGCTGCTTCAAACCCTAGGCGCAGTGGTAAACATCGTTCTTGATCCATGCTTCATTTTTGGATGGGGTTTCTTTCCGAAATGGGGCGTTGCAGGCGCGGCAGTTGCCACCGTTTTGGGACAAATTATCGTATTGGTCGTCTATTGTTTTATTTTAAAGTATCGGCAGTGTCCGGTGCAGTTTCAATTTCGTCACTTTCGCTTTTCGTGGAAAACGGTCCGTAAAATTTATGTAGTGGGCATCCCGGCAATTATCATGCAATCTATATTCTCTGTCGTGGTAACCTTCTTTAATGCAATTTTGGCGGGCTTTTCACAGTCGGCAGTTTCTGTTTTGGGAGTCTACTTTAAGTTGCAATCCTTTGTGTTTATGCCGATTTTTGGTTTGTCTCAAGGAATTATGCCTATCATGGGCTATAACTACGGTGCAAGAAATATACAAAGACTTAATCGAACGATACAGATTTCTGTTGTCCTATCATGCGGTGTGATGGCGGTTGGAATGTGCATTTTCTTTCTTTTTCCGGCGCAGCTTTTGCAGCTTTTTCAGGCGTCTGACACAATGCTTGCAATCGGGGTTCCCGCATTGCGGATGGTTGCAGTGTCTTTTTGTTTTGCCGGCGTTGACATTGTGATGGCTACCTTTTTTCAGGCAGTTGGAATGGGTGGACGCAGTCTTTTCATTTCGGTTTTACGGCAAATCTTTTTCCTCTTGCCGCTTGCTTGGATTTTTGCACAAATTGGATTGAACTGGGTTTGGGTCTCCTTTCCAATTTCAGAAGCCGTTTCTTTGGCGATTTGTTTGGTTTTATTTTTCAGTGTTTATAAAAAACACATTTTGCCTTTACACAAAGTGATTTGAATACCTTTCTCTTAAGTAGAAGATTGCCGGGAGAGTTTATCACTACCAATTGACGAGCCGCTAAATTTTTTCATGATCTAAAAAGAACGAGGTCGGTTAAAGACCTCGTTCTTTTTTGTCTTTTTCTGTGATTGACCGGGAGTTGTGTGAGGGATTTTAGCGATATCCCATTTCAGATAAAAGTCGGGCAAGCACTCGGAAGCGTTCTCCCAGACGTTCATCTTCGTTGCTCAACGCTTGGGCAAACAGCTGAATATCCTCATCAATATATGGATTTTCTTTATCCACAGCCACCGTCATTGCATCTCCCTGCAAACCGATTCGATCAATGGACTCTGCATTTTCATCATATAATTTTTCATATCTGTAGGCTTCTCGAAAGTATTGACTGGAACGACAAATTAAAATTGCAAGGTCAATGACGCGATGCATAGGAAGCTCTTCAGACTGTCTTGACCATTTATTGCCGGTGTATCTCCAAACTTTTGCGGAGATATCTACATTTCCACGATCATTCCACTGTGCAAGCCCTAACGACAGTCCTTGCGCATCGGTGTGGTTTGCATTTTTTCCGTCTATTTTTTCGTAGTTTTCGCACACAATAACGGGTTTGTGTTTTAAAGTGGTTGGGATTTTCATTGTATTCCTCCATTTTTATTATTTAGTAAATTAGTAAATTACTAAATAAATTATATCACAACCTATCTTTGCTGTCAAGGGTAAAGTGTTTTCAGCGTTTGCGGGGGAAGAATTTATGCTAAAATGCATAGAAAAAAGGCCGGATAATTTCTTATCCGGCCTTATATTCTTAGTTTGGTGACCCGTGCGAGAATTGAACTCGCGCTACCGCCGTGAAAGGGCGGTGTCTTAACCACTTGACCAACGGGCCATTTTGGTAGCGATAACTGGGTTCGAACCAGTGACACTGCGGGTATGAACCGCATGCTCTAGCCAACTGAGCTATATCGCCATACAAAAATGATTGTCAATAACAGTATTATAATACACTACGAAATTCGCTTTGTCAAGCACTTTTTTAAAAAATTTTTGTTTTGACAGAGGAAAATTTGACGCATCTATCTATTCTATGGTATGATATTTAAGATAATAACAAGAATAAAGGGGAATTGAGAATTATGAAGCTTGGAATGGTCGGTCTTCCGAACGTGGGGAAAAGCACCCTTTTTAATGCGCTTGCAGGCGGCGGCGCGCAGTCCGCTAACTATCCCTTTTGCACCATTACGCCCAATGTTGGCATTGTTTCGGTGCCTGATGAGAGATTGGACTGGCTGGAGAAACTCTATGCTCCTGAAAAATTTACGCCTGCGACATTGTCATTTGTCGATATTGCCGGATTGGTGAAAGGTGCGTCTAAGGGCGAGGGGCTTGGAAATCAATTTTTGGCGGATATTCGACAGGTGGACGCCATTATTCATGTGGTTCGTTGCTTTGAAGATGAAAACATCGTGCATGTGGAAGGGACGATTGATCCGATTCGTGATATTGAGACGATTCAGCTGGAACTCATTTTTTCAGATTTAGAGCTGCTTACTCGACGGGTTGAAAAACTCAAAAAGCAGTCTAAAGGCGACAAAACGCTTCTCAAAGAATTGGATGTTGTGCAGCGCTTGCAACTTCATTTAGAACAAGGGCTTTCCGCCCGCAGTTTTGCAGCGGATGACGAGGAAAAAAAGTATATTGCCGCACTTGACTTGCTGTCAAACAAGCCGGTGATTTACGCTGCCAATTTTAGCGAGGACGATTTTTCAAAAGAATTGTCAAACAACCCGAATTATGATAAAGTGGTTTGTTATGCAGAGCAGGACAATGCCGTTCTTTTTCCTATTTGCGCCAAAATTGAAGAAGATATTTCCCGGATGGAGGAGGAAGAAAAGCAGTTTTTTTTAAGCGAGCTGCATCTTTCCCAGACGGGGCTTGCTCGAATTATCCAGGAGAGTTATTCGCTGTTGGGATTAATATCCTATTTGACAGCGGGTAAGGAAGAAGTTCGTGCATGGACGATTCAAAAGGGCACAAAAGCGCCGCAGGCGGCCGGGAAAATTCACACTGATTTTGAACGGGGTTTTATTCGTGCGGAAGTGGTGTCGTTTGACGATTTAAAGGCAAACGGGAGCATGACGGCGGCAAAGGATAAGGGTTTGGTTCGTTCTGAAGGAAAGGATTATATTATGCAGGACGGCGACGTTGTCCTATTTCGTTTTAACGTTTGAACATTTAAGTTTTGGAGGAATTTTCGTTGATTAGAAATGATTTGAGAAATATTGCGATTGTTGCACACGTTGATCATGGCAAGACCACCCTAGTGGATCAGATGCTCAAGCAGGCCGGGGCCTACCGAGAGAACCAGGAGGTTTTAGAGCGTGTGATGGATTCAAATGATTTAGAGAGAGAACGCGGCATTACCATTTTGGCAAAGAATACGGCGGTGCAGTGGAAAGATACCAAAATTAATATTATCGACACGCCGGGACATGCTGATTTCGGCGGAGAGGTTGAGCGTGTTTTAAAAATGGTGGACGGCGTTATTCTTTTGGTGGACGCCGCAGAGGGACCTATGCCGCAAACTCGCTTTGTTACGCAAAAAGCGTTAGAGCTTGGCTTAAAGTTAATTGTTGTTGTGAATAAAATCGACAGGCCGGATGCAAGACCGGATCAGATTCCGGATGAGGTTTTAGAATTGCTGCTTGACTTGGATGCTTCGGAAGAACAATTGGAGAGTCCAATGCTTTTTTGTTCCGGAAAATCAGGCACATGTTCTCTGTCGGCTTATGAACCGGGAAAAGATTTGCTTCCTCTGTTTGATGCAATTATGAATCATATTAATCCCCCACAGGGAGATGAAAGCGGGAAAACACAGCTTTTGGTTTCTGCTATTGATTATAATGAATATGTCGGTCGAATTGCGATTGGCAAAGTTGAGCGTGGCGTGGTGAAGCAGGGACAGGAAATTATGGTTTGCGATTATCATCAGTCAAAAGAACCTTACCGTGCAAAAATTTCTAATCTTTATCAGATTGACGCTTTTTCCAGAACGCCCATTCAGCAAGCTATGGTTGGAGACATTGTTTGTTTTTCGGGCATTGAGGAGATCACAATTGGAGACACATTGTGCGATAAAGAGGCTGTCGAACCGCTTCCTTTTGTTCAAATCAGTGAACCCACTGTGGAGATGACTTTTGCTGTCAACGATAGCCCCTTTGCCGGAAGAGAGGGAAAGTTTGTCACCTCCAGACAAATTCGTGCCCGCTTGGAGAAAGAACTTCTCAAAGATGTGTCTTTGCGGGTCTCGGAGACAGAATCGAGTGAGAAATTTAATGTCAGCGGCAGAGGAGAAATGCACCTTTCAATTCTCATTGAGACGATGCGGCGTGAAGGTTTTGAATTTTCAGTGAGTACGCCGAGGGTGTTGTTTAAAACCATTGATGGTCAAAAATGTGAGCCTATGGAGAAACTGGTTATCGATCTTCCTGAAAACTGCATGGGGTCTGTGATGGAAAAGATGGGCTTGCGCAAAGCGCAGATGACCGAGATGGCGCCGCAGGGGAATCGTATGCGCATTGAATTTATTATTCCGTCCAGAGGGCTTTTTGGATATCGAAATGAGTTTTTGACAGACACCAAGGGTGAGGGTATTATGAACACTATTTTTGACGGTTACGCACCCTTTAAAGGGGATATTCCCACTCGTCCGACAGGTTCGCTGGTTTCCTTTGAGACGGGCGAGGCCGTTACTTATGGTCTATATAATGCGCAGGAGAGGGGAACACTTTTTGTCTCGCCCGGTACACCTGTGTATGAGGGCATGGTTGTTGGTTCTTGTCCGAAGCAGGAGGATTTGGTTGTGAATGTTTGCAAGAAGAAACACGTCACGAATATGCGCGCGAGCGGCTCGGACGAAGCACTGCGTTTAACAACGCCCCGCAAAATGAGTTTGGAGGAATCCTTAGAGTTTTTGGCTGAGGACGAGCTTTTAGAGGTTACTCCTGAAAATTTGCGTATTCGCAAGGCAATTTTGAGCAATCAGCAGCGTGCGAAGCAAAATAATAAAAAGTAAAATGGCAAGACAGCGTTTTGAGAATCTCGGAAATGGAATTCAGGTGGCCATTGACAAGGAATTTTCCTTTGGTTTAGATTCATTTTTGCTTGCTCGTTTTGTTTCGCCGCAGCCGTTTGAATCAGGGTATGATTTGGGCGCCGGTTCGGGCATTCTCTCGTTTCTCTTGCTTCGCTGGCAGGAGAAACTCGGACGGTTTTATGCAGTTGATCTTCAGCAAAGAGCTATGTGTCTTTTGAAAAAGGCAGTGCTTTTGTCTCATGCACAGGGGCGTGTTGTTCCTGTTTGCTGTGATTTTAGGGGATTATCTCCACTTGAGAAGGCAAATTTAATTGTGAGTAATCCGCCCTATTATGATATTTCGTCGGGCAAACAAAATAACAACCGAGCGGTTAACATAGCGCGGCACACAGTGTATGGCGGTTTATACGATTTACTCGAAACGGCCGGTCGGCTTCTTTGCAGCGGTGGACGCCTTTGTTTTTGCTATAAACCTGAACGGCTTGCAGAAATTTTTTTCTTAATGAGACAAGTGCGTCTGGAGCCTAAAAGATTGCAGATGGTTGCAAAAGATGTCTCTTCTGCCCCGTGGCTTTGTCTAATAGAGGGGCGCAAAGAGGCGAAGACGGGATTAGAAATTTGTCCGCAATTCTTAGTTTATGACACGGAGGGGAATCTGACAGAAATGACGAAGAATGTTTATCCTCTTAATTGGGAGGGGAGCAGGTCATGAGCGGTAAATTATATATTGTGGGAACGCCGATTGGGAATCTGGATGATTTTTCTGTTCGCGGTGTCAAAACTTTGCAGGCGGTAACGTTTATTGCCGCGGAAGACACGAGAGTCACCCGAAAACTCTGCAATCATTTTGATATTTCTACGCCGCTGGTGAGTTATCATGAACATAATGAACGGGAACGTAAAGAGGAGATTCTAAGCCGCCTTTTACAGGGAGAAGACTGTGCATTAGTGTCAGACGCGGGAATGCCCTGCATTTCCGATCCGGGAGAGGGATTGGTTGCTTTGTGTGCGGAAAGAGGCGTTGAGGTTTTGGCTGTTCCGGGGCCGTGCGCTGCAGTGACTGCACTTGTTGTCAGCGGTTTGGCAACTTCGCGCTTTCGATTTGAGGGTTTTTTGAGCACGACGCGCAAAAATCGGCTGGAACGACTTGCTTCTTTAAAGAAAGAGACGGCAACCATTATTTTTTATGAGGCGCCGCACAAGCTGTTGACCACTTTGCAGGATTTGTTTCAGGCGTTTGGAAACCGCAGGATTTCTCTTATTAAGGAATTAACAAAATTTCATGAAAACGTCAACCGCACAACATTAGAAAAAGCTGTGCGTTGGTATGCGCAGAATACCCCTAAAGGAGAGTTTGTTTTGGTTGTAGAGGGCGCACAGGAGCTTCAGGAAGAAATGACTTTGCAGCAAGCTGTTGAGATGGCGCGTGATTTTATGGAGAGTGGACTGCGGGGAACGGAAGCTGCAAAACAGGCGGCGGCGCTAAGCGGCTTTCGAAAGGCAGAGATTTATAAATGTTTGCTCAAAGAATAGTTGCGACTATTTAGCCTTAACATGGATTTTCTAAGATTTTATGGCTTTTTGACCGACTGTTTTTTATCTAAATTCCCGTCAATTTTTGTTCTATTTTCTTTGTTTGTGCATCTTTTTAGGTAAGACGGTTGGATAAATTTGAAAAAAACACTTGTAATTTCAGCTGACTAATATTATAATGATATTTATCTTTAATAAAGGAGAGAATAAAAGTGAAAAAGACAAGAATTTTAGCGTTGGCTTTATCTGGGGTAATGTGCTTAGCTTTCTTGACTGCATGTAGCAGCAATACAACCGGTTCATCTTCATCTTCTGTAGATATGGCTGAAGAGGGCATTCCACAGAACTTTATTTTAATTAATAAAACAGGGACGACAATCAATCAGCTAACAGTTGCTCCTGCTGACACCGAAAATTGGACTGATAATGTGCTTCCACAAGACACAGTAGAGCCGGAGGACACCTGTCCGGTAGATTTCTATTCTCAAGACATGGAGAATACGGTATTCGACATTCAAACAAAAGACACAGACGGCAACAAAGTGATTTATGAAAATGTTGACCTCTCTATGGGCATTGAAGTTACTCTTAGCACAAATCCTGATACTGGCGCTCCTAATGCAGATGTGCAATAATCTGTTAATAAAAAAAGTCCTGCATGAATACAGGACTTTTTGTTTTTATGGCACTTTTTGCAGCGAGAAGCTGCAAGTTTGATTATTTTTCCATAACAATTTGTTGCTTTGAGCTCTCCAAAAATATGGAATATAAGCAACTCTATTTTATTGTTCCTCAGGGTTGTTTTTACGATAGGTCATAAAGCTTTCCAGGATAATCGTAGCGGCTACTTGGTCAATAACCTTTTTTCTTTTTTTTCCTCTTGTGTTAGTCTCATTAAGATATTTGGTCGCTTCTAGCGTGCTTTGCCGTTCATCCCATAATCTAACGGGAATAGAAATTTCTTCGGCCAATTTTTTGGAGAATTGTTCGCATAACTGCGCGCGCTCCCCACAGGTTCCATCCATATTTACAGGATGACCTATTACAACCATTTTCACATCATATTCTTTGGTTGCAGCAACAACCTTTTGTAGAATGCTGTCAGGCTCTTTATCATGAATCACCCCTACCGGAGAGGCTAGAAACTCTGTTTTATCACATATTGCAATACCTGTTCTTGCTTCGCCGAGATCAACAGCCATAATTTTCATTTTATTCCTCTTTTCTATGTTATCATATAGCTTGTTTTGTGTTCAATTATAAGCGTTACACCATCTTAGAACCATTGATTGTGTCTTTGCATAGGACGCTAAATGGCCGGGTTGTTTTAAAACATTTTTTGTGGTTTTGAAAGAGTTGCTGAATTCCCTTTCATTATGCAGTGCAGAAAGCTATTGGTGCATCTAATGCTGTTTTGCAGTTTTTTGTGCAAGCCATCCATCTGTAATTTCCTCTTTTTGTGATTTTTTTGCCTGCAAAACTTTGCTTGTATTTTATGGCTCTCAATTACGATATTGTTTTCTACTCAAGATGGTAGTGAATAGGGCGTAAAGGTTAGTGGACAGAATACCTATATTATAGACGAAATTACAACAAAAGTCTATACATTTGTTCTCTGGAGTTACAAATTTTGCTATTCTTTAGTTGAAAAAGAATGTTTTATCATGTATAATATTAAGATGTAATTTAAAAGAATTTTTATAAACATACATGTTTGTAAAGTCTTGCAAAGCAAAGGAGTTGACTTATTGCCTGCGATTTTAATAGAGTTTGGCTGTTTATGCAGGCGAACGGTTTAGTCGGATTTTTTAGTAGGATGCAAGCAAGGATGACTATTTGGTCATATCTTGTTGAAAAAAGGAAGAGGGAAGAACAGAATGCAATTGCAGTTTTTAATGTCAGTAGCGGATCACGCAACCCATAGCCATGGACCTATGCAGGAATTAATAGAAACTTTTTATTGTTGGCTTTTTCATTTGGAGGAGGGAAGTTCGCTTTCTGAATTTCTTTCCCATTTTACTTACGATCTTATTCGTACTTTTTTGGTGTTCTTTGTTGTTTTGATTATCGTATCTTTTTTGAAGACCTATATTTCAGCGCAATCTGTGCGTTACACACTTTTGCATGTCAATCGTTTTGGCGCGATTTTTTTAGCAGCTGTGGCAGGGCTGTTTTCCTCCACTTGCGTTTGTACGAATGTTCCGCTGTTTTTTGGTTTTCTCGCTTTTGGCGTCCCCCTTCATCTTGGAATGGTGTTTCTCCTCTCCTCTTCTTTGATTAACATTGCATCGTTGATTTCCATGGCGGCTTTGACAGACTGGCGGTTTACGCTCGCGTTTGTTGTTGCAAGCATATTGATTGCGGTTATTACCGGCTTTGTTCTCTCCATTTTTCATGGTGAGAAATATATTAAAGCTGAAATTGAAACATCTTCTATTGAAGTCAATAAAAATCTAAAATTCTCTGATCGCCTTGCATGTGCTTTACATGAGACGATGCACACTTTTAAGCACCAGTGGTTGTGGATTCTATTAGGCGTTGCTTTATCGGCTCTAATTATTAGTGTAGTGGACTTAGACTTCGCTTCCAAAATTTCATCTTTGGGCTTCCTTGGCGTTTTTCTCGCCGCTGTGATTGGCCTTGTGCTGCATACGGATATTATTTCGGTTGTACCCGTCCTTTCCACGCTTATTAATTTGCATGTTTCCTTTGGCATTCTGTTTTCTTTGGCTGCATCTTTGGCATTCTTCTCCATTCCAATGATGCTCATGGTTAAAAATACGATCCGTGTTCGTTATTTGCTTTACACTTGGGGGATTGTTTTTGTTCTCATTCTCATAGCGGGCACAGCTATGCTCGGCATTTCTGTGTAATGATGGCAGCGCTTTATCCATCTTTCTTTGGCGATAAACGTTATTATTCACTGAATCAATACTTTCGTGGGATTTTTCACAGTAAGGTGTGCAAGGTGGCAATCGACGCCGGGTTCACCTGTCCGAATCGGGATGGTTCAAAGGGGATCGGCGGGTGCACTTTTTGTTCTGCTGCGGGAAGCGGAGAGTTTGCCGGGAGCAGAAGTCTTCCAATTGCTGTGCAGTTGGAAGAGGGAAGCAAGATGATGGCCAAAAAGTGGGGTGAATTGCCTGTCATTGCTTATTTTCAAGCGTTTACGAATACATATGCTCCTTTATCAGTGTTAAGACAGCGCTATGAGGAGGCGCTGGCGTTGCCAAATGTTGTTGGGCTTAGTATTGCTACGCGGCCGGATTGTTTGCCGAATGAGATTTTTCCTCTTTTGAGAGAATTAAACAACAGAACGCATTTAACGCTTGAATTGGGGCTGCAAACAGTGCATGACAACACGGCGAAGAGAATCAATCGCTGCTATTGTTATGCGGAATTTTTAGAATCATATTGCCAACTCAAAGAGAATGGGATTGCAGTCTGCATTCATCTCATTAATGGGCTTCCCGGTGAAGATTTTGAACAAATGCTTGCTTCAACAAAACAGGTAGCGCAATTATCTCCCCACAGTGTCAAAATTCATCTTCTTCATGTTCTAAACAACACGGCATTGTCTAAAGATTACCATTTGGGAAAATATACGCCCCTAAGTCAGGATGAATATGTTTCACTTGTTTGCAAGCAGTTGACATTCCTGCCGCCATCGGTTGTGATTGAGCGTTTAACCGGAGACGGAAAGAGAGATGCGCTGGAGGCGCCTTTGTGGAGCCTGCAAAAACGTAAGGTTTTAAATGCGATAGATGGTTATTTGAGGAGTCACGCTCTTTGGCAGGGAAAGTTTTATGAAGGGAATGGGAAAAACTAGATGGAATTGAATCGAGTTGGTTGGACACAGCAGGATTATGACCAACTCCTGAAGGAGCTGTTTTTGCTGCAAGACGTTGATTACCGCACCTTTCAAAAGAGGATCATTCCCACAGAACTCGAGATGATTGGTGTTCGTGCACCGTTGCTTAAAAACATGGCCGGAGAAATCGCCAAAGGAGACGTTGCGTCTTATTTTCAGATGATTACCTATCAATATTATGAGGAGTTTTTATTGCAGGGCATTGTGATTGGGAAATATAAGGCTGATTTTTTAACAACCTGCGCCCTGTTGAGAGATTTTATTCCGAAAGTTGAAAATTGGGCGGTTTGCGATATGACATGTTCGTCGTTGAAATCTTTTCAAAAGGTGAAGAATCAAGCAGAAGGGTTTGCCTTTGCAGTTTCACTGCTCAAAGAGGAAAATCCGTGGACGAAACGATTTGGATTGGTGTTATTGTTGGACTATTTTATAAACGATATGTATATAGAAGAAGTTATTATACATAGTGTAAATATTGCTTGCTCAGATTATTATGTTCAAATGGCAAACGGCTGGCTTCTTTCAATAGCATTTATTAAATTTCCCAAACAGACTGCACCCCATTTGCGGTATGGAAAGATTGATGAGAAAATCCGTCAGATTGCTCTACAAAAAATTTTGGATTCTAAAAGGGTGCCGCCGCAAACAAAGGAAAGGATTCGTGAATGGAAACGAGAAAGGATGTGAAGCTTTCTCCGCCGCCTGCCGCTTGGTGCATTGCGCAGGAACTGATTCGTCATGGCTATTCTGCCTATATTGTGGGAGGATGGGTTCGTGATTCTCTTTTAGGAAAACAGCCTTATGATTGCGATTTGGCAGTGAGTGCTTTGCCCCATGAAATTCTTTCTTGTCTAACTCACCGGAAGACGTTTGAGACAGGAAGAAAGCATGGAACCATTACTGTTTTAGCTGACGGACATCCTGTAGAGGTCACAACATTTCGCCGCGATGGAGAGTATACCGATGCAAGACATCCCGATAGAGTTTATTTTACAGACAGTGTGTGGGAGGATTTACAGAGAAGAGATTTTACGATCAATGCAATGGCCTATCATCCGCAGCAGGGACTGCTTGACCCTGTTGGCGGTTTTTTGGACTTGCAAAGAGGGGTTTTGCGTGCGGTTGGGAACCCTCGTCAACGTTTTGCTCAAGACGCTTTACGCATCTTACGAGCGGTTCGTTTTTGCGCTGTGCTGGGTTTTGCAATTGAAGATAAAACGCGTTATGCTATGTTTGACGCAGTGGACGGACTGCGCCTCCTGTCTAGAGAGAGAATTCAAAGAGAGCTGTTTTTTACGTTTCATGGGAATTATATCGTACAGGCATTGGAGCGCTGCAAGCCTGTTTGGCAGACTCTTTTTCCATTTTACAAAGAGGAAAACCTTTTTGCTACACTTTTGGAGCGCTTTGAGAGGACACCGCCTGATTTTTTGGCCCGTCTCTGCCTTTTTTTATGGCCATTTTCTCCCTTAGAGCGTATGAATTTGTTACATTCACTGCGTTTTGATTCAAAGACAATTGCAGATGTGACCCTGTTGCTAAAAAATCTTTCAATGCCTGATTTTGATAAGATTTCCTTTTGCAAGCTTTATGGAGAATTGGGAGAAAAGAGCATGCAATCCTTTTTGGCTGTTGGGAAAGCTGTTGGCATATTGGATGTGAAGATGAGAGCGGATTGTTTAAAATGGATGGAGGAAGTTACGCAACATCATCTATGCTGCTCTCGAAAAGAGCTTGCCGTTAACGGAGAGGATCTTCTTCTGTTGGGTGTGCCGTCTGGACGGAGAATCGGCACTGTTTTAGAGGAATTATTGCGCCAAGTGATTGAGGGAAAGATTCCAAATGAGCGGAATGCATTGCTCTCATTGGCACAAGAGCTTGTCCAATAACGCATGAAGAGGAAAAACGTTTTTTATTTTATAGCATTAAATAAACTAATGCAAAAATTAGCAATTTGTCCGCTCCTTCTTGCATTAAAATGATGATAAGGACAATAATTAGGATATGATCGCTGTCCAAACCGAGCCCCTCTAACAGCTGACTGAAGGGAAGGGGGGAGGAACTGGCTTTTGCCGGATTATGTTCTTGCTTTTGCTCGTCGTGCGTCAGCGTTGCTTCCGCAATGGGTAGGGTGATTTCCCTAAGTTGTTCGTCTTGTACTCTTTCGTTGTTTGGGTGAAGATGCGCTCTTGCACGGCGATCCATTTCTTTCACACGGCGGATTGCGTCCTGTTGCATTGCGGCGATGTCTTCTTGACTGTAGTTGCGTTTCATAATGGTTCTCCTAAAGATTAAAGTTATCTAAAAGGCCGCTTTCTCTCAATAAAGGCAGGAGAGAAAGAAGGCGAAGAATTTTGATTGCGGTGTCAGCTTTTTTCTGCCGTTCCGGACAGAGAAGGGGCTTTAGAGCGCGGATGAGCTCTGTCTTGCTATCTGGTTTATTGACCTGCTCCATCATTCTGCCAATTCCCATTAACGCCTGCAAATCCAAACCGCCGTCAGGCGGTTTTTCATTGTTGGCGGAGCTGTTTGAGGGCGCTGATTGATTTTGTGTGCTTGAGAGCATTCCCTCGAGCATTGAAAGATCGATGCCATCATGCCCATCCCCAAACATTTCTATAAGTCCTTTGAGCTTTTGTTGACCCTCTTCACTTCCTAAAATGTCCTGTAGGGTTTGGGCTATATCTTCCAATGCTATTTCCCCCTTTTTCCTTTGTTGATCATCTTCATGAGTGCTTTGGCTTGTGGTGAATTGAGCAGGTTGTTCATTGCTTCTTTGTCTTTCATAACCGCTTTGATTTTTGCCGCGTCTTCAGCGCTGAGTTTTTTGAGAAGCTCTTGCGGCGATTGCTTGCTTAGGTTGTTTATGTCCTCTGTTTTTGCTTTTTGAGACAGACGGTTGAGCATTTCGTTTAATTCCTGTTGTGAAAATGATTGATTCAAGATACATTCTCCTTTTTCAAGACAGATTATGTTTATGCGATTAAGTGTTTGAAAGGATGCGACTATGAGAATCGTTGTATTTTCTGATACCCATGGAATCTATTATCGTTTGCTTTCGGTGTTTGAGAGGACCTATCAGCAAACGGATTGCTATCTTCATTTAGGAGATGGACTGGATGAATTTAAGAGATTAGAGCAAAAGTTTGCCTGCAAAAATTTCTATTCCGTTCGTGGAAATTGTGATTTTCAGCAGCTTGCTCCGTTGGAGAGAAGCATTGTGCTCGGTGGTGTTTGCATCTTTATGACCCATGGACACACCCTTTCTGTGAAGGCGGGGCTTGATCGGCTTGCACAAGCCGCTGTCAAACAACATGCCTCTATTGCATTATATGGTCATACGCACAAAAGCTTTACAGCTTATTGTGATGGGTTGCACATTTTAAACCCCGGCAGCCTGGGTCAGCCGCGCGGTGCGAAGCCTAGCTACGGAACCATTGACTTAACAAAAGCCGGGATTGTTACGAACATTGTGGAGGTGAAGAATTTTGACAGAGCTTGATTTGAAGACGAAATGGTTGGGAAAGCCATTGCTTTTATTCGATGAAGTTCATTCGACAAATCAATATTGCAAGGAACATTTGCAGCAGCTGGCTCATGGAAGCGTCGTGATGGCGGACTGCCAAAGGCAAGGGAGGGGAAGCCGAGACAGGAAGTGGGCACAAAAGCCGGGGCAATCGCTTGCTATTTCTATGGTTCTTTCTGTTGAACACGCAGAGGTTTTGCAAACCCTTACACTGGTTACTGCTTTAGCAGCTGCTTATACATTAGAAAGTTTTGATTTGTACCCGTGCATTAAATGGCCGAATGATTTGTTGTTAGGCGGCAGAAAAATTACGGGCATTTTGTGTGAGGGAAGTTTTATGGACAGGAGAGCTATGGTTGTTTGCGGAATCGGCATAAACCTTTTGCAGTCGCGAGAGTGGTTCGATAGCATGAATTTGCCGTATGCCGGGTCGGTGTTTTCACAAACCGGAAAGCGACTTTCATTAGAGAGGGTGGCGGAAGATTTTTTGGTGAAATTTGAGGAGTGTTTTGACAGATGGCAGTCAGAGGGCTTCTCCACGGCTTTTTTAAGCGACTATGAAAAGCGTTGCATTACCTGTGGCAGAGAAGTTATGATTGAGACCAAGCAGGGGAGAATTTGTGGTGTGGCAAAAAAGATCACAACCGGTGGCGAACTTTTATGTCAAATTGGAAATCAAGAGAAAGTGTTTTTCCAAAATGAAGCGTCTGTCCGCGGCTTGATGGGCTATTTTTAAAGCTTTACATATGGATATGACGGTTGTCTTAAATTAATATTTGAGGGGCAAATAATTTTCTGGCTACTTTCTTTTTATGATTGAGCGTAAGTGGTTTGCTTGGTGGCGCAACCACACAGAGTGTTTGTGGATAGTATTTGATGCAGATATGAAAGGCTTCCTTGCATTTTTATTCATGCGGCAGACTGTGTTTCGCTAGACGCCTGCTCTTGTTTGTAGGCCTCTGTTGTGGGATCCACAAATTGATATTTGCGTGCATAGTCTTTTTCCCCCTCCTTTCTCACGAGAGGAGATTTATGCTTTTCAAGTAGATTTACAATGTTATAGACGTCGATCCAAATCTCATTATCGCTTTCTACTTGTGATTCGTCAAATATAAGCTGCATACCGAAATGTAGATGGGGAATTGTCATTCCATTGACATTTTCTGTGTTGCTATAGCCGGTCATGCCCACATAACCTATGAGATCGCCTGCATTGACGACCGAGCCTACCTCTATGCCGGGCGCAAAGGGGTGATCTTTTCTTAGGTGGGCATAGTAATAATATCTTTTTGAGTCAAAGCTGCGTATGCCGATTCTCCAGCCGCCGTATTTGTTCCAGCCACATTGGGTGACAACGCCGCTTTCAACTGCCACAACCGGTGTTCCTACGCTGGCAACCAAATCGTTTCCCAAATGACGCCGTTTAAAGCCAAAGCTTCTTGACACGCCAAAGTCTTTATAATGGTTAAAGCTAAAGCCATATGCAATGGGAGAATAAGCGCGCAGTCCATATTTGGTTTCCATAATTTGATTTCCGTTTATGTCATATCCTCCGGTGCCAATTTGATATTCCCCAACAAATCCATCTAAAACTGCATGATAGGCTTCGCGAAAATAGGGGAATTCCTGATAACCTGCCGCTAACTGCTCTATTTTTTGGCCATCCTTTAATTTTGCAATTAAAGCATCTAAATCAGAACTTTTATAACGACTCCATTCGCCCCAATAGCTTGCTGCAAGATAACTCAAAAGATCGATCCAATTAAGATGAATGGCGTCGTTATAACTGTCGATATCTGCCTCGAGCGCCTTTTCCATTGCACAAACAGGCGGTTTGAACTCAACCCATTTAATGAAGTCTTCTTCTTGCTCTGCATTTTTTTCAGCGGCCGTTACATTTGGATAGGTGATTGCAGTGACAATGAGCGCCGAAAATACAAGAATCGCAACGATCACAAGAAGGATTTTACGCCGTTTCACATTCATCGCCTCTTTCCTTTGAATATTCTACGTCCTACTATTCTTATGTAATGGAATGAGAAATCAGAACCAATTTACGTATAGGATTCTATTAGATTTATTTGAATGGGTGGACTGTGCGGCGTTATCCCCTATCATATGACAGGTATATAAAACGTTCTGTTCGGAATCGTGTAACCACTGCTTTGAAGCAGGGAGGATGAATATTGTATCATATCAAAATAATCGCATAGAGAAGAAGTATGTAAAAATGTGCTAGGAATGTTATATGGATTAAAATAGAATTACACCATTATTGAATCCATTGAATTGTTTGAAAAGTCACACATAGTACATTTGCGGAAATTGTGGACGGTGTATTTGTATCGAGCATGACCTGAAGCGCAGGTTACAACGCTGGGAATTTCTTTTTCAGTCACTCGAAATTGCAAATTATGTCTTCGCACTGCTGATTTTAGCATGAAAAAGCCATGTGGTATTTATGAGATAAAAAGAAGAATGGCAGACTTGCATACAAAATATTTGCAGATAATAAGGATTTGCAATTATATCTAAATAAAAGAATAAGGGAAAAACATGCAACAGTATGGCGCCTATTTTCAGCGTTGAAGAATATAGGGAATATCCAGATACACAGACACGAAGACTGAGTTCTAATGAAATTTAGAAATATATATCAGAGTGCCTGAATACATGCAGGGTACAGCTTTTCTAATTTTCCAAGCAATTCAGAGGTACATGATAATTCACGTTAGTCTAAGCGAATTGTCATTGGGAATACGTTTGCGAAATAGGAGAAAAAATGACGAATAAAAAGCAGCTATCTTTAGCTTAAACAGATAGCTGCTTTTTGAATCTATTAATATTTATGAAGCAGAGAAATATAAATGTTTTTTAACTGTTTTCCCACGTTTGCAATGCTTTTTTCATTTACAAGAGCATAGGCTTGCTCTGTCAAATCCGGCAGTTTGTTCTCTAATATACCGACAATTTTTTGCTCAAACTCCCGACAGCTGTTTCCTTTATAAACGTCTTTTCCATTTTTCATCCAACCCGCGTAGATGGGAATATTGCGCACCAATACGTTTTGTTTGGCCGCCATAGCCTCTAGCAAAACGATCCCCTCTGTTTCTTCAAATGTTGGAAACCAAAAGAGATCGGCGCCGCAATAGGCAGTGCTTAAAACCTTACTGTCAACATATCCGGGAAAAGAGAGATTTTGATATTTTGCACGCACAATGCGGCGAATTTTTGCAGGGATAGAATAAAGCGGGGTGTGGCCGAACCAGATGAATTGGTATTGTGGCAGTCGCTTGGACATCTCGACAAAATCTAAAATTCCTTTTCGTTCAATATAAAGCCCCACGCCGAGGATAACTTTATCTTTATGCGTAAAACCAAATTGTTTCCGGAACGCGTCTTTTTTCTCTGCGCTTGGCCTAAAAAATTCCAAATCAACTCCGTTAGACACTGTGTAAATAGGTGTTTGAATCCCGTAATTTTCTAACAGTTTTTTAGAATAAGGCGTGGGGGTTATAATCACGTTCCCAGATGTGTAGCAGCTGATAAGCCATTTTTTTACGCTAGAAGAAAAAAAGTTTGAGCCAATGAAGGAGTTTCTAAAATCCTCCTCCGTGCTGTGTGCATGGTAGACAACCGGCGTGCCTGACTGCCGCGACTTTCTTGCTAAGTGACGTGAACGGGGGCCGGTAGTGTTGATGTGAACAATATCATGCGGTTCATTTGGGTGAAAGGTAACGTCGATTCCATACATTCTCAGCGCCTTGAGTTGATGCTCACGCGTTTTTCCAATACCGGAATTTTTAATGATGTTTTGTCCCTCAGAATACAGCAATACTTTCATCTTATTTTTTACCTTTCCTTTTTTATTAACTATATTCGTTTTTGTTCATTCTGTCAACTCATAAATAAAAAGTCTTTGCTTTTAAAATATGACTGTGTTATAATGTATTGGAAAGACTTTTAATAAGAATCTTACTTTACAAGAGCATTATAACAACAGTTTGCCCGGTAAACGCAAAACGCCGGTAGATTTAGTTACGCAGTAGCGCTATACGATAGGGAGATGTTTATAAAGACTATATGTAACATGCCTGTTGTTTATGCGGTGTTTGGTCTTATCGTTTTGCCGTTTGCAGGCATACTATTGACAATCGAGGAGTTGGACGAATGGAAAACAAGACGCAAAAGCATTGGATGAGAAAGATTATTCTGCCAATCATAATCACTTTGGTGTTTGCCGCTGTTTGGTTTTATATCACCATTCCGGCAATTAACATTAAATCTTCTGACTTTTGGACATATGTCATTATCGTGATTGCCGTTTTCTTTGGCGTACGGTATTTATTGTGCAAGAATTTGCCAAAGAAAACGCGAAAAGAAAGTCAGGAAACGACGGAGGTTAAGATTGGCGGCCAGGTTATTAAGGTGAACACCTCTAAGAAACGCTTTAAAAAATATCTTCGAATCGGCGGTGTCGTGCTGGGCGTTGTGGTTGTGATAGTGGGCGCTATTTGGATTTCGTCTTCTGAAATCTTTAATGCCGGCGATTATCATGATCAATTGAGCGTAGAAACCGGTAACTTCCAGGAAGACATTGCAGAGCTTCCGCTTTCGCAAATCCCTGTTGTGGACAAAGAAATGGCGATTAAGTTGGGAAATAGAAAGCTTGGCGAGGTGGTTTCTCTTGTTTCACAGTTTGAGATTTCCAATATGTATACCCAAATTAACTATCAGAATTCCCCAACGCGTGTTTCTCCGTTAGAATATAGCGATATTATCAAATGGTTTACCAATCAGTCGCAGGGCGTGCCGTATTATATTAAAATTAATATGGCCACGCAGCAGACCGATTTGGTGGAATTGGATCAGCCAATGAAATATGGCGATTATGAACATTTTAACAGAAATCTTTATCGTCATATTCGTTTTGCTTATCCTACTGCTATGCTTGATGACGCTGTCTTTGAAATCGATGAATCCGGCGCGCCTTTCTGGGTTGTTCCGATTTATGATTTTGAAATCGGTTTCCTTGGCGGTAAAGATATTACAGGGATCGTTTTGGTGGACGCTGTCACCGGAGAAATGACGCACTATGACATTGGCGATGTGCCTCAATGGATTGATAATGCCTATCCTGCTGATTTATTAAACACACAGGCTGACAATTGGGGAAAATATTCTAATGGATGGTTTAACTCCATTTTTGGTCAGAGAGATGTGATTACCACAACGCCGGGCTACACAAGTTTGGCCTTAAACGACGATTTATGGATGTATACCGGTTTAACCTCTGTTACAGGAGATCAATCTAACATTGGCTTTATTCTCGTTAATATGCGCACAAAAGAGACGAAGTATTATCAAATTAACGGTGCTGACGAGGAATCTGCCATGCGCTCGGCAGAGGGCAAGGTGCAAGAAAAGAATTATGCTGCAACTTTCCCTATTTTAATTAACGTCTCGAATTATCCTACCTATTTCTTAAGCTTAAAGGATGAGGCTGGTCTGATTAAACAATATGCTTTTGTTTCTGTAGAGAATTATCAGATTGTTGGAGTCGGTGAATCCATTCCGGCCGCGCAGGATTCTTATGTCAAGCAAATGCAGTCTAGTGGTGCGAATGCCGCCAGTACATCTGAAACGATAGAAGTTTCCGGTACTATTGGAACATTGGCCTCTGCGGTTAAGGATGGAAATACGAATTATTACTTTACACTAACCGATGATCCGGCTATTACCTATGTTGCGTCGATTGAAAAGAGCGATGAACTGCCTATGCTAACGCCCGGCCGGTCGGTGAGTATGACCTATACAACAACGGATTCTAATATTCGATATGTTTCCACAATTGATGTAATCTAATAAAAAAGTGTATGCAGCCAACAAGGAATGCTCCTGTTGGCTGTTTTTTTGCTCTAGGAGGGCTGTTTTATGAATGAAGAGATAGATAGAACCTATATGCGTATTGCATTAGGACAAGCAGAATTAGCGGCTAGATTAGGAGAAACACCAATTGGCGCTGTTTTGGTGCAAAATAATGCAATCATCTCTTTTGCCTGCAATCGTCGTGAGATTGACAAGAACCCGCTTGCCCATGCAGAGCTTTTAGCCATTCAGGATGCTGCCAAGATATTGGGCGGATGGAGAATTCCAAACGCGACTCTTTATGTGACGCTTGAACCCTGTGCTATGTGTGCCGGCGCTATTATAAATGCACGAATTGATAGGGTTGTGTTTGGAGCTTATAACGCTAAGGCGGGTTCGCTGGCTTCTGTTGTCAATCTTGCTGCGCTGTCGTATAATCATCATCCGGAAGTTGTAGGCGGCGTGTGTGAAGAAGAATCCATTGCTGTTTTGCAAACATTTTTTCGTAGACTTCGTTCCGGTAAACTTTCGTGTTGCAAAAAGGATGACTGCATTCTTCAATGAAGATTTATGTCATCTGACCAAGCATGATAGGACAATGCTGCTTGGTTTGCAACTGCTTTAAAGGGTTTGTTTTGAGGAATTTTTGGGCAGCAATGGGGTAGCGTTTTCACAGTGCTTAATAAAAAACGTCTCGGATGATTATAATCCGAGACGTTTTTTATTTTATTGTGCAGATTCATCTGTTTGTGCAGACTGATCTTGTTTTTCCTTTTCCTTTTGTTCTTCACGTGCTTTTGCTTTTGCGTCCATTTCTTCAATATCAGCAGTTGTGATGACGCCTTCCATCAGGTCTTTAAATTCTTGACCGTCCACCTTTTCGCGGCGGATAAGATATTGCGCTACCAGATGCAGCTGATCAATATGCGTAGATAGGATTTCTGAACACTTTTCATACGCTATGTCAACCAATTTGCGAATTTCTTTATCAATTGCGGTTGCAACCGTTTCAGAGTAGTTCCTGGTGTTATTTAAGTCTCTCCCCAGGAAAACCTCATGCTCTGCTGCACCGTAGACAATGGGACCCAAATCATCAGTAAAGCCATATTTGGTTACCATCTTTCTTGCAATATCAGTGGCGCGTTCAATATCATTAGAAGCGCCTGTTGAAATGTCTCCCAAAACGAGCGATTCCGCCACGCGGCCGCCAAGAAGAGTGATGAGTTCTTCTTTCATGTGTTCACGAAGCACGTAACTTGCATCTTGCTCCGGCAGAGAGAGTGTATAGCCGCCGGCCATACCCCGAGGAATGATCGAAATCTGATGAACGGGATCGAGCGTTTTACAGTAATAGGTGCTAACGGCGTGGCCTGCTTCATGATAAGCTGTCAGTTTCTTCTCTTTATCAGTAATTATCTTAGATTTCTTTTCAGGGCCGGCAATCACCTTTATGGTTGCTTCTTCAATATCGGTCAATGTGATTGCTTTATGATTCTTACGTGCCGCCAACAATGCCGCTTCATTCATCAAGCTCTCAAGATCCGCGCCGGTGAAGCCAACTGTAGATTTTGCAATGATGCTTAAGTCAACGTCAAATCCAAGCGGTTTGTTTCTCGCATGAACCTTTAAGATTTCTTCTCTGCCTTTGACGTCAGGATAACCAACGATTACCTGGCGATCAAAACGTCCTGAACGGAGCAGGGCGGGGTCGAGAATATCACGGCGGTTGGTTGCTGCAATGATGATCACACCTTCATTTGCGCCAAATCCGTCCATTTCAACAAGCAGCTGGTTGAGAGTTTGCTCACGTTCGTCATGACCTCCGCCTAGCCCTGCGCCACGCTGTCTTCCCACTGCGTCAATCTCATCAATAAAGATAATGGCAGGCGCATTCTTTTTTGCCTGTTCAAATAAATCACGCACTCTTGACGCACCAACGCCGACATACATTTCCACAAAGTCCGATCCGGAAATGGAGAAGAACGGCACGCCGGCTTCTCCGGCAACGGCACGAGCCAAAAGCGTTTTACCGGTTCCCGGAGGGCCAATGAGCAGAACGCCTTTAGGAATGCGGGCACCAATTTCATTAAACTTGCGCGGGTCTTTGAGAAACTCAACAATTTCTGTTAATTCGGCTTTTTCTTCTTCTGCGCCCGCAACCTCATCAAATGTTGTCTTTCTACCCTTTTCCATCGTGTTTTTCAGATTAGCTTTGCCAAATTGCCCCATTTTTCCGGCACCGGCGCCGCTTTGCTTCATCATAAAAATAAACAGGCCTACCAAAAGCAGAATGCCTAACAACGAAGGGATAATGGTGATAATCCAGGAGTTATCTGTTGCCGGTTCATAGTCGATTATATTTGCCGCGCTATCCAAATCATTTGCATGGTTGGTCATGATGGCGTCATTGACCGTTTCAACAAAAAGAGAAACACTGGGCACTTTATACGTTTGTGTTTTTTGGTTATCTCCCTTGAGCTTAAAGTCAAGCTGTCCACTACCCAGATCAAGGGTGGATTCTGCTACTTGGTCTGTTTGATAGTAATTTACTACCTGATAGTATTTTAAATTGCTTGGTGGTGTGCCCATTGTGGAGAGAAGAAACATCCCCATAATCGCAACCAGAATAATAATAACAATTGGTAGAATATAGCCCTTGCTGCCTTTATTGTTTCCCAAAGTAACATCTCCTTTCAGGTGTAACATAAAATTTGACTTTCAGAAATTATCTCTCATCCAAACACACGGTCTTTGGGAGGTTTTATCTGACACGAAGTCTATTGCGTTTAAAATATGAATTTATTTTTGATATATTTCGGGCTTGAGGACGCCTATGTAGGGTAGGTTTCTATATTTTTCGGCATAGTCTAAACCATAGCCGACTAAGAACTGATTCGGCGTTGAAAAACCATAATAATCTAATTGAATATCAACTTTACGTCTGGAGGGCTTATCGAGCAGCGATGCAATTTTTACTGATGCAGCGCCTCTTTGTTCTAAAGCGGGCTTAACATGAGACAATGTGACGCCGGTGTCTAAAATATCCTCAACAATTAAAAGATTTTTTCCTTTTGGGTCCATTGTCATATCATGGCGAATCGTGACAGCTCCGGTGGTTTGCGCTCCGAATCCATAGCTTGAAACAGACATAAAATCAATTTCACAGGGAACGGTTATATGCCGCATTAAATCGCTTAAAAATACAACGCAGCCGCGCAATATCCCCAAAAGAACCAGTTCCTTTCCTTGATAGTCACGGCTGATTTGTTCACCCATTTGGGCAACTCTTTGTTTGATTTCATCCTCTGCAAAAAGAATGCTTTGCACATCACGATTCATAATTTTCATTACCTTTCTATATTCTGTTTATTCCAGACTAGGAGAAGAAGATTCTGTGTGTTTTCTGACACGCAAACGCGGACATCTATACCAACATTTTGCACCCATAATAAACCGTTCTCATCTGAAAGAACAGCAAGACGGCTGCGCAAATAGACCGGAATACAATTTTCATTCATCAGTTTTTTTAATGACTTGTTTGGCCGCGCCGATAAACGTATGGTATCACCCGGCAATCGCTGTCTTAACAGGATGGTACCTTTTATTTTATCATAATCGAGCGCAGAAATAAAGGAATTCTCACAAGAGTTTAAAAAATCGGCATAATTGCCAATATCACAGAATTCTACACGCAAATTTTGAAGATTTTGAAAATAGTATGCACAAAAGGGCGTTATCAAATATGAGAATGGTGCGCAAGGCGCCTGCTTTTTTTCAACTAGGAGTTGCTTTTTTAAAACAAAAGCTTCATAGTTGCTTGATAAACTACAACGACCCTGTTGTTGCTCACAGATTGACAGAAGTGTGGAGATAGCCTGATAGTCATATGAAACTTTTTTTTCTTTGAGAAATAGAACCAACACCCTGCTTTTGAGCGGATTGGGGATTGCTTTCCAATTTTCAATGGAGAGTCTACCATTGTAGAAAATCTTTTTATAATATTGCTTTGCATGTGAGAATAGGTATTCATCGTCTTCAGACAATTCCTCAACCAAATTGCCAATATGCTGTTCGAGACATGGATTGATTTCCCGCATAAGCGGCAATAGTTCAATTCGTATTTTGTTGCGTGTATAAACTGTGCTTTGATTGGTAGAATCGTTGACAAACGGAACTTCATGTGTTTGGCAGTAATCCTCGATTTGTGTTCGAGTGAAGTCAATTAGCGGTCGCACGATTTTTCCTCGTTTTCGGGGAATAGAGGATAGACCTGTGATGGAGGTTCCCCTTATCATATGAAACAGCATGGTTTCAGCGCGATCTGAAAGTGTGTGCGCTGTGGCGATTTTTCCGTCTTCTGGGCAGAGAGAGGAAAAAAAACGGTATCTTTCCATACGTCCGCAGACTTCAATGGAACAACCTGAGATTTTGGCTTGTTTTTGTATATCAACTTGTTTGAGCCGAAACTCCAGCGCATTTTCTTCGCAGTATTGTTGTACAAACGCTTCATCCCGAGTGCTTTCTTCTTGCCTAAGTTTATGGTTGATGTGCGCCACAATTAGGCGTAGGTTTTTGCCACAGTGCATAAGACTATCTAACAGCGTCATCGAATCGGCTCCCCCTGAAACACCTACGACTACCGTTTGACCGTCTTGAAAATATTTTGAAACCGCCTTTTGAATTCTATTCATGATGGGTCAAATCCAATCCGCTGAATCTTGTGAATTGGCCGTTCCAGCTCAATTCAATTGTTCCCACCTCGCCATGCCTGTTTTTGGCTACGATACATTCAGCAATTCCAACCTTTCCGTCTTCAGGATTATAGTATTCGTCTCGATATAAAAACAGAACAATATCCGCATCTTGCTCAATAGATCCGGACTCACGGAGGTCGGAGAGCATTGGTCGGTGATCTTGCCTGGATTCAGGTCCACGTGCCAACTGTGAGAGCGAGATGACGGGGACGTTTAGCTCCTTGGCAAGAATTTTTAAATTTCGGGTGATTTCCGAAATTTCCTGCACGCGATTGCCGTCTCGACGTCCTGTTGACATCAATTGAAGATAGTCGATGACTACCAGTCCAAGGTTTGAGAGGCGTCGCAATTTTCCTTTCATTTCCGTTACTGTGATGCTGGGGGTGTCGTCTAAATAGATGTTTGTTTCACTTAGTTTTTGTGCACCTGAAGCCAAAGAGGCCCATTCTTCCTGCTCTAAAAAACCTGTGTGCAGTTTATTCGACTGAATCCTGCTCTCTGACGCTAACATTCGCTCTACCAGCTGTTGGCTCGACATTTCTAAAGAAAAGATGGCGATATCCTTTCCACTTCTTTTTGCTGCATTTACAGCGATGTTTAATGCAAAACTCGTCTTTCCCATTGCCGGACGAGCGGCTAAAATGATCAAGTCGGATGGACTTAGCCCCGTTAAAATGGCGTCGAGACTTGAAAAACCACTCGAGAGATTTTGTTGATTTTCTCCATTGGTGAGCGTTTCGAGATGGTCAAACTCGCGATTGATAAGATCTTTGATGGGGAGCAGGCTGGAGGTGAATTGACTCCCTCGAATATTGTAAATTTTTTGTTCTGCTGCGTCGATGATGGTGTCTGCATCTGAACTATTTTCTGTCGCTATTGTTATGATTTCCTGCGCTGCTGTGATGAGAGAGCGAACGTAGTATTTCTCTCTGACAATTTTGCAGTAACTCTCTAGGTTGGTAACTGTTGGAACCATATCAATTAAGCGCGATAAGTATACTTTTGCGTTCTCTTCGGTGTCAAACACACCCTCTGTTAGAGACTGATCCATGACAGTGATGATGTCAACCGGATTGCCCGCCGTGAAAAGACGTGCAATGATTGAAAAGAGCATTTGATGCTGCTTTTGATAGAACGAATGGATTCCAATATATTTTAAAGCGTCAGAAATAGCCTCCGGTTTTAAAAGGAGGCCTCCTAAAACGGACTGTTCTGCTTCTAAGCTGAAAGGAAGCTGCGAAAATTCCATACTTTCTTCTAATGCCATAGCTTTTTCACTCTTTCAAATTAGATGTTGCTCTCTAGACGGTTTATTGTTCTTTTACTTCCACTTTCATTTGTGCATATACGCCGTTCATGAGTTTGATTTTGAATGGAAAGATTCCAAAAGACTTGATCTCGTCCACAGTTATCTTTCGTTTATCCACAGGAATATTATATGTGGATTTTACAATTTGCGCTATTTCTCGTGCAGTGACTGAACCAAACAGTTTACCGTTATCGCCGGCTTTTGCTTCAATTGCGATGGACTTTCCTTCTAGCTTTTTGGCCAGTCCCTCAGCGGCTTTTACCTGCTCTTGATAGTGAAATTCCTTTGCGTTATCGCGCGCCTTTTTTTCGCCGATTGCCTGATTTGTTGCCGCCTGGGCAAGGTTCTTTTTGAAAAGAAAATTTCTGGCATATCCGTCGCTGACATTCACCAAATCTCCTTTGTTTCCCGTTCCTTTTACGTTTTCGAGCAAAATTACTTTCATTTTGTTTCCTCCTTGCAGCTTGACTTATGATTCTTTTTTAGGATGTTGCTCTAAATATCGATCAATTGCTTCTAACAAAAGCTGACGTGCGTTTTCAAGATTGGTGTTTTCCATCTGACAAGCCGCCATAGTTTGATGGCCGCCACCACCGAGACTTTCCATGATGAGCTGTGCATTGACTGCACCCAGAGAACGGGATGAAATGTTCACCGTTGAGCCGGTGACATAGAGAACAAACGAGGCATCAACACCTGAAATTCCTAAAAGCTCATCAGCCGCTTGTGGCGCCACTATGCGCATATCTTCACTTTTAAAGTCGCCAATGGCGATTGCACAATTACGGTAAGTTTCAGCATTCGAGACAATGCGCGTCTTTTTTTGATAAGCGTCAATTGTGTTGGAAAATAGTTTCCTGACGGCGACGGTGTCAGCGCCTAGCTGTTTTAGATAGGCTGCTGCTTCAAACGTCCGCACGCCTGTTTTGATGACAAAATTTTTCGTATCCAGCATGATGCCCGCTAAAAGACCCTCTGCTTCTAACGCTCCTAGTTTAAAGTCTCCCATATATTGAATCAATTCCGTTACCATTTCTGACGCTGAGGATGCATAGGGTTCGTGATAGAAGATAACAGTCGGTTCAATATATCGAACCATTTTTCGGTGGTGATCGATGACGACAACGTTTTCGCATTGCAGATATAAAGCCGGAGATTCAATAAAATCAGGATTGTGTGTGTCAATGATGATCAGTAGGGTTTTGGGGGTCACCTGGCTTATGGCATTATCCGGTTGGATGAACAGATCCCCGTTACCGCTCTCTTTGATTCGATCCAGCAGAGAAGTGGCGAGGTTTTTGTTATAATCCACAGCGATATGACAGGGCTTTCCCATTAATTGTATTGCTCTCGCCATTCCAATTGAGGCGCCCATACAGTCTAAATCTCCGAAACGGTGCCCCATGACAAAAATTTTGTCGCTCTGTTCTATAAACTCAGCAAGTGCAGTTGCAATGATTCTGGTTTTTACCTTTGTGCGTTTTTCAATTCCCTTTGAAACGCCTCCATAAAACTCAAAACCGCTGTTGGTTTTTACAGCTGCTTGATCGCCCCCCCGACCTAAAGCCATATCTAAAGCTTGGCGGGCAAAAATTTCGCTTTCTGCCAGTGTATCAGCGGCACATCCTACACCGATAGAGAGCGTAATCGGCGTCCGTTCATCTTTACTAATGCTTCTCACATCGTTTAAGATGGGGAAACGATTCCGAATAAACGTTTGCAGATGGCGATCTTCCACTACAGCTAAAAAGCGATCGTGAGACAGACGTTTGAAAAAGCCTGTGGTTTGACCGATAAAACGTTCGATGTCCTCATCAATAGCGCCTAATATTGCCGACTTTTCACTTTCCTTTTTGTCTTCAAAAATTTCTTCGTAGTTGTCAATCATAAACAATAAAACTGACGGCTTGGAAAGTTTATATTCATTGGCTATCTTGATAAGCGTTGTGTTGTTTTCAAAATATAGGACATAAATTTCAGAATTGTGGGCACGTACAGCGTGTACATGATAATAATTCCCTTTAAACTGAATTTGCACACCGGTTCGATTGCAAAAATCATTTAACTTTTCTCCGCTGATGAGAGAAAAGTTTTTGTTTGTTAAATGTACACCCAACGCCACTTCATCATGAAACAAATCGTTATACCATACGATGGTTCCATCTTTTGAACAAACGACAATGGGCATGGGAAATTGATAGAGCGCTTCACGATTTTCTGTTCCTAATTCAGCGGCAATTTTGCGCAGAAAAAGACGCTGCTCTGCATTTGCACGCCAAATCATCCAAACAGCCAGGCTAATCACGGCAATCACGATTGGCATAGAGGCAAAGAAGAGTGAAAGGCGTGAAAATGCAAGCGCTACTTCAAGCAGAACTACCATGCAAATTAATAGGATAAGCATGGCGCGCATATTCAGTATGGAACGCTGATGTTTTATTAATTTCATAGCGCTAACACCTTCTGTCAAGACTATCAATTTAGATTTCCATGATTATAGGGAGAATCATGGGGGAACGCTTTGTTTTGCGGTAGATAAACTGAGAAAGTTCGTCGCGTATTGCTGCTTTAATAGCATTCCACTCACGGATATTTTTTTTGTTGCATTGTTCGAGCGCCTGCATGACCAAATATTTTGCATCTTCCATCAGCTTTTCTGATTCGCGCACATAGACAAAGCCGCGTGAAACTAAATCCGGCCCAGCCACAATGCAGCGAGATTGGCTCTCAATGGTTGCAACTACGATAATCAGGCCGTCTTCTGAGAGAATTTTTCGATCGCGCAAAACAATCGACCCAACGTCGCCCACACCAAGCCCGTCTACAAAAACACGGCCGGAGGGAACGGTTCCTATGAGTTTCATTCCGTTATGATCAATTTCCAACACCTGACCAATATCGCCTATATAGATGTTTGAAGCGGGAATTCCCATCATCTGCGCTACCTCTGAATGGCGCTTTAAATGTTTATATTCACCGTGAACAGGCATGAAATATTTTGGCTTTACTAAAGAGAGCATCATTTTTAGCTCATCCTGACACGCATGGCCTGAGGTGTGAACCTCATACATTTTTTCATAAATCACTTTAGCGCCCAAACGCATTAAATCGTTGACCACACGGGTTACATGCTTTTCATTGCCCGGAATAGGAGAAGCGGAGATGATAATAAAATCTTCACTCGTTATGTTTACCTTACGGTGATCCCCTGCCGCCATTCTCGAAAGAGCCGACATCGGTTCGCCCTGACTTCCTGTGGTTATAATAATCAACTCTTCGCGTTTATATTGCGAAATTGCGTCAATGTTAACGAGAATTCCCTCGGGAACTTTGAGATAGTCAAGCTCAATTGCCTTTGCAACCACATTTTCCATGCTTCGTCCCGACACGGCCACCTTGCGCTTATATTTAACGGCATTGTCGATGATTTGTTGGATTCTGTGGATGTTAGACGCGAAAGAAGCGACGATAATTCGCTTGTTTCCCGCCGCATTAAACAGCTTTTGAAAGGATTCTCCCACAACTCTTTCCGGCATGGTATAACCCGGTCTTTCGGCATTTGTGGAATCTGACATCAACAGGAGAACGCCGCGGCTGCCCAGCTCTGCAAATCTTGCTAGGTCAATCACTTCTCCCTCAATCGGATTGTAGTCGACTTTAAAGTCACCGGTGTGCACAATCACACCAGCCGGCGTGTGGATAGCAAAACCAACAGCGTCTGGAATGGAGTGATTGACGCGAATGAATTCAACGCCCATGCATCCCATCTTCACCACCTGTTTTGGACGGCAAACATTCAGTTTCGCTTTTCCCAACAGATTGTGTTCTTTGAGCTTTTCTTCAATTAGACCGATTGTGAGCCTTGTTCCATAAATAGGAACTTGAAATTTTTTCAAAAAATACGGAACGCCACCAATGTGATCCTCATGACCGTGTGTAATCACAATGCCCCTTAAGCGATTGATGTTTTGCTCAACATAGGTCACGTCCGGCAAAACAATATCAACGCCTAACATATCGGGGTCAGGGAAAGCTAGACCGCAGTCAATGATAAACATGTCCTGCCCGCATTCGATGCAGGTCATGTTCTTGCCGATTTCGTTTAAACCGCCTATGGGAATAATCCGCACCGGCGTTTTTCGTGTCGGATAATTTTTTTGTTCTCCCTTGGTATTACCGTTGTTGTTCCAATGTCTGCGGGGGCGTAAGGGAATGCTTCTTTTTTGCTCTTGACCCGTTTGTCGAGTACGCGTATCTTTTTTGTTGTTGTCGTTATTCACTCTTTTTACCTCTCTTTAACTTATCATTTTATTATTACATCTGTTATTGAATACCTTAAAAAATTTCGTTTTTGCAAAAACGAGCTAAATATTTAACCGAACAATTTTTACCAGTCTGCAAAAGGCATGGATGAAAAATATTATAGTAAATTGAACCCATTTCACAAAATAGACTGTTTTTATATCGACACTTACAATGAAAAGCATCTTCCGTTTCAAATCAATACTCTAGCTAATCATAATATTTTTCCCTCATAATGTCAAGGGTTGTTCAAATATTTATATAATCTGATGGCTGTAAAGGACATAAAAGTTTTAGAATTCTCATTGTTAAGAAACCCTACACAGAGTGTTTTAGTGCAAACCTAGTATAACCGGAGTCGTGAATAAAAAGACAAGATTTATGGGGGTTACATTTTTCGATTCTGAATCATTCATGAATGTGATATGATAGATTTTTAGAATGTCTACTGTTGCTTCTTTGTGAGGAGCAAGGTGTTCCATTTCAAAGATTATTTAAAGAAAGGGGGACGATTTTTATTATTTTAGCTGGATATCTAAAAGTTAGATATCATTACTTATCCTACTGAATGGGAGGTTTGTATATGGCTGTTGTTGACGGATTTAGAGCAGTGCGTTTTACTGATCGGGCGGGAGAAATTGCAGATTTAGTTTCACCTCCTTATGATATACTGAATCAAGAATCCTATCAGAATTATTTGAACAAGAGTCCTTATAATTCGGTTAGGCTAGAAAGTCCGCGAGGGAAAGGAGGATACCAAACCGCGGCAAAATTGCTTAATGAATGGCTCAAGGGTGGAATTCTTAAACAAGATGAGACAGAAGCTATTTATTGCTATGAGCAGTCGTATTTTCATCATGGAAAGAGGAGAACGTTAAAGGGAATGTTTTTAGCGCTTGGTTTAACTTCTTTTGATGAGGGGGTGGTAATTCCACATGAGAAAACTCTGGATGCTCCCAAAAGGGAACGGTTTGCGCTTATGAAAGAGACAGGATGGAATGGCAGCCCTGTTTTTGGGCTTTTTGATGATCCATTCGGGGAGATAGAACGTCTTGTTTTTAGTCAGGCAGAGAAGACCATGCTTGCATGTTTTGTTGACGATGATCATGTTCAACAAACACTTTGGAGGATTCAAAATCGTGAGATTATGAACGCGGTTGTCAATTTTTTTCGAGAGAAAAGGATTCTTTTAGCAGATGGACACCATCGCTATGAAACTGCACTGGCTTATCAAAAGAGTTTAGGTAAAATTTCACCGAATCATCCGGCGAATGCAATCCTTGCCTATCTTGCACCGCTGCAAAGTCAGGGCTTGCTTGTTTTTCCAACACATCGTGTTCTTCATGGGTTGTCTTCTGATCTGGCTTTGATACATTTGCGAGAGAGAAATGCTGCTTTTCAGATGCAGGAATTTCCCATTATCGAACAGGGATTTGCTGCATTGCGTCAGGCGCAACGAGAACAGAAAAATGCATTTTTGATTGTCATTAAAAATACACAGTATTTAGCTGTGTTAAGAGACAAAGAGGTTTGCAAACAACAAGACGGGCATTCAAAGGTCTATGCGCATTTGGATGTGACTGTGTTACAACATTGGTTTTTGGATCCACTGTTTGAGAAGATTTGTGATTGCAACAAGGAAGAACACATTGCCTTTACAAGAAAAGAGCAGGAGGCTGTTGAAATGGTGCGTAATGGCTTGGCAGATGCAGCCGTGATTCTTTCCCCTACAAGAGTGGAAGAGATTCAGGCTGTTGCGCAAACTGGGGAACAGATGCCACAAAAAAGCACCTATTTTTATCCCAAGCAGGCAACCGGATTGGTCTTTCGGCTTTTGTGCTGACTACGGGCAAAATTTAGCGAATTTTATAATGCATATTACACTCTAATGAGTGGACAAATTCAAATATATCTTATGCCCTATTCACAAAATATTTACTTTTTAATCAATTAGTTATCATGATATTTTGTTAGGGTAAAAGCCAATGCAAAAAATGGAAAGCATTTGGTGTGGTTTTCCAGTCCCGTCCGCTGTCCGGGATTGGGGTTCAGATAAGCAGCGGAGAAAAGAGGTAGCTTATGATACAAGTGGAACATCTCACCAAAAAATATGGTGAATATGTTGCGGTCGATGACATTAGCTTTTCGATCCATCAGGGCGAAATTGTTGGCTTTTTGGGGCCTAACGGCGCCGGTAAATCCACAACAATGAACATGTTAACAGGCTATATTTCTTCTACAAACGGAAGCGTTCGCATTGCCGGTATTGATATTTTAGAGGATCCCGATTCTGCTAAACGACATATTGGTTATCTTCCGGAACAGCCGCCTCTATATATGAATATGACGGTTTACAGTTATTTAAAGTTTGTCTGTAATCTTAAAAAGATAAAGAATAAAAAGGAAGTGCACCAACAGATTCAACGAGCCTGTGAAAAGGTGCAGATTACGCATGTGCAGGATCGCATTATTGCCAACCTTTCCAAAGGCTATCGTCAGCGTGTGGGGCTTGCACAGGCGCTGATTTCCAATCCGGACGTCTTGATTTTAGACGAGCCGACAGTTGGACTTGACCCAAAACAGATTATTGAAATTAGAGATTTGATTCGAGAGTTAGGACAGGAGCATACGGTTATTCTTTCTTCGCATATTCTCTCTGAGATACAGGCGGTTTGCGATAGAATTATCATCATTAATCAGGGTAAAATTGTTGCCGATGACACGGAGAAAAATCTTTCCCATTCATTGCAGTCTGATTCTTGCATTCTGTTGCGCGTAGGTGGAAACGCGCAGGAAGTGCAGGCTGCTTTAGAAGGTATTTCTTCCATTGAAAAACTCTTGCCGGATAGGCAGATGGAGGAAAATAGTTTTGATTTTAAGGTTTATCCTGTAGACGGACAGGATCCGAGAAGAGATATTTTTGGCGCTCTGTCTGCAGCGCAGCTTCCAATTCTTTCGCTTAAGAGCAATGAGCTAACCCTTGAAGATATCTTCTTGCAGATGGTTTCAGGAGAATTTTTGGATGCGGCGCAAGAGGACGAAGAAGATGCTGCTGAGAATGCCGATGCGCCGGAGACCCCTTTGGAGGAGGAAACATTGCATTTGGAGGAAAATGCTGTGGACGAAATCTCTCCATTCGAGGACACCGTTTCGTTGCAGGGCGAGTTCGATGAGGATTTAAATGAGATTTTGCATTCGATTGAAGAACCATCAATCAAAAATGATGCAGAGCAAGAGAATGGAGGCGACGCTTAAATGGCAGCGATTTTAAAGAGAGAGCTTGGCGCTTATTTTTCATCGGCTATTGGTTATATTTTTCTGGCTATTTTTTATTTCTTTTCCGGTTTTTACTTTTTTGCGGGCGTTTTAACAGTCAATTCAAGTGATTTAAGCATTGTGTTTGAGTCGATGTTTATGATTGTTATGTTTGTTATTCCGATTTTAACCATGCGACTCTTTAGCGAAGAGTTTCGAGGAAGAACGGATCAACTTTTGTTGACCTCCCCTGTTTCCCTCAATGGATTGGTTTACGGAAAGTTTTTAGCAGCTTATATTATGTTTGCTATTGGCGCGGCTGTTACGATTCTTTATGCCATTATTATTGCTTGTTTTGTTCCGCTCTCCATCATGGAAATCATAGGAAATATTATTGGCATTCTTCTGTTAGGAGGAGCGCTCATTTCCATTGGCGTTTTCGTCTCTTCTCTTACGAAAAGCCAAGTGGTTGCGGCAATTGGTTCTTTTGGCGTATTTTTGCTGTTTATGTATTTAGACGTCTTTGCACAATACGTACCTTTTGATTGGTTGCAAACAGTGTTAAATCAGCTTTCTTTCATGGGAAGATACCGCGATTTTACAGCCGGTCTGCTCAATATTGCAGACATCCTGTATTTTATCAGTGTGATTGTTGTTTTTAATTTCTTAACAGTTCGTACATTGGAAAAGAAGCGCTGGGGTTGACATACAACATTTTTGTTCAGGCGCAAAACGCTTAGTAGACGATATACGGTTGCGAGGTTTGTCTCTTTTGCAGTCATACATAGAAAAGATGAAGCTTTATGAATGATTGATGAGGCAGCACTACGCAATGTGTCTTTGAAAGAAATCTATGGCGAAGGCCGGAAAGGCATGGTTTGATGAAAAAATTTTTACACAGCAAGAAGGTGCAGCATTCATCTATGACAGTTGCCATAACAGCCCTGTTTATTGCAGCTGTTATTCTTGTGAACATTATCGCATCGCTTTTAATAGACGAATTTAATTGGGAAATAGATTTGACTTCCAATCAGGTTTATGAAATTTCAGATAATACCACCGATTTTTTGCACTCGTATAGTCAAAATGCAACAATTTATGTGTTAGATGATGAGCAGACTTTTAAGACGGCTTCGAGCATGTCGTTGCAGGCATATAATGTGATTGAAAACATGGTAGATGCCTCGTCTTGTTTATCTGTCTCTTTTGTGGATTTAGATCAGAATCCGGATTTTTATCAGAAGTATGCTGATGAGGATTTGTCAGCAGGAGGCATTTTAGTGGTTGGTGAAAACGGACGTGAGCAATATATTTCTTCCGGTGACTTGTTCAGTCTAGGCAGTAATTCAACCTACCAAAATCCTGAAATACTTTCCAATGTTGAGCAGACCATCGCTGTTGCATTAGAGTATGTTGCGGGCGTAAATCCTATTCATTTAGAGTTTATTCAGGGGCATGATGAGTTAGATATTTCTAGCCTAAATGACGTGTTTGAAAAGAATAATTACGTTTGTGATACGATTAATTTGACAACAGCTACCATTGCTGCAGATACGGATTTGGTGGTGATTGCAGCGCCTACGGTTGACTATACAGCGGAGGAGATTGCGCAACTGGACGCTTATCTTGACAATGGCGGAAATCTTGGAAAGACTGTTGTTTATTTTGCCTCTGCTGAACAGAAATCTTTGCCGAATCTTGAAGCATTTTTGGCAAAGTGGGGCATTCAGGTGCAACAGGCTTCTGTGCTTGAAACCGACTCTAACTATATGGCCAACGGTCCTTATACGACATACGTGTCAGTTTCTCCATCTTCTCCGTATGTTGTGAATATGCCGGACGCCGATCTTCCTGTTCTCGCGCCCTATTGTAAAGAATTGCAGCAGGTTGCTCCACAGGATAGCGCAGTTGCAGTCAGTGAATTTATGACTACAAATAACACCTGCATTGTGAGACCGGATGGCGCCGGCGAGGATTGGAATTATGCAGATGCTGAGAAAAAGAGTTATCCTGTTGCGTTGGCCGCGGAAAAGACAAATGACACAGCGTCTTCCAGAGTGCTTAGCTTTGCTTCCATTCAAATGCTAGCTTATCTCGACGCGCCTACTTTAGGCAACGGTGATTTGATTATGAGTAGTTTTGGCATTGCGGCAAACAAACCGAGCTCTGTCAATGTTGTGCCCAAAACGCTGACCGGAGCGCCGTTGGGAATTAGCGCGATGACTTCGATGCTTTTGACATTTTTGGTTATGATTGTTCTACCTGTTGCGATTGCTGTGATTGGCATTTGGGTTTGGACAAGGCGCCGGAATCGTTAAGGAATTTGCATAAGGAGGAAACAAATGAAACAAAAAAAACAATTGCTTTGGATTTCCACAGGAGTTGTAGCTGTTCTTCTTGTGATTCTCGCCCTATTTTTATATTTCGGCGTTGGAGAAACTTCAATTGAAAGCGAAAAAATACCGTTCATCCAGCAACAGGAGCTTCCTACGAATGTTAAAGTTACAAATCAGGGCTCTGAATATGAGATTGTCCAGAATGGGCAGAATGAGGACGGGGAGATAGCGTGGTCAGTTGCAGGCTATGAGCAGATTCCGCAGTATGATCTTAGAACCAGCGAACCGGCAGAACAGATGAAAACGCTTTATGCCGAGAAAGTTTTCACCCCGGTGGATGATTTGTCGGCGTATGGGCTAGACAACCCAAAAGCGACGGTGATTGCGTTTTATCCGGACGGGAGCACCAAAACTCTCAAGTTGGGAAACGAAAATCCTGACAGCACAGGGAGATATGCCCGGCTAGATGAACAACAGGACATTGCTCTTATTTCTGCCAGTGACGCTGAGGTTTATATGCAAACGCCTGATGACTATGTGGATTTGACGCTTGTTCCTTATATTCAAACGACAGATGAAAACGGGAATGAATTGCCGGGTGTTGAGTCCTGCACAATTACGCGCTCTGATTTAGCGGCGCCTGTTGTGATGAATAAAGGCGATGATGGTAAATTACAAATTGTTTCTCCACAGGGTATGCAGTTGAGCGACGAGAATCAAACCCTAATGCAGAATAGCATTTCAAGCTTAACTGCGCAGTCTGTAGCATCTGTGAATCCATCAGAGCAGGAGCTTTCCGACTATGGTTTAGCGCAGCCTGCTGTTAAAGTGGAATATAAAATTAATGGAGAGGATTATACTTTGTTGATTGGAAATGTTTCCAAAGTTACCGAGACGGTGAATGAAGAGGATTCTTCTTCAAGTGTTCCGGAAAATGAATACTATGTCATGCTTTCCGGCCGACCTGTTGTTTATAGTGTTATGGAATCTTCACTGCCATGGGTAACTGTTAGCTTTAGCTGAAAGCAGTGATTCAAATGCCCGCCGTTGTGTAATGTTCGGCGGGCATTTTTTATTAAGAGGGCGCGATGAGCGCGGAGCAACATAAAATAGAAATACAGTGCGGCGAAATGAGTTGCTTTTATCATGAAAGCGAGGACGCCTTCTAAACTTACAGAGTGCACTTTTTTAACTGTTTTATTTGGATGGGAAATTTTAAATGTAAAGGGATGAAAAAATGGATTTACTTCAAATGCTGCAGGAGGAGTTTTCGATTAGACACGGTCAGGCTGAGGCTGTTGTGGAACTGCTCAAAGAGGGCAATACAGTGCCGTTCATTGCCCGTTATAGAAAAGAGAGAACAGGTTCATTAGATGATCAGACGCTTCGGAAGATGCAGGAGAGAATAGAATATTTAGAAGCGCTTTTGAGCAAAAAAGATGAGCTTTCCCGAAAGCTTCAGGAGCAGGGAAATTGGACGTCGGAACTGGAGAGAGCGATTGAGCATGCACAGACTGTGACAGCGCTTGAGGATATATATCGGCCTTTCCGCCCGAAACGAAAGACAAGGGCTTCTGTTGCTAAAGAAAATGGATTAGCGCCTTTAGCGGAAGATATTTTAAAACAGGGTGAGGAGAGCCCTCAAGCGCTTGCAGAGCATTATTTAAACGATAAGGTGCAGACGGTTCAGGACGCGCTGCAGGGAGCGATTGATATTTTGGCTGAACAAATATCTGAAAATCCGAATATCCGCCAGAGCTTATACACTATTTTATGGCGTAATGGAGTTTTATCAGTGCAGGGTAAGGATCTACCGGATAATTCGCCATATCAGATGTATAATGACTTTCATGAGGCTGTTTGCAGAGTTGCTAATCATCGTGTATTGGCAATCAATCGAGGGGAGAAAGAGAATTTTTTACATATCAATATTGAATGTGACAGCAAGATGCTTTTGCTCCCCTTAGAAAAGACATTCATAAAGGGAGACAACGCGTCGTCGGATTTGGTTGGTGAGGCTTGCAGCGACAGCCTCTCAAGACTTTTGCTTCCAGCAGTGATAAGACGCATTAGGAAGGATTTAACAGAAAGGGCGAATCAGGCTTCGTTAGAATTGTTTGCATCTAATTTACGGCAGCTTTTGCTCCGTCCGCCGATTAAAGGCAAGGTGGTTATGGGTGTTGATCCTGCTTATCGCACCGGTTGTAAGCTGGCAGTAGTGGATGGAACAGGAAAGGTTTTAGACATAGGTGTTATTTTTCCCACCCCACCGCAGAGCAAGGTTGAACAAGCGAAGAAAACGGTTATAGACTTGGTGAAACGGCACCATGTTCAACTGTTTGCCATTGGAAATGGCACTGCCTCCAGAGAGACAGAGGCTTTTATTGCATCTGTAATTCAAGAAATTGATGAAGATGTTGCCTATTTAATTGTGGATGAATCGGGCGCATCGATTTATTCAGCGTCTAAGCTTGCCGCTGAGGAATTCCCTGAATATGACGTTACCATCCGCAGCAGCGTTTCAATTGCACGCAGGGTGCAGGACCCCCTAGCAGAATTGGTCAAAATTGAACCCAAAGGAATTGGGGTCGGACAATATCAACACGACATGCCGCAAGCCGAGCTTGGCCAGACATTAGACAGAGTGGTTGAAGATTGCGTGAACGCGGTAGGCGTAAATTTAAATACGGCTTCGGTTTCTCTTTTGCAAAGAGTTTCAGGAATTCATGTTGGTATTGCAAAAAATATCATTCAATATCGAGATGAAAATGGTGCATTTCACAATCGCCGGGAGCTTTTGAAGGTGCCAAAGCTGGGGAAAAAGGCCTTTGAACAATCCGCAGGTTTTATGAGAATTCGTGGGGGAGATAATCCTTTAGATAATACAGCAGTCCATCCTGAGAGCTATCAAGCGGCAGAAAGACTACTAAACATTTGCGGATTTTCCAAAGCGGGAATTGGCCGGTTAAACGATTTAAAACAAGCGGTGGATAAGATGGACAAACAAGATTTAGCAGAGGAGATAGGCATTGGCGTTCCCACCTTGCTTGACATTGTGCAAGAGCTCACTATGCCGGGCCGCGATCCACGAGATATGCTTGACGCGCCCATTCTCCGGCAGGATATTATGGAGATAAAGGATTTGAGACGTGGCATGAAGCTTTCCGGAACTGTCCGCAATATTATTGACTTTGGTTGTTTTGTTGATATTGGTGTACATCAGGACGGTTTGGTGCACATTAGTCAGATTTCCGACCATTTTATTCAGCACCCAAATGATGTTGTCAAGGTGGGAGATATTGTAACCGTTTGGATTTTGGATTTGGATCTTACACGAAATCGGATTGCTTTAACAATGAGAGGAGAGCCGAGTTTGGAAAAATGATCTAAAAATTTTGAATGAGTTGCTTGACATTGGGAATGATAGATGGTATATTAATGTTAGCACTCTATGAATGAGAGTGCTAAAACAACAGGCATATCGAGGTGAAAAAGATGAAAAGCGATGACAGGCGACTGAAAATTTTAGAGTGCGTCATCGATCAGTTTATTCGAACCGGCGAGCCTGTCAGTTCTAACACAGTTGCCGCTATGCTTGGATATAGCGTTTCTTCTGCCACGATTCGCAATGATATGGCTACGTTGGATAGATTGGGTTTCCTTGAACAACCGCATACCTCTGCCGGACGAATGCCGACACTCATTGCTTATCGAACCTATATCAGCCGTTTGATGAAACCAAATGAATTAACTGAGATTGAAAAACAGCGCGTCGATGAGATGATTGCTGTAGACAATAGTTCCATCTCAGCTGTAATGGACAACGCTTTAAATGCTTTGGCTGAAATTACGGGTTGCGCTGCTGTGAGCGCTTCTAATCTTCCTAAGTTTTCAGTGATCACTAAGGTTGAGGTTGTTCCGGCCGGCAGAAAGTTGTATGCTTTGCTGCTGATTACTTCAACGGGCGACATCAAAAACAAAATTTGTCGTTTGGAATTTGACTTGGACAACAAGCAGCTGGAATTTTTTGAAAACCTTGTGAATAAAGAACTAACGGGAGTCAAGGTTGAGGAGCTTACACCGGCAATGTTGCAGAATTTAGCAGTTGCTTTGGGAAGCTATATGCTTAGTCTTTCGCCGTTGTTATATACGCTTTATCAGATTTCAGATGAGCTTTCTAAAAAGGATATTGAGATTAAAGGAGAGGGAAATCTTCTGCAATGTGCAGACTTTGATGCGCAAGAGCTCGTTTCTTTCATTAACACAAAGAACGAAATCAGCAATATTTTAGCCGGCGCTTTAGATGGCATTCATGTCATGTTTGGCAGCGAGGTTGGCACCTTTGCCATCACCAATGCAAGCTTGATTCTTTCCAGGAGAAATTCACCGAATGAGATAGGACCCTTTGGTGTCATAGGACCTATTCGATTGGACTATTCTAAGATTATCCCCTATGTGGAATATTTTTCTCAAAGCGTTGGAGACTTGATTCAGAATATGATTGAGGATAAGGAGAAAGGAGAAGATGAGGATGGCGGATAAGACGGATAAAAATAAAGATATCGAAGAAGTCAAAAAATGCGAGCAGAAACAAGCGCAGGCAGAGATTGAGCTTGAAGAACAAAACCCGCAGAACCTAGATGATTCCGATCAGGAGCCGGAAGAGGGGGTTGGTGAAGGCGAAGAGGCGCAAAAGGATGAAATGGCTGTTAAACTCCAAAAACTTGAGGATGAAATTGCCTGTTTGAAAGAAAAGGAGTTGCGCCAGTTTGCGGAATTTGATAATTTTAGAAAGAGAACGCAGAAAGAAAAGCAGGATACCTATCAAAATGCAACTGCTGATTGCGTTTTAGATTTTCTTGCTGTGCTCGACAACCTAGAGCGCGCTCTTGCTGCCGCCGCAGACGAGGATCAGCTCAAAAGCGGTGTTGCTTTAATTGTTTCGCAGTTTCATGAGTTGCTCGCAAAAATGGGAGTTGAGGAAGTTCAGGCGCTTGGAGAGGAATTCAATCCGGTTTGGCACAATGCAGTGAATCAGGTTGAAGATGAAAATTACGGTGAGAATATTATCTGCGAGGTTTTCCAGAAAGGCTATCGTATGGGAGAAAGGGCAATTCGTCCTGCGATGGTTGTTGTGGCAAATCCGTAGCGTTCATGATATAAGTGATTTATTTATGACTATTTAAGGAGGAAATAAAGATGGGAAAGACAATTGGAATTGATTTAGGAACAACGAATTCATGTGTTGCAGTGATGGAGGGCGGCGAGCCTGTTGTGATTGCAAACGCGGAGGGGAGCAGAACAACGCCCTCTGTTGTCGCTTTTTCTAAGACAGGTGAGAGAATGGTTGGCCAGGTTGCCAAACGTCAGGCAATCACAAATCCTGAAAAGACGATTATTTCTATTAAAAGAAAAATGGGCTCTAATGAAAAGGTGAATATTGACGGCAAAGATTACACGCCGCAGGAGATTTCTGCAATGATTTTGCAAAAACTCAAGGCGGATGCAGAGGCTTATTTAGGCGAACCTGTCACAGAGGCCGTGATCACGGTTCCCGCCTATTTTTCTGATTCTCAAAGACAGGCAACAAAAGATGCAGGAAAGATTGCAGGCTTAGAGGTTAAGAGAATTATTAATGAGCCAACTGCCGCAGCGCTTGCCTATGGAGCGGATAAAGAAGATGACCAGAAAATTATGGTGTATGATTTAGGCGGCGGCACTTTCGATGTTTCGATTATTGAAATGGGAGATGGTGTGCAGGAGGTTTTAGCAACTGCCGGCAACAACAAGCTTGGTGGAGACGATTTTGATCAGCGTATTATTGACTGGATTGTTGCAGAGTTTAAAAAGTCAGAGGGAATTGACCTCTCGGGCGACAAGATGGCTATGCAGCGTCTAAAGGAAGCCGCTGAAAAGGCAAAAATTGAGCTTTCTAGCACTTCGCAAACAAGCATTAATCAACCGTTTATTACAGCAGATGCATCCGGCCCAAAACACCTTGATTTGACCTTGACAAAAGCAAAATTTAACGAATTAACGGCTGATTTAGTTGAAGCAACCATGGGTCCGGTTCGGCAGGCGCTGAACGACGCCGGATTACAACCGGGAGATTTAAATAAGATTTTAATGGTTGGGGGTTCAACCCGTATTCCCGCTGTTGTGGACGCTGTGCAAAAAACATTGGGAAAGGAACCGTTTAAGGGAATCAATCCAGATGAGTGTGTTGCAGTTGGCGCGTCGATTCAGGGCGGCGTTTTGGCAGGCGATGTTAAGGGGCTTTTGTTGCTCGATGTTACGCCTCTTACACTTGGCCTGGAAACGCAGGGTGGCATTATGGCGAAAATGATTGAGAGAAACACCACCATTCCAACCAAAAAGACGCAAATTTTCACCACTGCAGCGGATGGTCAGACTTCAGTTGACGTTAGCATTTATCAGGGAGAGCGTGAATTTGTTAAGGACAACAAGCAACTAGGTATGTTCCGTTTAGATGGCATTGCTCCGGCTCCACGTGGTATTCCGCAAATTGAGGTCACCTTTGACATTGACGCTAATGGCATTGTTCACGTTTCTGCAAAGGATTTAGGAACAGGAAAAGCGCAGAATATCACGATTACTTCTTCCACGAATATGTCTGATGAAGATATTGACAAGGCTGTGAAAGAAGCAGAGAAGTTTGCGGCTGAAGATAAGAAGCAAAAGGAAAACATCGAGGTGCGCAACGGCGCTGATCAAATGATTTATCAGAGCGAAAAAACCATTAAGGATATGGGAGATAAGCTTGCTGATGATGAGAAAAATAATTTGCAGAGCAAAATTGACGCTTTAAAAGAGTCCTTAAAAGGCGACAATATTGATGATATTAAGGCGAAGCAGGAGGAACTGCAAAAGGTTGTTTATGATCTTTCTGCAAAGCTTTATCAACAAGCACAGCCGCAAACAGATCAAAATCCACAGCCGGGGAATGAGACAACAGCGAATGCCGGAGATGATGGCGTTGTGGATGTAGATTATACGGATGTAGACGATAATAACCAATAAGATATCGGGGAAGCGTCGAAGCGTTTTGTTTCGGCGCATTGCCCATTTTTGGATGACTTTAGTTGAGATTTGGAAAGGTGGAAGATAGGATTGGCGAACAAACGCGATTATTATGAAGTCCTGGGGATTTCCAAAGGCGCGTCGGAGGAGGAAATTAAAAAGGCCTACCGTAAGTTGGCAAAAAAATACCATCCTGATTTAAATCCGGGCGATCAAGAGGCTGAGAAACACTTTAAAGAAGTGAGCGAGGCTTATGAGGTTTTGTCAGACGCTCAAAAGAGAGCGCGTTATGATCAGTTTGGTCATGCGGGTGTTGATCCCAATGCAGCCGGCGGCGGTGGCGGTTACGGCGGATTTGGTGATTTTGACATTGGAGATATTTTTGAGGGTTTTTTTGGCGGTGGTTTTGGAGGAGGTTCGCGACGTGCGAATCCAAACGCACCGCGCCAGGGAGAGGACGCATATGCTAGTGTGACCATATCGTTTTTAGAGGCGTGCAAGGGAACAGAGAAAGAGATTGCGGTCACTCGAATGGAGAGTTGTCATGTGTGTCATGGTTCAGGAGCAGCGCCCGGAAGCAGCCCGCAAACATGCCCTGACTGTCATGGAAGTGGCACGGTAAAGGTGCAGCAGAGAACCCCATTTGGCATGGTGACTTCTACAAGAACCTGTTCTCGTTGCGGAGGAAAAGGAAAGACTATCTCTTCTCCTTGTCCATCTTGTCAGGGCGGCGGCCGGGAGAGCAAAACCAAAAAGATTAAGGTGAATATTCCGGCCGGTATTGATGACGGGCAGACTTTGATGATTCGCTCTGGAGGCAATGCAGGTTTAAATCAGGGACCAAGTGGTGATTTAAATGTCGCTGTTACTGTACGACCTGATCCGATTTTTAAAAGGAGAGGATTTGATATTCTCTGTGAGGTTCCCGTTACTTATGCGCAGGCTGCAATGGGGGCGGATGTTGTTGTTCCAACTATTGACGGTAAGGTTAAATATCATATTGCAGAGGGAACCCAACCCGGAACAACCTTTCGTTTAAAGGGAAAGGGTGTGCATCGTTTAAACGGTCGCGGCAGAGGCGATATGTTGGCTACTATGACAGTGGAAGTTCCTAAAAACCTGACAAAGGCGCAAAAAGAGGCTTTGAAAGAGTTTGAAAATTCTTTAGATGGACAAAATTATCAAAAACGGCAGGGATTTTTTGATAAATTAAGGGATATGTTTGATTGATATGAAAAGGATGTGTTTTTTAACATATCCTTTTTCGTTTTATGAGATTTCTAGCAAAATAGAGACGATTGGTGAATAAAAAAATATTGTAAATTTTACCTTAATTTTATCAACTTTTGCCGGTTTGCATTATTGCGCGTTGACATATGATAAAATTTGTTTTATAATATTTCCAGTTTTGATTCTATTTGATAGGAGATAAATTGTTTGTTAGAATTTTTTATTTGTGATTGCAGGATTTTAGGTGCACCTTTGAGAGCAATTGGATTGACAATCGTAAAGCAGGAGCATACAGTATGCTATTTGTTGTTACAGAACAAGAACGTGTTGCTTGCAAAGGGATTTTATGGATTGTATCAAGCTGACTTGTATGAGACTGTTCAACTCTGTTAGATATCTTTTTATGGATAAGGCTATATTATTTAGAAAAGGAGAGTTATAGATGAAAGCTAAGGGGAAATCCATTTTATGTATTGTATTAGCGTTTGCTCTGTTTATTTCGTTATGTTACATAAGCCTTGAGGCAGTTACACACCGGCCGCCGTATGTGATGCTTGGTGTGGATAATATTGATGAGAATATGGAGTTATTTGAAAACAAACGAGTGGGCCTTATTACAAATGCTACAGGCGTTGACTCGAATTTTGAGAGCACAATTGATGTTCTTAATGAAAAGGTGAATTTGACAACACTTTTTGCGCCTGAACATGGCATTCGTGGCGCCGCTGCTGCGGGAGACAATGTGGAAAACGAGGTTGACGAAAAAACGGGACTTCCTGTTTATAGTTTATATGGCGATATAAAAAAGCCGACCCCTCAAATGTTAGAAAACGTAGACGTTTTAGTCTATGATATTCAGGACGTTGGCGCTAGATTCTACACGTATATCAGCACAATGAAGTATGCCATGGAGGCTGCTGCTGAAAATGGAAAGACGTTTGTCGTTTTAGATAGACCCAATCCAATTTCAGGAGATGTTGTACAGGGGTGTGTGTTAGACGAGGCTTATGAAGGCTATGTCGGCGTTACGGAGATTCCGCAGCGCTATGGCTTAACCTCCGGGGAATTGGCTATGTTTATCAATCAAGAGGACGGTATTTATTGTGACTTGCATGTTATTAAGATGAAAAATTGGGATAGAAGCATGTATTATGATGAAACAGGACTTCAGACATGGATTATGCCGTCTCCAAATATTCCAACTGTTGACACAGCTTTGGTTTATTCCGGAACCTGCCTTTTTGAGGGGACGAATGTTTCAGAGGGCAGAGGAACAACAAAACCTTTTGAGATAATTGGTGCTCCTTGGATTAACGCCAATGAATTGGCTGAACAAATGAATGCGTTGCATTTGCCTGGCGTCTTTTTCCGTCCCACAACGTTTACGCCTACAACCTCTAAGTTAAAAAATGAGAGCTGCAATGGTGTGGAGATTCAGGTGCTTGATCGTGCTTCATTTGACAGTGTGAAGACAGGTGTTTCTTTGTTATATACTATTCGAGACTTATATCCAAATGATTTTGCCTATTTGGAGAATCATTATATTGATGATTTGACTGGTGGAGATTATATTAGAACGGGAAAATTTGGTCTGGATGAACTCTATGACAAATTTGACCAGAGCAGTCTTGCGTTTCAGGAAAAATCAAAACAGTATTATTTATATACTTAAGCTCATAAAATAGTTTGGAGATTTTCCACTATTCGTTCGTCAGGGCATAATTGGTTGAACAGGGGCTTAGAGATGTTTCTTGAAACCATTTGCTTGAAAAAGCGAGCGGATGATCGCTTTTTTAAGATTTCAGGGATGAGCTTTGATGTAGATGAACCATTGTATGATTGGAAAGGTTTTTTCTGCTGCTATCATCAAAATACGTTTTTCTAAAAAGTAATAAATTTAGCTCAGAGACTTTCGTGCTCATAAAAGAGAAAAATCCCGCAATGCAAAGGGTTTCGGGTTACAAGGAAGTATCCTTCGATTAGGCGGCATAGCCCCATTCAAGGGTTATGCCGCCTTTTCCTGTTTATTGACTTCTTTTTGTTCTGTCTGCGGCTCGGCAGGCAAATGGATTTCTCCTACGAAGTTAAAGACAATATCCACTTTCTGAAAACGCTTGTCGTCTATCTTTTCCGGCGTATGGACTACAATTTTCTTCACAAATTCATTGACGATAGTGGGCGTTAATTCCGTTATCCCTACATACTTGCGGATAATGGCGGCGAAACTGTCAAAGTCCGTTTTGTTTTGCGCATAGGTATCAACTTCCTGTTGTTCTGTCTTTACCTTTTCTGTCAGTTCCTTTTGTTCCGCTTCATATTCTGCGGACAGCTTCAAAAACCGTTCATGGCTGATTGTGCCGTTGATATCGTCCTCATAAACTCCGCTTGAAAATACGATCAAGTTCTGCGATACGTTTCCTTGCCTGTTCGACCTCACGCCGCTTACGCTTCATATCCTTTTCCGCTTCGGCAAACCGCTGCTGATAGACCATTTCACGAAAATCCATGATATTCTCAACAAACCTTGCTGTTACATCAAATATCCTCTGCCGGACGATTGCTTTCAGCGTTTCTTCCCGCATAAAATGTGCGGTACATTCCCCCGTATTGCTCTTGTAGTTTGCACAGCGGTAATGGTCTTGTCTGCCATTAAAGCTCTTGCAGGTGGCAAAATGCAGCTTGCTTCCGTAATCGGCACAGTAGACTAAGCCGGAGAACAATCCTTGCCGTTCTGCTTTTGTGGGACAGCGTTGGTTTGCTCTCAATTCCTGTACCCGTTCAAAGACAGCTTCCTCAACGATTGCTTCATGGGTATTGCGGAAAATTGCCTGCTGTTTCTTTGTGGTGGGAATCCGCTTTTTCAGTTTATGGGATTTGGAGTAGCTTTTGAAATTTACCGTATGTCCGCAGTAATCCATACGCTCCAAGATACTTACAATACTGTTTTCGTTCCAGTTGTAGGGATTATCCGGCAGCAGCTTGCCTTTCTGTTTTGCATAATAGGCTTTTGATGTCAGTATCTTATCCGCTTTGAGAATTTTCGCTATCTGCATGGGTCCTTTTCCAGCGATACACAAATCAAAAATCTGTTTTACCACAGCGGCAGCTTCTTCGTCTACAATCCACTTTTTCTTGTCAGCGGGGCCAACTTTGTAACCGTAGGGTGGCTTTGTCAGATGTTCTCCTGCCATTCTCTGTGCTTTCTTGATGGCGCGGACTTTCTTGCTTGTATCCTTTGCATAAAAATCATTAAATAAGTTGCGAAAGGGAGTAAAATCATTATCTCCATTTGCGCTGTCCACACCGTCATTGATGGCGATATAGCGCACATCTCTTTCCACGAAAAAGATTTCCGTATAGTAACCGACTTTCAGATAATCACGCCCCAAGCGTGACCATATCCTTGACGATAACCGTTCCCACGTTTCTAGCTTCAATTTCCGCTATCATACGGCTAAAATTCGGACGGTCAAAGGTTACTCCTGAAACGCTGTCATCAATGAAAAATACCGGATTTGTAAATCCGTTGTCATCGGCATATTTTGATAAAACTGCTTTCTGATTGACAATGCTGTTGCTGTCGCCGTCAAGCGCGTCCTCTTGTGAAAGACGGGCGTATAATGCTGTTATCTGTTCGGGCTTATTGACATATGCTGTCATGTGTTCACTTCTCCTGTAATGAACGCCCGACAAACAGGTTGCTGTCTTTATTATAGCGGACTTTACTTTTCTTGTCAGCAGGCGTTTTGCCGGATTCCTCTTTGATAAGGCGTTTCATTTAGCAGTTTCGATCCGCCGCAGGACGTAGACACTTCATAAAATGTACCGCCGATTTCATAAGTAACCGTTTCGTGTTGAGGATTGCCGCGTTTTGGCAAAAATTCGTTGCCTTTAAGCTCTTGTTTCCGTTCCATTCCCATCCTTTCGTATTTGATGAAGTGAAAAACTTCTTAGCAAGCATAGGAGAAGGGGACCCTTTTCCGAAAATGACCTGCATTTTGCTTGTTGGGAAGTTTCCCAAACCCTCTGTTTTTCCTTTCACTTTCTACTACACCGCATAGGGCAGTTTTGCCGAAGATTTCCTCAAAAATTTTTGGTTTTCTTTCTTTAATCCTTAATACGGGAAAATTTTAGAAATGCCAAAAGTATGAAAAAGAATTTTTTGATTGGTTGATAGAAAATTATGATTGTGCTACACTAAATTCAAGCGGATGTTTTTTGAAAAAAGAAAGAAGTGATTAAGATGTGCATAAATGAAAAAAGGAAAAATGATGTTTTCCTCCATGCAAAGCCAGTAGATTGCGACATTTGCATGGAGTAATCATAGTCGCAGAATAAAAATGCTGGCTTTGCTACTTGACTATCACATCAAGGAGGAAAGTCCTCATGAAGTATTTTAATGCAAAACTGATTCTTCCAGACGCATTGGTAAAAGAATTACAGAATTATGTTCAAGGTGGATATATCTATGTTCCTATCGAACAGGAGCAGCAAAAGCGTTGGGGAGAAGTTTCCGGCTATCGGCAAGAATTGGAACAACGGAATGAGCAAATAAAAAGAGAGTATCAGAATGGCATTTCTATAGAATGCCTGTCTGAAAAATATGGTTTATCTTTCTATGCTGTTCGGAAAATTATATATCAGAAATAATCGTAAGGGGCTGTGTTTTACAGCCTCTTATTTTATACAGATTGGTTTGTACTGTATGGTGTATAGAATCTCTATCATAATGGCGGTAAAATAAAAGAAAGACATAAGAAAGTTTTATGGAAGGTGAATGTTATGTGTACAAGATTTGTTTATCGTGGAGATGATATGATTACAGGGTTCAATTTTGATATTGACCTCTCTGTATGGAAACATAAAGTGATTGAAGAAAAGGAGCGTTTCTATATCGGAATTTTGCGACCAGACGGAACGTACCATTCTTATCATGGAGTTAATAAAAATGGAAATGTTGGAACGTTGTTATATGTACATGGAAACTCTGCTGGAACATATCAAGACAGCCAAAACTGTATGACGATTGCAGATTTGACGGAGCAGTTTATCAAAGCACAGCTTTCTTTTGACGAAGTGCTTCAAATTGTAAAGTCAAAGAGGATTACCTATGCACCGGATGTTACAATGCAGGCAATGTTATCAGATGTTCATGGGCGTGTGTTGATAATCGAGCCTGGGATTGGGTATTGGGGAGAACACAAAAGATATTCCCTGATAACGAATTACTCTTTGATGAGGCCGGAAAGCACAAAAAAATTTATTGTGCAGGGTGATGACCGATACGAAAGAGCTCTGCAATTATTAGACAGCTATAAAAATGATTTTTCAATCTCTGACGCATTTGCATTGCTTCATACTGTTCGGCAAGAGGGGGAATGGGCTACCAGAGTTTCATTTGTTTACTCTGCGAAAGAACAGGCAGTATATTATGCAGAGAATAACCATTTTGAACATATTACAAAATTTGAGTTTCCATTGGCGAAGCAGGTAAGGAGTAGTCGTGCAGCAGAAAGTCTATCCCCGTTCAAAGGATAAAGAAACGGTTTATCTGAAAAATGTTATTACCAATCCCAATATCATAATTGGTGATTATACGATATATAACGATTTCATCAGAAAACCAAAAGATTTTGAAAAGAACAATGTTTTGTACCAATATCCAGTTAATAAAGACAAGGCTGATAATTAGAAAATTTTGTTCCATAGCATGCGGAGCAAAATTTATTTTTAATAGCGCAAATCATACGTTATCTTCCTTGTCAACCTACCCATTTCCTATCTTTTTTGAAGAATGGGGATTAGATGTAAAGAATATTACGAAAGCATGGGATAACAAGGGGAATATTGTTATCGGGAATGATGTTTGGATTGGTTATGAAGCGGCCATTTTATCAGGCGTTACGATTGGTGACGGTGCAATTATCGGAGCGCGTGCAGTTGTTACGAAAGATGTTCCGCCTTATACAATCGTTGGCGGTATACCTACGCAGACGATACGAAAGCGCTTTTCACAAGATACGATTGACACTTTGCTAAAAATAAAATGGTGGGGTTGGTCTAAGGAGCGTATTACGCAACATATATCCGAGATACAGTCGGGAAATATTAAAATCTGATATGAATTGCCGGACGATGGCAAGAGAAAAAAAGCCGTCGTACAGCAGACATTTTCATGCGTTTATGAAGCGGTGGCTTTGATTTTCAGAGCCGCCGCTTCTTTGCGTTTACTCATTATATTCTGAAAAACTACGGCGGTATTGAGGAAGTGCTGTTGTGCCCGTTTTGTGCTTACATGGTGCGCTTAACTTATCAAAAAACTGTATCTCGCAACGGACTAAGTATGACTATTAAATCATTTAGTGGTTTGTATCGAATAATCTTCAAATGCCATGGGTTTTTTTATTATATAGGTATTTGTTGTAATAACCCTTATGGGAAGAAAGGGGGTGAAACAATGAACGATTCAGAGCAATAGAAAGAACATATCGAATACACTTTTGCAGCCTTTTGTAAAGTTGTTCTCCGCAATGCTTCCATGGCCGCCTATCGGGATATTGGTAGACGACAGAAACGAGAAATATCCCTTGATTATCCCATGGAAGAAAAATATTACAATCCATTTACAACAGACAGCTGTTTTGTGGAACAAACAAGTTCGACGGAATTGATTGTGTGCGGCGAGAAAATCGCAATTGAAAATGAACGATTGGCAAAAGTGGTTTCTGATTTACCTAAGCTACGGCAGGAAGCTTTGGTACTGTATTTCTTCTTTGGATATACGGATAAGAAAATCGGAGAAATATATGGGAAAAGCCGCACGACAGTAAATTACTGGAAAATCGCAGCACTCAAACAGCCAAGAAAATAAATGGAGAGATTTGAGCATGAGGAACAGGAAAATAATACCTTTTAAAGTAGTTGAAAAAGCCGTTACCGGAGAGCCAGAAGCTATAAACGCTGTCTTGTACCATTACAGAGGATACATAAAGTATCGATCGGTATTTCTCAAGGGCATTTTAACGCAGACATTCAAGACAGATTAGAAATACAGCTCATCAAAGCAGTCTTGCAGTTCCATTTTGACAGATAGTGAATAGCAAAGCCAAAGAAAACCGTCAAGGATAAAATACATGCTTCACGTCCTCGACGGTTTTCTCTGTCCTTGCTGTGGAGTAGACAAAGAGGGCGCAAGCGGATACACCGCTTACGCCCTCAATCCATTATGTGATGTTACGCAATAGAGGTTGATTTTACATTGATTTATGTGGTATTACAGAGCATAAAAATCACCTATATGATATTTTATACTTATACTTTCAAAAAAGGCGTTCTACTGTGTAACAATATTACTGATTATCAAAAAGCACTTTAATCCTTTTAATGACAACTAATATATTCAGAATGGTTATCATTGTCAGATAATAAATTGTACCACTAGCGATTTTTAAAGCAATAGATTCTTTAAAATCACCAATAAATAATACAATAAATGATATAAAAAGCAGCAATAAACAAAGTATTATTTCAAAGATAGTTGTATTAAAAGTTTCTTTCAATAATTGCTTATAATTTTCATCTTTTTCTCCTTTGCTAAACGAACATAAAATACTTAGAATGGATAAAAACATAGCAGTTAGAATTGAAAGAATTATATTTAGATTACTAAGAATATCTTTATCAATACATTTAATTTCAACAAGCCCGACGGTTAACAATATAGGTGTAAAGAAAATACCTATTAGCTGTAAAGGATTTCCTTTAAACACGCAAAAATGTTGAATAAAAATTTGTCTAATATCCAAAAAATTGCTATGTTTCACACATAAACATAAGCATAAGACAACAAAACTAATTATAAATAAAATAGCTGAAATTGTATTCAAAAATTCCTCCCTCCTTAATTTAAGATATATGCAATACCATTTCCTTTAAGTATTCGGTAGCTACTTTTTGAAAATATTCAATAAGCATAGGTAAATTTGGATGCCCATCTGCCATTCTTATATTATCAGGAATACCTTCAATGATGCTTAAATTCTCAAGGTTATGAAGGTTAATTGTGCGATTTCTACCTCCAATATCAACTATAACTTTTAAATTATCATATTGTTGCTGTTCAAACTCAAATAAGTTATATTTTCCTCCAGCTACAAATCTAATTTTATCCATAATCTTTGACCACATTGTTTCGTTAAAACAAAGATTACTGATTTCTCTAATTTCAGAGCCATAACCCACGCTAATATTATCTGCAATATCATTCGATTTAACATTTTTTGTCATTAAAAGTTTTTTGATATTATCTTTACGAATAACTTTTCTTACAAATAAATCCGGTGCAATTGTGTTACATTTTAAAGTAAGGCCAAATATATCAGAAAAGAATTTTTGCATTAAAGTTGTCGTAATAGTTTTGACACCAAACTGCCCAACATTTTGGAATATAAACATTCCTTTTTGTACAGTCACTTTTTCATTGTCTTTTGGAAAAATAATCATTAAGTAAAATGGACGAGTATCTATATCTGATGATCTTTTCTTGTATCGAACTTTTTCGGTCTTACCATCGATGATGTCTGAAGAACTACCATAAATCCCTGAATAAATTTTAACACAATACATGCGAAACAGGTCTGTTTCACGATAATTTTTCTTATCATATTCACAACGAAAAGACTGCTGCTTACTATCATCCTTAATTAGTGTTTTATGATTTTCAAAAAACGAAATGAACAGTTCTGATAAATCTTCAAAATGGTATTTGCTGTCATCTTCTAATTCTACATCAAAAGGAGTATTCAGATTAAAAATTTGGGTGTTTCCCTTTGAATTTGCTTTTTTCAAATGAAAGCTACACGCAGTTAAACTTAAATTATACATGATACCCCTCCGCTTATTTCTATTTTTTTAATTATAACATAAATAAAGGTATTGTGTCGAATTATTCATGCTCTTTCCATGGTATAACTAAAAAGCAAGTGTACTTTTTGTTTAGTACACTTGCTTTTCGCAACCTTGTTTGTCAGTTGTTAAGTTAATTTATTTTTCTACTTCCTTATCACTGCAAAGCTAACGCATTGCGGGATTTTTTGAGAAAACACAAAACAGAAAGCCTCATTCAACAACCTTCATACCCATGTTTTGTCTTACCGTTCATAGTTTCCCAATCATTTATGATAATATAATGAGAACAACATATTAATTTTGACAAAGAATACTCAGAAATAGCTCAAAATCTTTCTGATCGATTGCACTGTCCAGATTTAAATCACAACAGGGAGCGGCTTGGTCGGGATTGGCAATAGCTTCATACATCATCCTTTTATCCAGTGTATCAATCACACCGTCATCATTACAGTCGCCTTTTTCAACAATGGCAACAGTTATTTGTGCCGAAAGGGTGGGATCTTGCGTGGAGACTGCCGTGACTGTTAAGACAGGAGATGTTTCCTCTAAACTAATGGAGAGGAAACCGGTTGGGGAGATGGTCGTATCCTGTGCGCTTTGACCGGTTAATTGATAGGAGATGTTTTCAGCAGGTTCTTGATGACCGGCCAAATAGGCCTGGAATTGGAGTTTAGAGCCTTGAATACAGTTTGTAGAAACAGGGGTAAGCAGCAATGGTGCAGTGGGTGTGTAGTCTATTTGGACACCCTGACCCTCATAGTTTGCATTTGCGGGGAAGAGAGAGGCTGTGAGTGTGTAAGGAGTATTTGGCTGTGCGTCTGCCCATAGATAAGAGACAATGCCTGAACTATCAATGCTCTTTGAACCAATCAATTGACCGTTGTTGCTAAACTGTATTGTTCCATTGAGAGGGTCATCGTTCACAAGTTGATTTAAATCTACCTGTGCTGTTAAAATCGTGTTTTTCCCATCTTGAGTTGCCGTAAATGAGGAGATTGCAATTGGTCTAGGTTGTATTGTAAAGGTTTTGGATGATTTTAATTCAGGCCGAGAGCCCTCTTGTGCCCGTGTTGCCTCTATGGTTACCTCACCAACGCCTTTTGTAGTGATTTGGCCTGTGATGGGGTCAATTTGGGCATATTCATCTCCTTGTGTTACAGCGTAGGTAACAGAACCTCTTATTCCCTCATTGACAGAGGCTTTTAATGTATTTCCATAGATGGGCTCACCCTCTATAGAGAGATTTAAATCTTCTGGAGCAGCATCATTGGTAAATGCTTTAATGCAGACATTTCCTATTTGTGATATAAAACCATTTGATTCTGATGGTTTAAAGATAGATGTGCTGTCTGTCCAGCCGGTTTTTCCGTCAAAACTTAGAAAGGTTTCACCGGAATTGACAGCAACCTTGGAATAATAGATGGGATTTCCGGACAAATCGGTCGTATATGTTTGATATTCTAAGGGGAGTGTAACAATGTTTTTAGACGAATAGGTTATGACAACGGCAAAAGAAGAATTGGCTTCGAGTTCAACAGGCGTTGTTAGAGGAATAGTATAGTAACCTGCATAGCTTTCAGAACCTGTTTGCGTTGCCGCTAATTCTCCGCTGGATGGATTATTTGGATTGGTCAGGTTTTTATATACTTCTATCTTATACTGCATATTTGCATCTGTTGTATAAAAAGCAACGGCGTCGAGCGTTTGATCACTTTGCGCAGTGAATACGTTTGCGGCTGACAGCGCATTTGTATTGAAGGAGGCCTGTGTCACCATTCCCACACCATCATAGCTGTAGTTATACTGATATTGATTCGTTTGGGTTGTTCCGTCTAAGAAAGTAAAGGAAGTCAAAGAAGCATCTTCATAAGATATCCAGAAGTATCCGTTATCACCCCATGAACTTCCCCAACTGTTTTGCACAAGCCATGCGCCGTCTTGAGAGGGTTGGTGACCTGCCGGGAAATTGGTTTTACTAAAGGAATCATCCCATCCAACAATTGTAATGGCATGGTTGGTGCCCGTTCCTTTCACATTGCAATTATAGGCTGATTTTTGTTCGTTAGGGTTATTATCCGGCTGATAGAACTGATTGTCATGATAATAGAGAGCATAAATAGCTCCGTTATTCATTAAAACCTGTTTGATGGTGTTTAAATCTTTGGGTAGAAAATAGGCGTTTTCTAATGTGGCTGCATCATGCTGTTGCCGTAGGGGCTCCATAAAATCGCTATCTGCTTGTTGGTCTACGACAATTTGTTGATTTTGAATGGAGTAGGGGATTTCATTATAAGGCGCGGTTTCGTCTGTGACGGCGCCATTGCCTCTTGTCATCTCAGCGATTGACATGCAGGCGTTTCCACCTTTATTATAAGGGTCCATACCATCTTCGAGATAGTAATAGTCTCCCGCTGTTAGACCTGTTTGCTTATCGCCGTTGTAAACAAAATAGGGAATGTCTCTTCTGGACAGACTTTGCGCGGTTTCATAAGTGATTTCTCCCTCTTTAATCATTCCTGATTCCATAGATGCAAGAGAACTAAATGACCAGCAGGTTCCGTGTGGATTTTGATTTTGTACAGGCATTACGGCATTTTCATCCCGCAAATCATAAGAGGCTGGAGGCAAGGATTGTGCCTTTGAAGAGGTTGGTGCTGAAAGGTAGGACATATCTAATGGCGGAACAACAACGCCTTCTTGTGTTATATAGCTTTCTTGATTATGTGGCATATACCACTGACTAAAGTCTTCTTTTGCAAAAACGTTGGTAGGAATAGTGGGCAGCAACAACGCTAATGCAGTGATTAAAGATAACAGTTTCAATTTGTACTTTCCAAGCTTTTGCATACTTTACACCTCACCTGTAAAATTATATCTTAGTATAGCAAATTCTCACTGTGAAAACAAGCTATAAATACTGGATAAATGATTAGTAGATTTTGTTTATACCGTTCACTATATCGATACGTTCACTATATCGATAAAAGATATGAATCTATGATGAAAAAAATTCTAACTGTCCATTATAAACATGCGCCTGCTATGTAGACAGTGCCAAAACTACAATTGTTCGCATATCCTTTGTATTAAAAAATACATATATAAACCACAGCGCCGAGAATTCCACCTAAAATGGGTGCCGAATTGGAATCCATGATAGCGCCAATCAGAGCCCTCCTTTTGCGCAAATCGGCAAAATAGCGTGTGCAATTCGAGGGCCTAAATCTCGGGTGGGGTTGATAGCATATCCCGTTGTTCTGCCAAGAGAGATGCCAATAGAGGTGATGAGCCCAAACACATATAGATTATTGACGCCGCTTTGCACTGCGCCGTTTAGATTGCCAAAGCTTAAAATGGAAAAGACTAAAAGAAAGGTTCCTATGCATTCGCAGAAAAATTGATTGGGAAATGTTTGACAGACAGAGCAGTGCAAAAACATCCTTTAATGATTTGTGGGTCTGTTGTTGCCTCAAATTGATCTTTGTAGAACAGATATACCAAACAGCCGCCGCAAAAACCGCCGGCGATTTGAGAGAGAAGATAGCACGGAACCATACTCCAGGCAAATTGCCCTGTTATGGCAAGCCCCAATGTGAGAGCAAGGTTGAAGTGCACTCCAGACACACCGTCAAAAATCACTGCGGGAATGAGAACTGCCAGTCCCTATGCAATGGTGATTTGCAGCGAACTGCCGCCTTTCATGCCTGATTTTTGCAGGCTCACGTTTGCGACAACGCCGTTTCCTAATAAGATTCAAATAGCTGTTTCTAAAAATTCTGCTAGATAGGGCAAGAGTTTTCACCTACCTATTTCATAATATCTTTGGTGGCGACAAAAGAGGCATTTGTGCCGCAAATGTTTTTGAGAACAACATCGCCTATTTGAATCGGCGGCCGGAGACAAACATTATTAAGCTGTTTCACCGCTTCCATGACAGATGATTTGGGAATAGGCTTGTCAGTTTTGACCGGGCAGCGTTTCTCCTGCGCACTTTCAACGCGGACGGTGGAGGAAATGCTTCGAGATGGACTTTTTGCTTCTTGCATTCCATAGTCTTTTCCTCTAGAACAGGCGTTTCCGGACACAGCGTAGCCATTATCTTCATCTACGGATAATCGACAGCCCTTTGGGCAAATCACGCAAATAAAATTTTTCATAAACTCACTCCTCAACCGAAACAGACAGAGTATTTTCCGAGATGTTTTGTAGAATTTTTGGGGGCAAAACAATTTTCTCCATTTCACCGGGCGCTAAACGCTCTCTTTGAAAGCGGGCGTACACTTTATCTCTGCTGTGCACTGTGATAACAGATTGACCAAAAATGCGATTGACACGAAGCAGGATGGAAATTCCTGTAGGCTGTGATTTGTTTTGTATTGTTTGAGGGATGGTGTAGGCAACGCCGTTGCCGTTTTCGATGACGCACTTTTGTTCATCTGTCTGCGCGTGTTTGCTTAAAACATACAGCGCCGCTGCTTTGCCGGCTTTTTGCGCTTCTTCGGTCACAAAATCAACCAAATCATGTACATGGACAACATTGCCGCAAGCAAAAACACCGGGAATAGAGGTTTGCATTTGTTCATTCACAAAAGCGCCTTTGGTGCGTTTGTCGAGTTGTATACCCATTTTTTTAGAGAGTTCGTTTTCAGGTATTAATCCGACCGATAACAAGACCGTGTCGCAGAAAAGTGAGAATTCTGTTCCTTTGATGGGAATGCGGTTTTCATCTACCTTTGCAACCACCACTTCCTCAACTCGTTTATCGCCTTTGATTTCTACAATGGTATGGGATAGGTAGAGCGGAATATTATAATCTTCCAGGCATTGAACGATATTCCGGTTTAACCCTCCTGAATAGGGGAGAACCTCAACACATGCCAAAACTTCGGCGCCCTCTAAGGTCATTCGGCGTGCCATAATTAAACCAATATCTCCCGAGCCTAATATGACTACCTTTTTTCCGACCATATACCCTTCCATGTTGACAAATCTTTGTGCTGTTCCGGCTGTGAACACACCGGACGGACGCGTTCCGGGAATGCCAATGGCGCCGCGGGTGCGCTCGCGGCACCCCATCGAAAGAACAATAGAACGGCTTTTGAGAATTTGATAACCGCGTTCTTTGCTAATGCAGTGCACCTCTTTGTCTTTTGTGATATCAAGCACCATGGTGTTGCAGTGAATTTCAATTTCAGTGTTCTTCACCATTTGAATAAATCGACTGGCATATTCAGGACCTGTTAATTCTTCTTTAAAATAGTGCAGGCCAAAACCATTGTGGATGCATTGATTGAGAATGCCTCCTAATTCTCTGTCTCTTTCAATGATAGCAACTTTTTGCAACCCATTTTGGTAGGCTTCATAGGCGGCAGCTAAACCGGCAGGTCCTCCTCCTATAACAACTAAATCATACATTCTCTTTTTCCCCCTTGGTTTCGCCTGTCAAAATATAGGTTCCGTTTGCATCCATGAGAATTTCTTCTTGCGAAACGCCCCATGATTTTGACAGAATTTCCATTACGCGGGGAGAACAAAACCCTCCTTGGCAGCGTCCCATGCCTGTGTTACAACGCCTTTTTACGCCGTCTAATGTTTTAGGGGGGATTGGCGCTTGCAACGCATCTAAGATCTCACCCTCTGTGATTGTCTCGCAACGACACACAATCTGACCATATGCCGGATTTTCTTTAATCTTTTCTGCCTGTTGTTTTGGGGTAAGTTTGCGAAAACGCACTTTGGTTCTACTATCAACTATGGTTTTCTTTTTCTCGAGCTTTAGTCCGATTTTTTCTAAGAGGGCAATTCCATCTAGGGCAATTGCAGGGGCAGCGGAAAGACCGGGTGACTTGATGCCGGCCAAATCAATCCAGCCAGGTGCGTCATCGGCCTGTGCGATTATGAAATCATTAAAATCAGAAGCGGCTCGAATTCCGGAAAAGTTTCTAATAGACGCGTTAAGACGGAGTTTTGGAACAGACTTGCGCGCCATTTTTTTAACTTGCCGCAATCCCTCATGCGTGGTCGCTAAATCGTCGCGTCTGGTTAAAGGCTCGTTATTTGGCCCCACAATAAGATTTCCACCCGCAGTTGGTGCAACAAGCGTTCCCTTGCCGGCTTCGGTAGGACATTGAAAGATGATGTGAGAGACAACATCACCCTCGCTTTTGTCTAAAAGATAATATTCTCCTCTGTTGGGAAGAATACGAAATGAGGGCTTAGCCACCATATTATGCAGCTTGTCCGCATAAAGGCCTGCTGCATTAATCACATAGTTTGTTTTAAATTCGCCTCTATTGGTTTTAAGAACGAATCCGTTGCTTTGTTTAGATACATCTTGGATTTCGGTGTCAAGATGGAGGGAGAGGTCATTTAAAACGGCAACCTCTGCTAATGCCAACGCATATTCCCAAGGATTGATGATGCCTGCGGTGGGGGCGTAAAGAGCGCCGATGACCTGATTGCTCAGATTGGGTTCAAGCTGTTTGGTTTCTTCGCCGGTTAAGATTTCCAGATGTGGAACCCCGTTGGCGATGCCCTGCTGATAGAGGTGCTTTATAGTTTGTTTGTCTTCTTCTGAAAAAGCCAAAACCAACGAGCCGCATTCGCAAAAGGGGATGGCTAGCTTTTTAGCAAGTTCTTTTGCCATTTGGGTTCCCTGAACATTGAGCTTCGCTAGGAGAGAACCCGGTTTGGGATCATAGCCTGCATGAATAATTGCGCTGTTGGCCTTGGTTGTTCCAATTGCCAAGTCGTTTTCTTTTTCAAACAAGGCGACCTTAACTTGATATTTTGTTAATTCATAAGCAACGGAACAGCCAACGATGCCTCCTCCTATGATTGCAACGTCTAACATAGCTTTCCTCCAATAATACAAAAAAGGAGCACAACAAATTCTGATTCTTTCAGTCTTACTGCTATGCTCTTTCTTTTATTTTATTCGCAGTTTTCTTTTGTTCATTTTATCATATTTTGTTAAAAATCGCAAGGGAGTATTTGATAAAAATTGTAGAAAAGCGCTTTGTACCTTGATCAACAATGAACAGTATGATACAATATTAAAAATAATATATGAAAGGAAGATGAGAGTGAAAATAAGAGTAAAAAGAATTGCACTGATTTGTTTGTCTTGCATGTTAATGATCGTTCTGTTGTCCGGATGCTCTAACAGTCAAGGAAGTGCAACTGTTAAGACAAATACTTCAGATGATTCGAGCGATGTTTCGGCTGTTCAAACCAATTGTTCGGCAGAGGAGATTGTAAATGCTTTGAAAGACGCCGGAATGCCGATAGGTAATATTGTGGTTTATGATGAGAAGACGGATCCAAATAGTTTATTAGGTCGCCCTAATGAATATACCAGCAAAGCAAATTTTGCTGATTCTACTGTCGAACAGACAGACCCTCAAAACCCTGTTGGCGGTTCGATTGAAGTTTTTGGTAATTCTAAAGATGCGCAGGCTAGATATGACTATGTGTGTGATGTTACTTCTCAGATGCCTTTGTCACAGTATATTTATTTGAATGGAAACGTTTTGTTGCGTATTGATTCACAGGTTTTGCCGGAGGACGCTGCAAGGTATCAATCGGCGTTTAATCAGATTATGATGGAAGGATAAGAGATATGGACTTTGAATATGGAACGATTTTAGAGAGTTTTGTGCGGGACAGAAATAAGGCTTTGTTTTCGTTGAATGAAAAAAAGATTAGAATTTTTTGCACACAATATGGTATTGAATTAGCTTCTGATGCAATATCTTTTTGGGGTGGCGTTTATAAAAGCATATTGCACATTCCGAGCGCTCCTGAAGAATTGCGTATTCGTTCTAGGGAATGGCTCAAAGACCATAATTTATCCGAATCAATTTCTTAAGAGAGATCTATGTAGGTAATTACCTACATAGATTTTTTTAAAATAAAAGTGTTTTCAAGCATCTCGTTGTTTGCTCATCTGTTTGTTTCTACACAATATATTTAATTGTAGCGCTTTTAAATAACTTTGGAATCATCTCTTTAAAGAGAGTTTCTGCTTCTTTTCGTGCAGATGGGCTATAGCTGTATTTTCCTCTTCCTCTGCCGATCATTTTGTCTTTATCATAAAGATTGATTGCGTTTGGGAAGGCCTCTTGATTGATCATACGGTGTATATAGCTATAGGTCATGAAGATGATTTCAATCCAAAGTTCGTTTTTCTCCCGTTCTGTCAATTGATTGGCTAGTTCTATGAGGAGATTTGAATATAGTTCTTTCCAATTGTCTATTAAAATTACAGGGGCTATGAGAATTCCCACGTTATAGCCGGCTTCTTTTAATAGATGAATGGCTTGAATTCTCCGGCTTAAAGACGCTGTGCCAAATTCCACTTTTTGAATGATTTCCTGTGGGTTAACGCTCATTCTGACAATTGTTTTTCCTTGATGATTTGCATTTAGGATGGGAGAAACCATGTCAAATTTTGTTGGAAAGGTTAAAAAACCTTTGCCTTCTTTTGCAAAATTTTCTATCGTCCATGTGAGATTTTGGGTGATTGTGTTTTCTAAGACTAAATCGCTATTGCTTCCAATTTCATAAGTTAAATCATGTTCTTGTTTTTTAGAAAAGGCGATGAGCTTTTCGAGCATTTGTTCACGATTTACAAATAGGCGCAGATAGGAACATTTATTGTAATTGCATACTAAATAACAATATAAACAGGATGCGGTGCAGCCTGAGGAAGTGTAGGGAACTAGGTAGTCGGATGTTTTGTGATTTTCTGTGTATCTATGTGTCTTTCTGATGCCGACAATTAGATTTTTTTTCATTTTTGGGAATTCTTTATTGGATTGCTCTCGAAAGTGCGGAATATTGTTATGATTTTCAATGGGTATCCAGGGAACATCATGATATTTTTCACGAAGAAACACTGCACTTTGGTAGAGAAGAGCCTTTGGTTCATAATAAATGCTTTGCGGTTTAAATTCCATAAATATACTATTCCTTTTCTTTTGATAGTATCTATTCTTCCTATCTGTTGAGCAAATATATCGCTAAGTTTAAATATCCGGCAAAGGTAATCCAAACCAGATAGGGAATCTGCAACACACCGGCCAGTGGTTTAATTTTATAAAATAAAATAACCATAAAGAGCACTAATATCCAAAGTAAAACAAGCCAAATAAAGGAAAAAAGATAATTTTGCACATTAAAAAATAGGATTGGCCAGATAAAATTAACTACTAACTGGACCGCATAAAGCGTTAAAGCAGACTTCTTTATGTGAGAATTAGAGATGTAGATGAAATAGGAGGAAATGCCCATTAAAAGATAAAGAATGCCCCAAACAATTGGAAACAAGATGGAAGGAGGAGAAAGAGGAGGTCTGGTTAGTGTTTGATAGATGTCCATTTGTCCCATAGTCAATAACGCTGCTAGGCCGCCCACTGCCAGTGGAATCAGGATACTTACTATGAGTGGTTTGAGTTTAATCACTATTATCACCTGCCTTTTTACTATTATATAGAAAATTTCATTTAAATATTCCAAAGCAAAGGCGTTTAAGTGTGTTCAAGCGATTCTTTCCTAATCAGTATTGTTGGGCTGGGACTCTACAACAAAATCCCGTCTCTGTTCATCTCAGAGACGGGATTTTTGTTTTTTATTAAAGGTTATTTAAAACTGCTGAGCTTTCTTTTTGTATAATGGGGGAGTGGTCCTTGTGATTGTTCCAACTTTCAGTGTGTTTTCCGGAGTCTACGCCTGTAGCATCTTTACCACCATCAGCTGTAACCACAGTGCTTCCTTGAAAAATGACGCTTCTGCCATAGCCGTGGTAGGTTGCGCAACAAGTGTTCTGTTGCGCGTCGCCGCCTCCAATTCCCGGAGCATAATCTGCTTCATAGGCGTTTACTACTGCATTATCGTTGCCCACCAAACACTCTGCATCTCCAGCATAAGAATTACATGTCTTAGCGTATGCACCACCACCGCCAATGCCGGCGTCTAGGAATCCTGAACACCTTGCCGTCACTTGCGTATTGCCGGATAATTCTATAATTCCTCCATCTCCGGCTATCGCTTCACAGGTGGAAGTATAGCATCCGTCACCGCCGATTTCGGCGGAACAGCCGTCTGTGCAGCTTGCTTCTTCAACTGCATTTTCTGAAATATATACTCCACCATTGTCAAACGCTTTTTGTATACAACTGCTTCCACTAATTGCACCGTCGCCGATTCCTGTTCCGTACCTGCCGGTTGCAACAACATGCGCTGAACCTTTGATATTCACAACACCACTGGATTGGATTATTATCTGAATGATCCAATCCATCTCGATAATATCCTTTGGTTCCAATGGCCGTTCCATAGCTATTTGAGGTAGCGTTTAAGGTTCCATCAGCAGAAAAGAAAAGGTTGCGGTTACGCCACTCAGAAACTTAATTGCCGGATAATCGGTGTTTTTTGCAATCCGTGCTTATTACATTGTTGTTACCCTTTAGAACATAGAACAAGCTCAACGTTTGCTCCTTCAGAAACCTTCATTCCACTCTTAAATACGCTAATCCTCACATTTTTCAATATAATTTGACCGTTGTTTTATAAAGAAATATCTATTGTAATTGTATTAGAATCCGAATATGTGCCGTTAATACAGACAAAATCCCCAGTTATATAATGCGTATCGTCATCTTGCGTGACTTTGATTCTTCCATCATGGCTGGATAGCGTAACGGAAGCATTTGCAGGATCAACGATTTCAGTCAATGCAGTCGATACTATCTTTTTTGACTTCGGATTTGCGGAATCTGTAACAAAGACACTTAACTGTGGGCAATAACCGTCATATAAATCATTTTCATCTAGCTCTGTAGCATTCTCCAAGGTTGCCCATATGACTGCTTTGCTGTTAAAGCTCATATCGTCCGGAGCGCTGCTCCCTGTCGTTTATTCCGTTGTCAAGCCAAACACATTTTTACTCGCCGTTCCTTTTCCAATTGTATCTTCAACATTTTCTGCATAATTGATGTTGTAATAACAATTGCTCACGCTTTCTTTTATATCTCCTATCACGCCGCCTGCATAGCCTCCCGGCACAGTCGCTTCATTTTAGCAGTTTTCAATGGTGCCATTTTCTAAATGACCTACAATTCCACCGGCATATACCGGTCCTTTCACGGAACCGGTCACGCCAACGTTCTTGATAGTCCCATTTTTTACATAGCCAAACAAACCTTGATAGCTAGAGCAATAGCTAAAATAGGATTTAATATTCAGGTTGGTTATCCTATAACCTTGCCTGTCAAAGGTTTCTTTGAATGGAGCATCTTCGTTTCCAATCGGTGTAAATGCAACTCCTCTGTCAAATTAATATCTTGCGTCAAATAATAATTTTTAGATATTAAATAAGTTTTTATTCATATGCTGCAAATCCGTTGCCGTGCTGATTGATATGCTCTCTATTGCTGTTATTTTAGTCGAAGAGGGGATAAACTCTGATCCCTGTGCCTTTGGTGTATTGCCTTCCGAAGATGTTTGGTTTGCTGTGTCAGTTGATTCATTCTGCACCTCTTCAGAGGTCTCGATTTCTTGAGAAGAAGTGGATGAATCGCTTGCCTCTGAAATAGACGCTGTCTCGTTAGAGACGTATCGCTCATCTGTGTGCTCGAACGTCGCCGTGTTCAGATTATTAGCCGTTTCTGTTATTGCTGCTGCCGTCAAAGATTAAAGTTGCTGCTAATATCCGATAATATAGTTTACTTTTCCGATTGAACAACTCCTTTTTTACATAACATTTTTAGGTAAAATTTTTTGTCATTTTTTAGGTGATTCTAAAAATATAGAGGCGATTTAATAGGATATTTTTATTATCGAATAAAAATTTGATAATAGTTTGTGTATTATATGCATTAAATGTGAAAGCATTGCACAAGTTGTTCATACAAGAGAAAAAAGTTACCGGCAATACTGATTATTTAACAATTTTAATATTATTTTTGAGAAATTTTGAAAGGGAAGAAGAGGCTTCCTATTCCATTTCTCATTAACTGTATTTGAGATAAGACTCAATTTTAAAATTAGATTGTCGAATATATCATTGTTATATGACAAATAAAAATATTTTTAATTTAGTAGCTCTTATCTTCTAGAAAATAGAAAGAAAAGATATACGATAAAGTCTTTAAATAAAAAACAAGAAAGTCTGATAAAACAAACTTTCTTGTTTTCAATAATTATAATACTTATATGGTCGAGGTGACAGGACTTGAACCTGCGGCCTCTGCGTCCCGAACGCAGCGCTCTACCAAACTGAGCCACACCTCGTAATGTAACGTATATATTTTACATGATAAAAATTTTTTTGTCAAGGAAAAACATAGATAAACTTGACTTTATTTTATAAATTCGATAAACTATTTGAAAAAGGCGAATGTTTTTACAGGAATATAGGAGGAATTAGATGCTTTCAAATCACGAGAAAACAATGGAAAAGATAGTTGCTCTTTGCAAAGGCAGGGGGTATGTGTATGCCGGCAGTGAAATTTATGGCGGTTTGGCTAATACATGGGATTATGGCCCGTTAGGCGTTGAATTTAAAAACAACGTTAAACGCGCGTGGTGGAAAAAATTTATTCAAGAAAACCCATATAATGTTGGACTTGACACGGCGCTGCTTATGAATCCCAAAGTGTGGGAGGCGTCGGGTCACTTGAGCGGATTTTCAGATCCATTGATGGATTGTCGCGATTGCAAAACCCGACACCGTGCAGATGCGCTGATTGAGGATCAGACGGGGGAGAATCCTACTGGTTGGACCAACGAGCAGTTGATGGCGTTTGTGCAGGAAAAGGAAATTCAATGTCCCCATTGCGGCGGCAGAAATTTCACCCCGATTCGTTCTTTTAATTTGATGTTTAAGACCTTTCAGGGTGTGACGGAAGATGCTAAGGATGAAATTTATCTTCGTCCTGAAACAGCACAGGGGATTTTTGTAAACTTCGCCAATGTGCAGAGAACTACGAGAAAAAAGTTGCCTTTTGGCGTTGGTCAGATTGGCAAATCCTTTCGAAATGAGATCACACCCGGCAATTTCATTTTCCGTATTCGTGAATTTGATCAGATGGAGTTGGAATTTTTTTGCAAGCCGGGAACGGATTTGGAATGGTTTTCTTATTGGAAAGATTATTGTCAAAAGTTTTTGTTTTCTTTGGGATTGCGTAGTGAAAATGTCCGTTTTCGAGATCATGAGAAAGAGGAACTCTCGCACTATTCCAATGCCACCACTGATATCGAATTTTTGTTTCCATTTGGTTGGGGCGAGCTTTGGGGCATTGCAGATCGTACTGATTTTGACTTGCAGCGGCATCAGGAGATGAGTGGAAAATCATTAGAATATTTCGATCAGGCTGACAATTCTCGCTATCTTCCTTATGTCATTGAACCCTCTTTAGGAGCAGACAGAGTTGCGCTTGCCTTTTTGTGCGACGCTTATGATGAGGAAAAACTCGATGAAAAGGATACTCGTGTGGTTTTACATTTGCATCCTGCGCTCGCCCCTTTTAAAGCGGCTATTCTGCCTTTGTCCAAAAAGCTTGCGCCTCAGGCAGAACAGGTATATCAAATGCTGGCAAAGAAATTTATGGTAGATTATGACGATACAGGCTCTATTGGTAAGCGTTATAGAAGACAGGATGAGATTGGTACGCCATTTTGCATAACGTTTGACTTCGATTCTTTAGAGGATGGTCAGGTGACCATCCGCGATCGAGATAGTATGAAGCAAGAACGAATTGCTATCAACACCCTTTGTGATTATCTTGAGGATAAAATGCAATTTTAGACGGCAATAGAAATAGATTTGAAAAAAGAGCGTTGTGAAACAACGCTCTTTTTGTAATAGGTGTATTTACCGTGACGAAGAATTTCGTTAAAATGCAATTTGTAAAAGGGATGAATGATGATAACTGAAATAAAAAAATTTGATGAATTAACAATAAATGAATTATATGAAATACTAAAATTGAGAAATGATATTTTTATAGTAGAACAGAAATGCCTATATCAAGATGTTGATGATAGAGATAAAAATTCATATCATTTAATGATAAAGAAAAAAGATGAGATTATTGCATATTTAAGAATATTAGAAAAAGATGTAAGCTTTGAAGAAATTTCTTTTGGAAGAGTTATGGTAAAAGAAAATTATAGAGGCAAAGGAATTTCCAGACAACTTATTCAAGATGCAATTGACTTTATTCAAAATTATTTAAAAGAGTATGAAATTAGAATAGAGGCTCAATATTATCCTATAAATTTTTATTCTTCATTTGGGTTCGTAACAATTGGAGATAAATTTTTAAGTGATGGAATAGAGCATATTGAGATGTATTATAAAAAGTAAGATAAATTTATGTTTGGCGGCAATCTGCTGCGCTATTTATCATTTAATTTTTGTCGTTTGGAATGGGGAGATTTTGCGTCGTCCTTTTTTGGGAAAAACAGCTCTTTACATCCAATAATTAAGATGAAAACAGCAAAAATTTTAGAGAGCAGATTGGTTGGAATCCAAAAGGCTATGCTGCTTCCGGCGAGAACACCGACTACACCGCAAAGGATGCAGGGTAAAAGCGGTTGTTTGTCAATTAGCTTGTTTTTGATATGAATCATGAGAGACAGAGCAGCTATGGGCAGAAAAAAGAGGAGATTAATGCCTTGCGCCTGCAGTTGATCCATGCCTTGTATGGCGGTCAGATAAAGCAATAGCACAAATCCGCCGCCTAGCCCTAATGAAGCGGTTACTCCCGAAAAAAATCCAACGATAGCAGTGATAATGTTCATTTTAACAGCAACCTCACAGCAGAAATAATCATAACGGCGCCGAAGATTCTTTTTAAAAGCCTGTTAGGAATTTTTTTGAGCAACATAGCTCCCACAATGGATCCGATTAAACCAAAAGGCAGATATCCCCATGCATCTCCAAAAGGAATGCTCTGTTTTAGAAAATAAAAGGCGCAGCTGACAAGCGAAAGCGAAGCAATAATGGCGATTGATGTTGCGTGGGATTTTCGAGCCTCTATGCCGGCGTGTTCAAGTAGAGGAACTACTATTACGCCGCCGCCCGCACCAAACAGTCCGTTGAGTCCTCCTGCTATGAGCCCTGCTATAGCAAAGTATTTTTTGCTTTTCATCATACTATCTCCTCAAAAAAATATGTCCTTGATGGTATTGTATCCATCAAGGACTATCTTATCCTAAGAACAATGTGAAAGGATGTCATTAATTACATAAGATGCAAGCAGATAGCCGGCAACCGGCGGGCAAAAGGAGATGCTTCCCGGAGGATGACGTCCATTTTCTGTGCCAGCTGTTGCCTTTAAAGGAGATTCGGTTGAATAAACCACAGGATGATTTGAAATTCTCTCTTTTTTTAGAGCGCGGCGCAACGCCCTTGCCAGCGGACAACCGCAGCCTATGGTGTCTTCTAACGTACCAATACAAAAGGCGGCGGGATTCAGGCGATTTCCGGTTCCTAGACAGGATATGAGTGGAATCCCTTGTTCATGGCAATTCTTGATTAAACTGATTTTAGAGGAGAGTGTATCAATAGCGTCGATGACATAGTCGGGATGATAGGAAAAAAAGATTTCTTTGTTTTCTTCACACAAAAAAGCGTCCCAAATCTCAATTGTGCACTGCGGATTGATGGATAGCAACCGTTTCTTTCCGGCGAGAGCCTTGCTTTGACCTATTGTTTCCTGTGTGGCGAAGAGTTGTCGGTTTATGTTGGATTCAGAGATGACGTCGTGATCAACAAGAAGCAGTGAACCAACCCCTGCTCGGCAAATTGCCTCTGCGGCAGAGCCGCCTACACCGCCTAAACCCACAATGGCTACTTTTTTGTTTTGCAGATGTATAAGGTTGTCTTTGACTAAAAGATAGGTTCTGTCCAACCAAGCCGCATATGCGTCCAATTTTACCAGTCTCCTTGTTTTAAAAATAAAAAAACCACCTTGCCGTCGCATGGAGCTAAAAACCCGTGCTATTGCAGCAGGTGGGTATCTTCCTCTTAGATTCACGCTCCCTTCGTCCGTCAAAAACGGGAGGTCTGCAATCGGCTAAGAGAGTAGGATTCCCTATTATTAGGTGTTGGATTAATAAAATCCATGCTAACGTTTCAAGGCAGTTGTCTTGTTTATAGTATATCAAAAAGATGAGAAAAATTCAAGCCTTAGGAATAATCTGCTATTTCGTCTTCCTCCTCATCTTCAAACGAGAACATTTCGTTGATTCTCTCGAGCATGATATTTCCGATACGATTATATTCTTCATCATTGTCGATAGAAGCGAGCATTTCCTCTCCATCTAATTCGATACACTTTAAGATAATGACATCGCCGTCGTATTCAAGACTTTCATCTGAGTTTTCAAAGTGGGGAATCATGGCATAGTAGGTTTGGTTGTCCTCTTGGAGTGTATCTAACAACTCGAATTCCATTTCTTTTCCATCTTCATCAATTAGGTTATAAAAAATTGGGCTTTGATCCTGCTCCATTTCCATCATCACTCTTTTCTTAATAATTATCATTCCATTATCATTGTAAATAAAACATCCATGAAAGATTCTTTCATGAGAATAGAAGACGCAATGAAAAATTGTTTTTGTTTCCTTATAAAAGTATTCTACAACAAATTGAAAAGATAGTCAATGTCTTTATTTAAAATTGATTTTACAATAGTAATAAAAAAATAAGAAAAATTTTAAAAAAAGTGTTGACAAACACAAATCACTATGATATAATATGATTACAAGATAACCCATTGGTTAAATTAAACTAAAATTGTTTTTGAAAGGACTGATGCCGATGCAGAATGAAGAAAATGAAATATCATCGTTTTTTATTCCCTCTTGTGCAGAGGCAGATTTTACATCATTCATAAAGAGAGGTTTGTGTTAGGGTTCTTTTCTCTATCAACCTAAATAAAATAATTTATATTTGGATGTCGAAATGCTTTTTTTGCTTATCTATTGCAGGGGTTATCTTAAATAAATAGTTTTTAAAATAGATAAAATCGCTTAAAGGCCAATGATGCGTGTATATAAGTTGCACATTGTGAAATAAAAAATGATTGGATGACTGATTAATATTGCTAGTTTACTGGAGGATAGTCCGATGTGCAATAAATAATGATGAAACATTTACAATTGAATATTTTATAGAGATAAAAGTAGATGAAAAGCTTTTATCTCTTTTTTTGTTAAAATTTAAAACTATGCTCCTATATTTTTTGGTTTATGCGTAGAATTTCTTCTATTATATCTGTTTGTATTTTTCCAAATATATAATCTATTTATTTAGCATTTGGTTCACACTTGTGAAAGGTTCATCACAAAAAAGTTGCAGACTTAATATGATAGAATAAGCTCAAATAATCCGAAGTTTCCATATGGTTTAGAAGATTCGATGATATAAGACAGCGTCATAAAAACGGCAGACTGTTTTAGAATTAACATTGCAGTTTCTAAATGCGGCATTTTGCTGCAAAAGGCATAATTGTTGATTCTTTTTGTGGAAAATGGCGTTAATTTAAGGAGACTTTTTGGTTTATATGATTGGGATGTTTCACAGGCGTATCAATGTTGCTCTCATAATTGCAGCGTTTTATGGTGAGAGAAAAGGAAAATTTTTAAAAAGGGTTTTACAACCCCACGCTTTTCCGCTTATGCAAATTTATTGGTTAGAGCGTTGTCGGAGCACATTTGATGGAATTTTTTATGTCATGAATTTTATTTCATTTGATTAATTTATAAAATTGTGGCAAAAATATCGATAGAAAATAAATGCATGAAAAAGAGATTTGTAGGAGTGATTAAAATGACGGTTAAGAGAGGAGAAATATATTACGCAGACTTAAGCCCTGTTGTTGGTTCAGAACAGGGAGGAGTGCGTCCGGTCTTAATTGTACAGAATGACGTTGGAAATAAATATAGTCCTACGGTGATTGCCGCTGCAATCACCAGCCAAAAAGACAAAACAAAGCTACCAACGCATATTTCTATCAATGCGACACAGTGTGGATTAAGCAAAGATTCCATTGTGCTTCTTGAACAGGTTAGAACGATAGATAAACGTCGTTTACGGAAAAAGATGGGCGAGTTGAATTACAATGAAATGCATAATATTGATAATGCTATTTCTGTTAGCTTTGGTTTAAATTAAAACAATCATACATAATATTCCGTTACTGTGTTTGTGCTGTTAAGAATATTATGTATCATTGCATATAGAATAAAAAGATTGTCGTTTGAGAAAGTGACGTCTGGCAAGGAGAAGCATTTCATCAAAGCGTGTGATGAAGCGATGATACTGTTGCGTTGCAGGATTTTGAGAAGTGACAACGGGACAGGAACCTTTTAGAGTATCTTTTTTCTTGGTTAGATGTAGTGCTGAAAAGAAAAGACATACTATTTTGGTTGCTCTGCAAACGAGGATGGTATGGAGTGTATAAAATAATAAAGCAGGATATCTATCGCCTATAGGGATTTTGGATTTTCCTGGCTTTTCGGTAATGGTGCGCTCTGTTGACAGAATTATTGTATGATGGTGTTTTGCACATATTATGGAAATACACAACTTTTTCTATTTGACGGCGATCTTTTTTTGTTTTGAGAAAGAGATATTAATCTATGAAATCAGCGAAAATTGATTATTTGGATTTGTGGTAAAGTATATTCGTTTCCATTGAGATTATACATAAAAATGAATAAAGTGTAAATTTAAGACTTTTTAGAAAAAAGTTGCATGTTTTCGTGCAACTTTTTTGCGTTTTTGAGGGATATATGAGAGGGGTATTTTTTGAGCATATGAAAGAAGGGGCAAGATGTTATATCAAAAACAGATTTCATTAGATGTATCTGGAATAGGAGAGTATGTTGTAGTAACAGCAAAACAAGGAGATAAGGAGGCGCGATCGATAAAATGTTCGATTACGGAGGACGGACAAGCTATGCAATTGTCTTCTACGGTTTCTGCTAAGATTGCATTTCGCAAACCGGATGGTAAACAGGTTTTAAATGACGCCGTAATCGAAAACAACACGGTTACTTTTAGCTTGACACAGCAGATGCTCATTGCAGCAGGAACTGCACGATGTGAAATTTTACTGTTTGAGGGAGACGAACTTCTGTCAACGGCAGTTTTCGAGGTGTTTATTTATCCAACTTCCTATAATCCTGATGATATTGAAAGCGAACCGGAGTATCAAACTTTTATTGAGGCGCTACAGAGCGTGGATAGTGCAGTTGCCGAATGTAAAGAGGCATCTGCGCAGGCAGAACAAGCCGGAGATTATGCAAATACACAGGGGGCTTCTGCTGCAAGAGCGGGGCAGGATGCTGCGCAGGCGGCAACCGCTGCACAAGCAGCAACAACTGCTGCTGATAGCGCGGTTCAAGACGCCTCTTTAGCGGCTTCTTCTGCTTCAGCCGCTGCGCAACAAGCAGAAACCGCCGCTGATAGAGCAAATACAGCGGCAGAGGCTATTGAAAATACAGATGTAGGGGACTTGGCTTATCGTATTGCACCGACTTGTTCGACCATATCAGGAGATTTAAATGCGGTTGTTCATACGGGCTGGTATAGCGGCAGTAATGCAACCACTAGTAATTATCCAAATCAGAGCATATCAGAGTCATTTGTTTTATCCGTCTTTGCAATAGGAGATGGTGCAATTGTTCAGGATGTTTATTATTCCCTTTCTTCTCCGCAGAGATATACAAGGAGTTATGCAAAGCAAAGCAATGGAACATTTAGCTGGCAGGGATGGAAAAGAATTCCTGTAGACGTCACCATCAATGGAAAACAGATGGTTGGAAATGTTCAGCTGACTGCGGGGGATGTGGGAGCGGCGCCTGCTTCTTCAATCCTAGTGGGAGAGGTGAAATTCTATGCCGGAACAGCGCTTCCTGTGGGTTTCTTGTTTTGTGACGGAAGCGCGGTTTCAAGAAGCGTCTATGCTGATTTATATAATGCGATTGGTACATATTATGGAATAGGCGATGGAAGCACGACTTTTAATCTTCCCAATTTATCCGGAAGAACAGTTGTTGGCAGAAATTCATCAGATTCCGACTTTAATCAGGTTGGAAAAATGGGTGGTTCAAAACAGAGCAACTATGATTTTAATCACGATCATCTGGTTGGCAAGCAGATAAATAATTCTGATCTCGCCGGCGGAACCGGTGTTATTGCGAATGGAACAAACTTTACCGGCGATAGCGCAACAGGAGATATTCCTTTGAGTGATAAAACCATTTCCCATTTGCAACCGTATACTGTATTGAATTATATCATTAAATATTAAAATTTTGCTCTATTTTTTGATATTATAAAAAGAGACCTCTTTTTGAAAAAGTCTCTTTTTTCAAGGCAGCAAAAGGCAATGATATTTTTTGTTGCTCAGACTCGATGAAAGGCCCCCGCGATACAAAAATATTGCGGGGGCCTTATTGTATAAAGAAAACCACTCGCTAGGCGAGTGGTTCAGTGG
>CAKSAY010000003.1 GCA_934438055.1 uncultured Oscillospiraceae bacterium | reverse complement strand
CGCCGCTTCATCGTTCAGCGACTTTATTATTATATCACCTCTCCCTCCCTTTGTCAACACCTTTTTGAAAGTTTTTTCAAAAAAATATTCCGTCTTTTGAATAATAACAAAAAAACACAAAAAAGAGCAGAGATTTCTCTGCTCTTTTTATGATCATGATGGATTTAATCCTTTTTCTCTTTTTTGCCGAACAATTTCTTTTTTGCTTCTTTATTATTGTCTGAAGCGTTCTCCTGCGTCTTTGCAGCGCTGTTTTCCGGCTGATTCTGCGCCTCCATTTCATCAGCGTCTTCAAAGCGTCCACAGCATTTTTTATATTTCTTGCCACTGCCGCAAGGACAAGGATCATTTCTTCCCACTTTCTTTCCTTTACGAATTGGCTGCTGTGGTTCACCGGTCTGATTTGCACCTTTTGACTCAGAAGTTTGAATCATTTGCTCTCTCTTAATCTCATTTTCGGTACGAATATGGACGGTTAAAAGCATACGCATAGCATCCTCTTTAATGCTGGCAACCATAGCATCGAACATGTCGAAGCCCTCAATTCTATACTCAACGACAGGATCGCGCTGTCCGTAAGCTCTTAAATAAATGCCGCGGCGAAGCTCCTCCATAGCGTCAATATGGTTAGTCCATTTTGCGTCAACAATTTTGAGCAAAACAACACGCTCTAATTCACGCATCTGCTCAACGCCAATAATCTTCTCTTTTTCTTCATAAAGAGCAAGTGCTTTATCGACAATTTCTTTCTTGATGTCGCTTCTTTGCATATCAGCAAGTTCATGAGGTGTATAATTCAAATCATCCTCAGTCAGAATGTAATTCAAGAAATAATCACGCAAGCCCTGGATGTTCCAATCATCGTGAACATCTGTATCAGACAGGTACATATTAACAACATCTTCAATAGTGTCGTTAATCATCTGAACAATATATTCTTTCAAATCTTGTCCATCGAGAACCATACCTCTTTGTTTGTAGATAATCTCTCTTTGAGAATTCATGACGTCATCAAATTTCAAAACATTCTTACGAATGCCAAAGTTACGCCCTTCTACCTTTCGCTGTGCGTTCTCAATAGAGTTTGTCAGCATTTTATTTTCAATAGGAACATTTTCTTCCACCTTTAATGCATTCATCAAATTGGTAATCTTATCACCGCCAAACAAACGCATCAAATCATCTTCCAAAGAAAGATAAAAACGGCTTTCTCCAGGATCTCCCTGTCTTCCCGAACGACCACGCAGCTGATTGTCAATACGTCTGGAATCGTGGCGTTCCGTTCCAATAATATATAAGCCACCGACTTCCCTAACTTTTTCCGCTTCCTCTGCAATCACATCTTTATACTTTTCATAAAGTCTCTTATATTCTGCACGAGCGTCCAAAATTTCCCTATCGTCTGTTTCGCCATAGGCGGTAGCTTCAGCAATCAGTTCTTCATAAGCCCCATTGCGACGCATTTCGTCCAATGCCATGTATTCAGCATTACCGCCCAGCATAATATCGGTACCACGACCCGCCATATTGGTAGCAATGGTAACAGCGCCGAATTTACCGGCCTGCGCAACAATTTTAGCCTCTTTTTCATGAAACTTTGCATTCAAAACTTTATGAGAAATTCCACGTTCCTTGAGCATCTTGCTCAACACTTCCGATTTTTCAATCGAAATGGTGCCAATCAAAACCGGCTGCCCCTTTTCATGTGCCTTTTCAACCTCATCAATGACAGCGTTAAACTTGGCCTCCTCTGTTTTATAAACCACATCATGATGATCCACACGCACCATAGGTTTATTAGTTGGAATCTCCACTACGTCGAGCTTATAAATTTCGCGGAATTCTCCTTCTTCTGTCATAGCAGTTCCCGTCATACCGGAAAGTTTTGGATAAATACGGAAAAAGTTTTGGAATGTAATCGTTGCAAGGGTTTTAGACTCTCTTTCAACCTTCACATTCTCTTTTGCTTCAATTGCCTGATGCAACCCCTCATTATAACGACGACCGAACATCAAACGTCCGGTAAACTCATCAACAATCAAGACTTGTCCGTCTTTGACAACATAATCGGTGTCTCTATGCATAATGCCATGCGCACGAATGGCCTGATTGATATGATGAAGCAGGGTAATATTGTCTCCCTCCATTAAGTTCTGCACATTGAAATAAGCTTCTGCTTTTTTCACACCGGAAGGAGTAAGTGTCGCCGTTTTGGCTTTTTCGTCAACAATATAATCGCCGTCCACATCATCATGTTCTTCTTTGTCGTCAAGCTCTACGACCTTATACACTTTTAATGTCTTGGCAAAATTATTGGCAAGCACATATAAATCCGTAGACTTATCCCCTTGACCGGAAATAATCAACGGCGTTCTCGCCTCATCAATCAAAATCGAGTCAACCTCGTCGACAATCGCATAATGGAATGGGCGCTGCACCTGCTGTTTCTTGTAAACACACATGTTATCACGCAGATAATCAAATCCCAATTCATTGTTTGTTCCATAAGTAATGTCGCAGGCATAAGCTTTGCGGCGTTCATCATTATCAAGACTATGAACAATCAACCCAACGGTAAGACCAAGGTATTGATAAACCTTTCCCATCCATTCCGAGTCACGCTTTGCAAGATAATCGTTAACAGTAACAATATGCACACCTTTGCCTGTCAGGCCATTCAAATAAGCCGGCAAAGTTGCCACCAAAGTTTTACCTTCACCTGTTTTCATTTCAGCAATACGACCCTGGTGAAGAACAATTCCACCAATTAACTGCACCGGGAAATGACGCATTCCCAAAACACGGTCTGCGGCCTCGCGGCAAGTTGCAAAAGCCTCAGGCAAAATATCATCTGTTGTTTCGCCGTTAGCAAGACGTTCTTTCAAAATAACCGTCTGGTTTTTGAGTTCTTCCTCCGACATTTCTTTATACTGATCCTCCAAAGCGAGAATCTTGTTAACAATCGGTTTAATTCTTTTCAGCTCTTTTTTGCTGTAAGATCCAAAGATCTTATCAATCATGCTCATTTGCGGTTCTCCTTTATAGTTAAGCTAATAATATCTATATACACAAGATATATTATAACGTTTCATTATAAGATAAGCAAGAGTTTTTTTTAATTGCAGCAATTTAAAAGTTTAAAGTGCCGGAAAATCTATAAAGACAAGCAAGACGTCTGCCGCCGATTCAGCACATAGACTGTTTTTTACTATTTTATCAAACATGCAATATTTCGCTCAAACCCCTGCATACGAACACACGGTTCTGTCAGGACTATTACGAACATCTACGTCTTGCAAAAATACGACGACAAAAAAGGAAAAAGACAAATTTAACTAATAGTATAAAAACAAGAAAAAATAACAAAGTGTAAAAAACAATACTATTAAAAAAACCGGCAATCACCGCCGCAAGCGCAACCAAATACAGTTCCACATTCAAAACCGTTGTGCAAGGGCGCAAAGCCGCCTCTCTCCTGCGCATTGCCCGCATGCGCGCCTCGCTTTTTTGCGTCTGCTTAAAATAAATGGCAATGAGCACAAGTGTTAATATCCACAAACAAAAAAGAAGTAATTGAAAGATCGACACATGCACACTATAGCTTGGAATAAAAGTTAAAACAGTCCGGACTGTTCCCACCGTCAGGCAAGCTGCAATAATGGAAGCTACCTGAAATAAAAAGCGCCTTTGCAAGGTTCTCGCGAATTGCTGCATAAAAAACCCTCCATCCAAAATGAGATAATGCTAGGAAAATCCCACCGTTTGCATAAGCTGCCGTGGCGTACGGATGATTTTCTCTTATGAAAAGAGTATAGTACAAATCTCGGCAAAAAGCAAGGAAAGAGCATATTTTATAACAAAAACTTCAGCAATCAACAAAAACATAAGCCCTTGTCCGGATAAAAACATGTAGAAAGAGTTGAAAAATAGTAGCTCTATGGATTTCGGCGAAGATGGCAATCCCCCAATTTTGGCTTGTTAACATGACCTTTAATCCCCAAAACCACAGCGTTCACAATGGGTACTAAGAGAGAACTGACAATGGTCACAAACAACTGCTGTCCACTTAGCGGACTGGTGCGCAACAACAAATTAAGCTGTGGAAGATAAACACAAGCAATGGAAACAAACACAGAAACCGCTACAGCCCCCAGCAATTTTTTATTGTTAAAATAGGGAATTTTAAAGATAGATTTGTTTTCACTCTTGCACTCAAACACATGAATCAATTGCGTGAACACTAAGGCGAGAAAGGCGCCGGTGCGAGCAATTTCCAGACTACCACTCATTCCAAACAAAACTGAAAAAACAAAAAGTGTTGTAAAGCCGATTAAAATGCCGCGCAAAGCAATGGTAAACACCAAACCACCGCTGAAAATGCTCTCATCAGCACGACGAGGCGGCTTACGCATGGTGTCTTTCTGTGCCGGCTCTAATCCGAGCGCAATAGCCGGCAAACCATCTGTCACCAAGTTGATCATCAAAATTTGCATAGGCAAAAGCGGCACGGGCATTCCCATAAGCATGCCAACAAACATAGTAACCACTTCGCCAATATTGCAAGAGAGCAGATAACGAATAAATTTTCTGATATTTCCGTAGATAACCCGTCCTTCCTCAATTGCCGCAACCAACGTTGCAAAATTATCATCGAGCAAAATCACATCTGCGGCCTGCTTGGTAACGTCGCTTCCTGTCACCCCCATAGACACGCCAATATCCGCTTCCTTAACAGCCGGCGCGTCATTCACACCATCGCCCGTCATAGCAACAATTTCACCGCGCCGTTTCAAAGCTCTAACAATGCGAAATTTATGACTCGGGCTCACCCGTGCAAAAACAGTCACCTTCCCAATCACATCATCCAATGCATCATCGCTCATCCTCTCGAGTTCAGCGCCGGTCAAGCAAACGTCTCCTTTGCGGAAAATGCCCACTTTTTCGCCAATGCTGCATGCAGTCAAACGATGATCCCCCGTAATCATCACCGTTCTAACACCAGCATGACGGCAGACGCGCACAGCGTCCTTTGCCTCCCTACGTGGTGGATCTAACAGACCGGCAATTCCCAAAAAGGTAAGCCCCTCCTCTTTGTGCGTCCGGTCAGTAATCTCACGATAGGCAAATCCTAAAACACGCATACCATTCCCGGCCATCTCCTCATTCACCGCATCAAAATGCACCCTGTCTGCATGTTGCAAAGGACGCGCACCTTTTGTCTCCATAACCTGAATGCATTTAGGAAGAATAACATCATATCCCCCCTTTGTAAAAATAAAACGTCTGCCATTAGGTGTTTTCACAAAAACGGACATACACTTTCTCGTGCTGTCAAAGGGGATTTCATCATAAATTTGATAACCATCTTTCAAAGATTCTCTCGTAATTCCCGCTTTGGCGGACATCACCAAAAGCGCAATTTCTGTAGGCTCTCCAAAGGTTTTCCACAAACCCGACGAGCGATTTCTGCTTCTGTCTCTCAAGTTTTGCTCTTTGTCTGCGGTAATTTCAGCATTATTGCAAAGAACAGCTCCCTCAAGCAACATTTCGAGAACAGGCTCAAGATGAGCATTTTTGTGTTCTCCGTTTTTAACAAAACCACCGGCACGTCGATAGCCGGAACCCTCCACTTCAAAACGATCTTCTAAAGTGGCAACCTGCTTGACGGTCATTCTGTTTTCAGTCAGCGTGCCTGTTTTGTCAGAGCAGATAACACTTGCGCAGCCAAGCGTCTCCACTGCATGGAGTTTTCTCACCAAAGCCTTTCGTTTAACCATTCTTTTCACAGCAAGCGCCAATGCAATGGTGACAATGGCGGGAAGCCCCTCCGGAACTGCGGCAACAGCTAAAGACACGCCGGTGATAAGCATTTGAATGAACGGCTCGCCCCGCATAATTCCAATGCCCATCACCAACGCCGAGATAACCAAGCATCCCACAACAATAAATTTTCCCAACTCATCTAACCGTTTTTGTAAAGGTGTAGGCTGCTCCTCAATGTTGCCCAACATGTCGGCAATTCTTCCCATTTGCGTGTTCATTCCGGTGGCAATCACCCGCGCTTTGCCGTGACCTTTAACAATAGAAGTGCCCATATAAACCAAATTTGTCTTATTTAATTCATTTGTTTCATCCATTGTTGGATCAGCCGCTTTGTCAACAGCAACGGATTCTCCTGTCAAAACAGCCTCCTCAGCCTGCATAGAAACAGTCTCAAGCAAAACGCAGTCAGCCGGAACGCGATCACCCGCCTCAAGGATCAAAACATCTCCTCTAACAATCGAGGAAGCCTCAATTTTCACAACAATGCCGTCCCGAATAACATTTGCTGTAGGAGCCGCCATGTTTTTGAGAGCCTCCAGCGTTTTTTCTGTTTTATATTCCTGCACAAAGCCCATAATTGCGTTGAGCAAAACAATCACCGCAATTGAAACAGCCTCAGCAATCTCTCCCAAAAAGACGGAAACAGCAGTTGAAATCAAAAGAATAATGACTAAAAAATCTTTAAACTGTCCGGCAAAAATCTTCGCCGCATGCACTTGATTTTTTGATTTTAAAACATTTTCTCCCTCCTGCTCCAGTCTCTTCTTTGCCATAGCAGAAGTCAATCCATTTGCCTGCGCGCAGCTATGCTCCTTTCGCCCGGGCGTTGTCGTACCCTTGGCGCATTTTTCATCCTTTATATGAAATTCTTTATTTAACACACTCATAAAAGCCGGCTTTTTCACAATCATTCCCCCGCTTCGCAATCCTGAAATTATGCATCCTTTGCCTGTCTCATAGATATGTGCAAATCATAAAAACTATGCAGACAAATACAACAAAACACCTGACACATATAATCAAGTGTCGGGAAAATCCACATAATGTCTAATGTCCCATTATGTAAATTTTGATAAGACCCCCCTAACAAATACATAAGAACAGCCTTTCAGCTCTTTCTGCAACTTAAATAAAACATCTTTTGCCAATTCGAGCTTTTTCTATCAAAAAAATAATATTATAAAAAAGGTTGTATTTTCTTTTGAAATGCAGTAAACTAAATAAGTTATCGATTTGACCAAAAAATAATGGAGATGATGATTTGATTCAGTTTGAGAAAAAAAACCGCCGGCATTCCATCAAACCGGTTCAATTCGTATGTTTAAGCTTCTTTCTCTTGATTATGGCGGGAACGCTCCTGTTAATGCTGCCTATTGCTTCAAAAACAGGAGATGTGACCAACCCGCTTGACGCACTGTTTACAGCAACATCAGCTACGTGCGTCACCGGGCTCACAGTTATGGACATCTATAGTCACTGGACTGTGTTTGGGCAGACTGTCATTATTCTTCTCATTCAATTGGGAGGTTTAGGGCTTCTCACCTTTACGACCTTTTTTGCGTTATTCTTCCGCAGAAAAGTCGGTTTAAAAAATCTTCGCGTAGCAGGAGAACAGATGAGCATTGGCATTGAAGATGTAAACCATGTGTTAAGTCGAATTATTACCATAACTTTTGTCACTGAAGGAATCGGCGCCTTTCTTTTGATGCTCAGCTTCATTCCCAAATTTGGCGCAGGTGGCATTTGGATGGCGGTATTCACTGCAGTATCTGCCTATTGCAATGCCGGTTTTGATGTGTTTGGATTTATTTCGCCCTTTTGTAACCTCATCCCCTTTGCCGGGGACTGGATTGTCATGCTAGTGGTTCCCACCCTCATCATCTGCGGCGGCCTTGGCTTTTTTGTTTTTAATGACATCATAACCTCCCGCCGTCGTGGCAAAGTGGTGCATCATCTGTCGCTCCACTCAAAAACAGTTTTGATCATGACGGGCATTTTGTTAGCAATAGCAATTATCATCTATATGCTTTTAGAATATCACGGAAGTATGGGTGATTTGTCATTTGCCGATAAAGTAGGCGTATCCTTTTTCAGCGCCGCCACGCCAAGAACCGCTGGATTTTCTATGGTTGATTATAGCCAAACCCATGAGCTAACCCGTCTGTTGACCATCGTTCTCATGTTTATCGGCGCCTCTCCCACCTCAACGGGCGGCGGCATTAAAACATCTACAGCCATGGTTTTAATTATGACAGTTTACAGTGTGTTAAGAGGAAAAAGCGACACGATTATATTTGGCAAACGAGTTGATAAAACCGTTGTTTATAAAGCATTTGCCATCACAATGTGTTCTCTGTTCCTCGTGATGGTAAGCGTGATTATCATGTCACTCTGCGAGCCTGACTATTCTTTTTTAAATCTTCTCTTTGAATGCACCTCGGCTTTTTCCACAACAGGTCTCTCAGCGGTTGGAACACAAAATTTAGGAAACATCTCACGCATAATCCTCATCCTATTGATGTATATTGGTCGTGTAGGTCCTCTTTCCTTTATTTTAACGCTTAACCTGCATGGACAAAAGGATAAAAGTGTAACCATTCCGGAGGGAAAAATACTCGTTGGATAAGCATGATAACAAAACAAAATGAATAAAAAGAAGGGGAGAATCATTTGCTAACACCACATAAGGCAGTAACTTAAAAATTATAAGAATACAACTTTATAGGGCATTGCAAAGAACAGAGAAAGACTTTGACTGTAAAAGGTCAGAGTCTTTTTTCTATGTTTTGAAAATCCACACATTCGCAATTTAAAAATCAGCCGAGTAGAATATAGTCAAGGAGGGATTCGCAATGAGAACTATCAAATACCACCTTGCACTGACCGATAACGAATACAGTTTAATTATCAATTCACTAAATAACCTGAGAAACGACTTAATCGCACAGGGCAGATATACCGACGCAGTTGATGATGTACTTGTGGAGTTTATCGGTGCAAAGAAAAAGAAATTCAAAATAATTTATCAGGAGGGCTGACCATGAATGTGCAGTATGAACAGCAAGGCAATTATCTTATCCCTTGCATAAGAACCAATGAGCAAGAAGAAATACATTTAGGCGTTTGGGCAAACCGTCACAGGCAATATCTAAAGAAGAGCCATAAGGTGCGATATTATAATCTTCTGACGAGAGAAAGGCTCTATGATTATCTTGACGGTGTCGAGTGTCAAGCAGAAGATTTATTTGAACAGACAGTAAAATCACTTGCCGAAAAGGAACAAGTCACAGAAAAACTCAAAGCAGGAAATATGATGTTGTGGGTACGAAAGATGAATAATATCCGCAACCGAGCAACAGAAATCGTTAATGAGCAAGTGATTTATAGATGAGAAAAAGGCACAACTTACGAAGAGAATTTCCGTAGGCTGTGTCTTAATTTTATTTGTGGGATTCGAATGCATAATCTTAGCGAGCAGACCATTTGGTTATCCAAACGGTAAAACACTCGTTAGGGACACCCTAAGACCTTGCTGTACACTAATGGTTTTAACTTAACTCTTATAGCTAAACGACACTGTTTTCAGTAATAGCAGTTTTTCCTATTTCTGAGATATTCAAATCTACAATTTCCTTTAGCACAAGATATGCATTTTTGAATATCAATTGCCATTCTTCGTTTAATGGGTCGATGATTTCGTGAAAAAGTGCATTCCTTAAACGATAGACAAAACTTAAAAACCAAATTACGCTATTTTGATTTCTTGTTTCGTATAGCTTTTTATACCACGCTTCTTCGCTTGCTGTCAAAACTCGATTAGGCTGTAAATCTACTTCCATATGATATTCAAAATAATTCAAAGGATTTTGCCTTATCACTTCGTATGAATTGCGTGACAGGATCATTTCATCGTATATTTTATTGCTATCATCTTTTGCGTTAAGTGTAAATATAGACCATACAATTGAGAGGGCTCGTTTTTCCAAGCTCTGAATTTTGGACAATAGTCTTGAAGCATATGTCGTATGGTCATAATGTTCTTTGAATGCCTGAATTATACTATGACTTACTTCGTTATTAATTTCCCTTAGAATCCAAGATAAATAGTCTTGCTCGTTTGTCTTTGGGTGCTTGCTTATGTAATCGGTTGATTGAGATAGAACATCTGAAATATTACAAGCAAATTGTATATTTTCATTATATTCTACGCCGTAATGTTTACCGAACAATCGTACGAACCCAGTAATGACAAAACTCCATTTTGTACCACGATTTCGGTTCATCTTCATACCGACAATCAAACACTCTGATTTGTCAGGCGGAACATCACGATAAGTATACTCGAAGTCTTCGTTCGCTCTGTAAAAATCCCAAAAATAATATTCCGGATAGTTCTCCATAATCATCTTTCTGCCTTCACGGTACAAAGCTTCAATATGTCCCATTATTGTATCATCTACTATAAACTTCTTTCTGCCTTCTTGGAGGTAGAACTTATTATAGGCATTCAAATATTTGCCGTCTCCTCGAGTGTTTTGTGCTTCAGGAAACATTACTCGTAATGTAGAAATATAGGCAAACCAAGTCTTGATAAAAAGTGACACGAAATCAGCTTCAGTAACAGTTTTCCAATTCTTATATGTTTGTATCTCTGGCATAGCTATACCTCCGCATTTTTACCTTTCAACCATTCCATAGCTTTTTCTTCTCCTAGCCCAATAGCCAGTTCAACCGCTTGCTTTGCATTTTCTAATAATTGTTCAGACTTGCGACGTAAAGCAAATGAATCTTGAACTTTAGATGCAATTTCTCGCTGAGTTTCTATATCCAAAATCGGAATAATAACATTTTCGATGTCAGATGGCTTCCAATGTTGAATAATAGCACCATTTGAGTCTCTTTCTGCTTGTAACTGCACGATAGGAGAATTCAAAACTAAAGTTAAATAATCAGGCAGTATTTCAAGCGGATTTTTCACAGTTAAATGTAGCAACGCTCCTGATGTAATAACTTCTGTGTCTTTTTCCATTTTATATGCAATGCCAACACTACCATCCTTCGAAAATAAAATTGTGTTTCTTTTGGGATACAATTTATCAGGCTCTGCAACAATATTGCGTGGGAGTTTTATTGAAGGTTCACTTATGCCATATTTTGTTACATCGCTAACACGAACAAAAGGTATACCTTCATTGCAATATGAATCACTGCCGGGCTCTATCGACTTTTTGATAATAACAATACCATCTTTACCACCAAGTAATTGAGTAGTGTGTTTTTTCAAAGAGGTAAATAACTCATCATATTTCGGCTGATAGTATTCGGCATCCAAGCGCCCAGAATCCAAAAAGCTTTCAGACATATTCTTAATCGAAATGTTTGAAGAATTATTTTGGTCAATTTCCAAGATGTTTCGCAAAATGTTTTCCGCTTTTACATATGATTCTTTGGCTTGCTTATCTTTCTCATTGGCGGCTTTAACCATCATAATTAAAATGTTTCTAAAAACATTTGAAAAACATGGAATATAAATTGATTTGATTGCAGCTTTATCTATAGTAAGTGGTACAGTTCCGTTTATTTTTCTTTTTACAATTGTACTTCCAATAGATGTGTTGAGATATAGCCATAATGTAGTTGTATCAATTGTCGCATCATTTTTCAAACGAATCATAAATAAATTCATCCCAAGGGAAACTGGCATATTTAGGTTTGGCATTAAAAAGCTTCTTCCCGGAGATCCTATTTTGTTAATTAAAACTTCACCACCAAAGACTTTACTCTTGGATAAAAAATCATAGGTTGACTTCGAAACATATTTTACATTATTAACAAAATCATTTGCTTCAAGATCAGCAGTCCTAACCATATAAGCATAATCTTTGTTATCAAGTAATGTATAATTTTGGGCTATATGTTCATAACTGCCATTGGCATGAAAATCAGTTAAACAAGAATATTCATTTTCAATCGTACTATAAGGTTGACTTTTAATTATATCATAAGCCATTAAAAACTTTTTTTGAAAAAATTCACTATCAAATCTATATTTTTCGTTATCGTTTTTGATTTCGGAAAAAAGCACCTCACTACATTCCAGCCCATCCATCAAAGCCTTGTACTTGGCTTCATTAAAAGGTTTAACAGATGGGCTCATTGAAAAAAACTTAAACCTTCTTTTTTCGCAAATTCTATAAAAGCTTCTGCGATTCCGTCTTCTGTCATTCCATCGTGATTATATAAGTCGTGGTCAACAATAAAGTGATTATGGTGATCGAGTAGAATTTCGCCGTTTTCATCTTTTACATAGATTTTTTCACCGGAATTATCCTTGCTTGGCTTTTGCATTGTTGCAAAGAAAATAGGATAATCTTCCTTTTTAGGGCATAGCTTATCATCCCATTTCTGCACAAACAAAACCGAGGTTTTAGTTCCAGTATGGGGTTTAAAAACATTTCCGTGCAAACCTACGATAGCAAGAATACGGCAACGTTCAGCGATAAATTCACGAATATACTTATCACTGGAATTGTTAAAACGACCTTGTGGGAGAACAATAGCCATTCTTCCGCCCGGCTTCAAGAAATTTAGATTGCGTTCAATAAACAAAATATCTCTGCCAACTTTTTTCTGCCATTTGCCTCTATCGTTCTTTGCAAGTTCGTAATGGGAAAGAATAGTTTGCTCTTTGATATCTCCTGCGAACGGTGGATTTGCCATTACAAGGTCAAAATTGAACTTGCTAAAATCACTGCTACCCTTTGGTTGCAGCTTTTTCAACTTTTTAAAACCTTCATTATATGTATCGTTCCAATCTTCTTGCTTTGTTACCTCATTCCAGCGAGAGTAATCAAGTGTATTTAAATGTAAAACATTAGTCTGCCCATCACCAGCAATAAGATTAAGAGTGCGAGCTACACGCACAGTTTTTTCGTCAAAATCAATCGCAAATACATTATCACGTACAAAGTCTCTTTCGTCATTTGTTCTTTCTGAAGCGGTGAAATCTTCGCCGGGTTCAAGACCTTTAGAAAGACGAATTTCTTTCCATACCTTAAAAATGCTGTGAACAGTAAAGCCGGAGCTACCGCAAGCTGTGTCAATAATTTTATCATTGATTGTTGGGTTCATCATTTTTACGCACATATCAATGACATAACGAGGTGTAAAATATTGCCCTTTTTCACCTTTTTGTGCTTTGCTCATCAAATATTCAAAGGCATCATCGACAACATCCAAGTTGTTATTAAAAAGCTTAATATCTTGTAAAGTTGATACACAAACTGCAAGGTGAGAAGGAGAGAGTAGTATTTTACTTTCTTCAGCAAACACACCTTCCCACTTCTTTTTTGCATCGTCGAACAGACCTTGGATTTTTTCTTTCAATTCAAAGTCAGTATCACCACTATTACGGAATTTTAAATATGCCGTTTTATCGTTGGCACAAATCAGCTCGTCATACAATTTTGCAAAAATGAGCTTGAATATTTCCTCGAAAGAATCTACGCCAGCACTTGCAAGCACTTCATCTTCCATTTCTTTTATAAGATTTCTAAGAGAACGTTTCTCTTTACTGATTTTATCTCTGCTACGTAAATCGTCATAAGTGTATTTCTCACTTAAAATCTCTGATAATTTTTGATTAGCTTGCGGAATATCACTAATCATTTCAAAGAAGTTTGGATCTTTACGGTTATAGCAGGAAACCTGCTCACCGTTTGTCCAAACGCCAATAGGTGCACCCGTTGCATTACAGTATGATTTGAGTTGTTCTTTTCCGTCAGTTAATTTAGGCTTTTTAAGTTCAACAATTATATACGGAACCATAGGACGGTCTTTGTCCATAATTGTAATATCCGCACGCTTAACTTCACGTCCAAAATGTATAGGTGTTTCAAGCTGAATGCGACTGGTTGGATAACCATAATCGTGTACCAATTTCCAAATATATAATTGACGAACCGCTTCTTCCGGTGTTAATTTAATATCTTTTTCTCGAACAAGGCATTTGAAATAAGGAACTTCTTTCCCTTTTATATTTTTATTAAATATCCCTTTTTCAATGGTTGCAATTGCTTCGGAAGGAAACAATGTATCATCATAAGATGTGTTTTTGAAGAGTTCATTTAATTTCATTATATATCCGCTCCAGTCTTTTTTAATTCTAAATAACGCTTATAGGAAATAACAACATTCTGTGGTTTATTTTGTTTTTGCACAATTAAAACTTTATCGTTATCGGCTACTTCTTTGAAAATTTTTGACGCTTGCCCTTTCAAGAACGGCGTAACCGATTCATAATCAGGCAATACAGGCTTTTTTTGAGACAATCGCTACGCCTCCTTTTAACTATTTATATTAACGTATACTATCATAAAGTCATTACTTTTGTCAATATAAAAGTAATGACTTTATGGATGAATCTTGCTCTATTATATTAAATGATATGCTTCAACACTCTGAGGTGTCGTCATTTGACGACACCTTGTTGTGAATTTGAAATAGCTATTGAAATTCAGAATTAAATAATGTAGACTTGTAATATCAAATGAATATTTACGATTTCTAATCGAGCAAGCGGAGATAGTTTTAAGAAACTAAGCTACCAAGCGCCGTACGAAACCGGATATACAAAGGGATAATTGCCACCTTTTGTGTATCTGTTTTCTGTGGCATTATTTGTTGCTCGATTTTGTTTCGTACTGTGTTAGGTTCTTTCCTGTTTGTTCGGGAAAGGACCTTTTTATGTTTTATACACTCTATCAAGAGCAAATAGCAGGATATCCCTGATTGCAACTCCTTTTCACCAAATGCAAAGGAGGTTTCGATTGTGGCTGTAAAAATCAATCCACAGCAGTAAAGAAAAATAAACGCTTTAATTAGACGCTTGTGCTGTAACGGCGTAAACGGCAACTGCTTATTGCTCGATGATGGCGAGGAGCACAACTGCGTTCAACTCATCAGCAAATATGGTGTTTACTGCAATTATTTTTTGTCTTCGGTTTTACCTACTGGCAAAGAAATGTTTGCAGAGGTTATGAGAATTATCAATTAAAAGCATTGTCGGATTTGCGGTAAAGCCTTTGTGCCGAAATCTAAAAATCAAAGATATTGCACAGAATGTGCTAAAGTTCAAAAACGTAAAAAAGCAGCCGAGCGACAACACAAAAGGTGAGCGTCTCTGTCACGCTTTTAAGGAGTAGAATGCCATTTGCTATAAGGCTTTTAATGAGCCAAGCACAGGCAAGTAATATCTCAATGCCTTAGCACTCAATTTTAAAGTTAATAAGCGTGACAAAAACGAAAGGAGAAAATGTTTGAACAAATATTTTACAGTATCGGAATCGGGGCAGTTCGCATTCTACAAAGTACCTAAAGCGTTATTTGAAGAAAAGTACAAATCGGTTTCAACAGATGCAAAAATGCTGTACGGACTTTTGCTTGACCGAATGTATTTGTCCGTCAAAAACGGTTGGATAGATAAACAAGGCAGAGTATATCAATATTTTACGATTAAATCCGCTCAGGAAAAACTGCATTTCGGTCACGAAAAAATATGCAAGTTGTTTTCTGAACTTGAAGCTGCGAATTTAATTCTTCGCAAAAGACAGGGTCAGGGAAAGCCAAGCATTATCTATCTAAAACAATTCTGATTTTCGGCTTTCTTGATTTCCGAATAACAGAAGGTATTAAGACTTATAGAGTAAGACATTACCTGCCGAAGAAAAAAATATATAGGAGATAGCCAAATGATACAGATAATAGATATAGACTTGCTTGTTCCCTTTGAAAATCATCCGTTTAAGGAAAGAAGCGGAATTGAGCAACAAGAATTAACAGAGAGTATAAAAGAAAACGGATTGCTTGAACCGATAATTGCCCGTCCTTTTCCGGCTGGTAAATACGAAATTGTCAGTGGACACAGACGAGTTGAAGCCTGCAAGGCGTTAGGGATAACAAGCGTACCCGTGACAATAAAAGGACTTACAAAAGATGAGGCGATTGTGCAAATGGTGGATTCAAACATACACCGTGAACATATCTTACCAAGTGAAAAAGCCTTTGCCTACAAAATGAAATTAGAAGCCTTAAAACATCAGGGCAAAACTTATGGACAAGTTGTCCATAAGTCAAGAGATAACATATCCGACACCGAAAGTGGCAGAAATGTTCAGCGATATATTCGCCTGACATATTTAATACCCGAATTACTTAAACTTGTTGACGAGGAACGGATAGCCTTTACTCCTGCGGTGGAAATTTCATATCTGTCGGAGTATGAGCAAAGAACATTGCTTGACCAAATTGAATTTACAGACGCTACGCCGTCATTATCACAGGCACAGCGATTAAGAAAATTCAGCGAACAAAGCAGATACTCAACCGATGTTGTATTTGCTGTTTTGTGCGAAGAAAAGCCCAATCAAAAAGAACAAGTTCGTTTTATGGAAGAAGATATACGCAAATATTTTCCGAAAAGCTACACTAAATCTGATATGCAGAAAACAATAATCTCTCTGCTCGAAAAATGGCAGAAGCAAAGAGAAAGAAACAGGAGGGATGAACGATGACAGATAAAAACAAATCAATATATGCACCGTATTTTGAAAAGAATGATGAACCGTTCTTTATGAAAATAGGAAATACAACTTATGAAGTCAGCACACATTTTAATCCCAATGGCAGAGAAAATGTTCTTCAGCAATTTCAGAAACTGATATTGCCTGAAAAGCCAATTTGATATTCATACAATAGCCAAAAGACACAGGGCGTAATAATATAAATATATCTTTGTTATGCCCTGTTGTCGGAAAGGAGCGTGAAATTATGACAACAGAAACAAACGATGAGCTCATCACTGCTCTTTATTGCAGATTATCTGTTGAAGACGAAAAAGATAAAAGGGTATCCGATGATGAATCAAACAGTATAAGTAATCAGAAACAAATTTTGCTTGATTATTGTAAAAAGTACGGCTACAAAAATACAATGTTCTTTGTAGATGACGGGATTTCTGGTACAAGTTTTGAACGAAGTGACTTCCAGCGTATGCAAAGAATGGCTGAAGAAGGTAAGATTTGTAGGATTATTGTAAAAGACCTTTCCCGCTTCGGCAGAGAACAGGTTGAAGCCGGGAGACTTACACAAATTGTATATCCTTCCTTAGGCATTACATTCATTTCCATTCAGGAAAATGTAAACAGCACAACCGGTGATGGTATGGAAATGCTTCCGTTTTATAACATTTTTAATGAATGGTATGCTGCACAAACCTCTAAGAAAATCCGTGCTGTATGGCAATCCAAAGCGGAGCATGGTAAGCGTGTTTCTGCAACAGTTCCGTTCGGATATATGAAAAGCCCAGATAACAAAGAACAATGGATAATTGATGAACCCGCTGCCAATATTGTACGCAAAATCTATTCTTTATGTCTTGCAGGTCGAGGACCGCTACAAATTGCAAAGCAGTTAGAAAAGGAAAATATACTTATTCCATCGGCATATTATGAAAGTATCGGAAGAAAACACGCACAGAAAGTGCCTTGCGATTCTTGCGAATGGGACAAGAAAACTGTTGTAAATATTCTTGAAAACAGACAATACACCGGCTGTGCGGTAAACTTCAAAAGCACGACTGTCAGCTACAAGGTTCATAAGGTAATTCATAATCCTATCGAAGAATATCAAATTATTCCGAATATGCAAGAGCCAATTATATCTGAGGAAGAATGGTTGAGAGTTCAAGAACTCCGCAAACATCGTCGCCGTCCTACCGCAACGGGTAGGCAGAGTTTGTTTTCAGGATTGGTTTATTGTCCTGATTGCGGAGCTAAATTACACTTTTGTGCGGCGAAAAGTCTTAAGAGAACTCAAGAATTTTGGCGATGTTCCAATTATAAAAACGGCAGAGGTAATTGCCAAATTCATTATATCCGTGATGTAGTTTTGGAGCAGATTGTGCTTGAAGCTATAAGAAGTTTAGCAGATTTTGTGAGATGCTATGAACCAGCTTTTCTTTATATGCTTGCCAAGAAAACAAATCTTGTAAGTCAAACGGAGAATAAAAAGTTCAGACTATCAGTTGAGCGAGGAGAAAAAAGAATAGCGGAAATTGACAAGCTGATTGAGAAAGTGTTTGAGCAAAACGCTGCCGGAATACTTTCGGACGAACGATTTTCCAAATTGCTTCAAAATTATGAGTGTGAGCAAAAGAGGTTACAGACAGAAATAGAAGAATGGAAAGCAGCATTAGATGATGCAGGTCAGAAAGTGACCGACCTCAGGTTATTGCTCCGTACTCTCCGTGAAATTACAGAAATTAAAGAACTTACGCCAACGCTTGTGAATACACTTATTGAACGAATTGAAGTTCACAATAACGATAAATCAAGCGGTCACTGTTATGTAAAAGTTGATGTGTATTTCACTGCTGTTGGAATGATTGATATTCCAACTGAGCAAGAAATTCTTGCAATGATGGAAGAAATGCAAAAAAATCCTCAGCAGTTTCGTTTTATCGCATAATCAGAAAAACGGTGCAACCCATTTCTGAGTTGCACCGTATAGGCATTAAACTAAAACATCCTTATGTGGCGTTGGCATTTGCGTTCTCCCTTTTTTGTTATCAACAGAGAAAATAATTTTTATCACTCGCCATACAGAGCGATAAAAGCAAAAAACATATTATCTATAAAACGAATTGCAGCTCTTTGACTCTTTCCAAATAAATATTCAGGTAAACTAACGTTATAAAGCTACCCAATATAAAACAATGTGTATTATTATTTGATTATTATCCATTTAGTATATTTAAGATCGATAAAGCAAACTCGGTATTCAGAATTGAAACGAACGTGACCATAGAAAAAATTTGGAAAACATTCCAATGGAACTCCTCCCCTCACAGTTGTTAACAATTATAATTTGTTTTCTAAAAAACATTTAACGATTGCAATAAATGTAATATAATAAAAGCATTATACAATTAGTATAACACTTCATACATATATCACCAAACACTTGCTCTTGAAGATGTCCACAGTGCAAAGCATCAAACAAAACTGCTAATTATTTGTGGTTGATTTTTTTGTCAAATTCTATATAATAAGAGAAGAAGAACTTTTATAATTGAATGAACAATACAGTCAATTGTAATAAATTGTCTGCCCTTTTAAGGGCGCAATTGAGCACTCTGTCACTTTGACAAATCCCGCAGGTCCTAAGATGAAAGGAGATCCATATGCAAAAATTTTCAGATATCGTAGACATAAAGCATACCGTTTTAAAAGAGGTTGCCAAGCACGCCTTTGCCGGCGACTTAAACGAAACGTATTTTAAAATTCCACAAGATTTAATTCAAGGCTATAAGCCGCATTTTCGTTGTTGTGTGTATCATGAGCGTGCTATTATTGCGCAAAGGGTAGATTTAGCCATGGGAAAAAACCCTGACGGAACCACCATGGAAGACAATCAGCAAATTGTGCAAATTCTTCCGTCAGCCTGCGAGGGCTGCCCAATCACGAAAATAACCGTTACGGATAATTGCCGCGGCTGTCTTGCAAAAAAATGTATGCGCTCCTGCCCTTTTGGCGCAATCACCGCTACGGATGGAAAAGCTATGATTGATAAAGAAAAATGTCGTGAATGCGGTCGATGTGTCGCCGCCTGCCCTTATAATGCCATTGTAGATATTGAACGTCCCTGCATTCACAGCTGTCAAGTGGGCGCAATAAGCATTGATGAAAACGATTTGGCGGCGATTGAAGAAAAAAAATGCATTAACTGCGGAAATTGCGTAACAGGCTGTCCGTTTGGTGCAATCAGTGACGTCTCAGCGATGACAAACGTAATCACAGCACTCACTCATAAAGAATATCCCATCTACGCAATTGTCGCGCCCTCGATTGAGGGGCAATTTGGTGCCGCGCATTTGGCAAGCATTAAGCAAGCAATTTGCAAATTGGGGTTTGACAAAGTCTATGAAGCAGCGTTTGGTGCTGATATGGTAGCCTATCATGAATCGCACGAATTGGTAGAACGGGTCAAAGAGGGAAAAAAGCTCACATCTTCCTGCTGCCCTGCCTTTGTGTCATTGGTGCAAAAGCATTTTCCGGAGCTCAAAGACGTTGTGTCCACAGGCGTGAGCCCCATGGTGGCCGCCGAACGGTTTATTAGAAAGGAAAATGAAAATGCTATCATTGTGTTCATAGGCCCATGCATTGCGAAAAAGCATGAAGTAGCATCTTTATATCAGGATGAAATTGACTTTGTTCTCACCTTTGAAGAGCTTGATGCAATGTTGCATGCACAGGAAATTAAAATAGACGAAGAACCAATGCAACAAGACGATGCAACGAGGTTTGGAAAAGGCTTTGCCATAACGGGAGGCGTCGCAAAGGCCGTGGTGCAGGTTCTTGCGGAAAGAGATGAGCAAACGCCAATTGAAGTTGGAAAATGCACCGGTGCCGCCGAGTGCAAAAAGGCGCTAAACCTATTAAAGGCCGGAAAGTTAACCGATGACTTTTTGGAGGGAATGTATTGCGACGGTGGTTGCATTGCAGGACCGGCCACTTTAGAAGAACTGCGCAATTCCCGCCGCGTGTTTGAAAAATTAAGAAACGATAACACCAAAGAAAAGGTGTTGCACAACGTTGAAAGCAACGATGCCAACGCCACCAATCCAAGGAGACCGGACAATGAATGACCACTACAATCTTGACCCCACCCCGCCGCAAAAGAACGCCAATGGACTCACAGTCACTTCATTTGTGTTGGGAATCACCGCTAACGCGCTGCTGTTCATCACCTGTTTGCTATTCCCCTATCTTTCGTTTTTTTTGGCAATTCTAGGCGTAGTTTTAGGCGGCGTGGGGCGTTCCCATTGCCCGATGAAGTTAAACACCGCCGCTTTAGTGCTCAACCTTGTTGCCTTGGTTCTCTCGGCATTTTTAACGATTTTATTTATCCTATTCTTTTTGGTTTAAACAATGAAATATTGCAGATAAAAGTCTGTATTGCGCAGAATTGTAAATGCAAGCCCACACCCGACAAAAATGGGAATCCAATAGATTTTTGGCTGCACAAAGAGCGCCTTCTTGCCCTGAAAGACTCGAATGGACATAATCATGCAGGAAATAAGAAATACTACAAATAAGAGAAAGAAAAAAGGGTTAACCAAAAAAGCATCTTTCCACGAAAAGTGAATGAGATATTCGCTCATTCTCGTAAGTCCGCAGGAAATGCAAGAATATCCCGTTAATTCTTTTATAAAGCAAGGATGGTCGGACAGCACCTGTGTTGGACGAAAATCAAAATAATAGGCCAATCCCCATGCTGTAATCAACAGCAGCCAAAGCGCCAACACAAAACCCTTTTTATGTTTTTGAATCCAATGCATGTTCATTTCATCTACCTCTCACCAATGAAAACAAGGAGTTTTTATGGAAAAACGAGAACAAAAATTCAAATCCATCAACCGTATTCTAATTGTTGCCTCTATTCTGTTTGCAATCGGCATGGCGATCTACAATATGTTCTATTCTACCCCTTATTATATCATGCTAAGCCTCTGCACGCTACCCATGATCTGCATTCCCTTTCTTGCCTATTGGTTTCTCCGTCTCAAGCCCGTGCCCAGTCTCACCTTTGCAGCACTCGTGTTCATTTTGTTGGCCTACGGCGTGGGAATGGTTTTAGACGGTTTTCATACCATTCCGCTCTATGATAAGGTGGTTCATCTACTCTCCGGCGTTTTCTTTGCACTAATCGGTCTTTTGGTGTTTTATCTTTTGAAAAAAGACAAGAAAATAGCGCCCTCCGATTGGCCTGGCGCTGTCTATTGCTGCATTTCCTTTGCCGCTTTGAGCGCCATCTTGTGGGAAATTCTCGAGTTCATTCTCAATCTAATTCTCAAAAACGATGCACAAAACGTGCTTACAACCGGCGTAAACGATACCATGCTGGATATGATCGCCTGTCTCATCGGCGCAATCCTGCTCTCCATCTCGGTGATTGTCTATTATCGCAAGGGCAAAAAAGGTATTTTGGTCGGCGTCTTCACCTCGTTTTATCAGGAGAATTTTCTCAATAAGTGAATAAAAACTGTTTATAAAAATAAAATCGCTGTGGTAATGGTTTGTCCGTCACCACAGCGATTTTTTATTTTCGCGATTCTGATTCTATATGCCTAAGCTATTCACGTCCTAAAAGAGTGTCAACCATATTCATAACACTGCTACGCTCATTCTTACCAAGCCGACGATATTTCTCAACCAACTCTCCTTCATCAGCGTTCAAATCAAAGAATTGCACAGATTCAATTTTATGCCGAATGTCAGTGTTTCCCAAAAGATAATCAATAGAAGTTTCAAAAAAATCTGCAAGGGATTTCAATGTTTCAAGGCCGGGTTCAGAAAGTCCACTCTCATATCTATGAATGTTTTGCTGACTAGTGTTTACTTTCTCCGCTAATCTCTTTTGAGTAATTCCCTTTTCTTCCCGTAAAGCTTTTAAATTGCGCATCGATACATCCTCTCTCTTATATTTATTGTATCAAGCTATATGCGTATTTTCAAAAACTTATTTATTGTTAAACATAACATTTATTATGTGTTTTTGGTGATTATATATCCAAAACTGACCAATATCTTACCCTCAACAAACAAAAGGCTGCTACTAAATATAAGCAACAGCCTAAATATTTTGATAATCTATACGTTTCATCGTGATCTACAAACCGACCCTCTACTGATTCTCCTCCAAAAGGGCGTCAATCATGCTCATAACGCTAGTTCGCAGATTAGCCCGCAGTTGACGATACTTTTTCATCAACAACGCTTCTTCTTCGTTTAAATCAAAATGTTCGACAGGTTCAATCCTATGTCGAATATCCGTGTTGCCTATGAGATAGTCAACCGAAGTTTCAAAGTAGTCTGCAAATAATTTAAGCGTTTGTATGTCCGGTTCAGAAAATCCGTTCTCATATCTATAAATATTTTGTTGATTTGTGTTTATCTTCTCAGCCAGTTTCTGCTGACTGATTCCCTTTTCTTCGCGAAGCCCTTTTAAATTCTTCATAGCATTTCCTCTTATGTATTTGCTCTTTACTATAATTTTAACAAGTTAGGCTTGTAGTTTCAAAAACTTTTTACTTGTTATTGACAACACGTAAAATGTGTTATATAATACAATGACAATAAAAATATAAGAAAAAATAAGAGATATATGCTAAAGAAAACCCAACAAATGCGCTACTTAACCGCGCCCACAAAAAAATCGGCGCGGCTTTCGCCGCACCGATTTCAAAGATGGTTTTATCACATTTTTCAAAGGCCGCTGTCAATCCAGCAAGCCACAACGTTTAAAAGCTACTGCTGGGTAGTGGTAGCCGCAAGGGTAACCTGCACTGTTGTCGTCGCACCCAAGCGATAGATTTCAATTGGAACCACATCGCCAACATTATATTTTGCAAGCTCACTCTTCAAAACGTCCGCGCTAGGCGTTGCAGTGTCGCCAACTTTGGTGATGATGTCTCCAGCTTTAATGCCTGCAACAGCCGCCGGTGAATTTTCAGTGACAGAGTTGACCACAACACCGCTTGGGTAACCCAGTCTCTGCAACACTTCAGGCGTATATCTCGTATCTAAGGTGACGCCCAAATAAGGAGAGGTTTTGCCCTCGTTGGCAATGAGCTGGTCGCAAATTTCCACCACATTGTTCACAGGAATTGCAAAGCCCATCCCCTCAAAATTTTCAGAAGCGAGCTTAGCGCTGCTGATTCCAATTAGTTTGCCTGTGCCGTCCACCAACGCGCCGCCGGAGTTGCCGGGATTAATGGAAGCGTCAGTCTGAATAAGGTTCATTTCAACGCCGCTCTCCAAGGTAACCGAACGATTCAAACCGCTAACAATGCCCTCACTGACAGAACCCATAAAGTCCATGCCGCCGGGGTTGCCGATTGCAATGGCAGTTTGCCCCACCTGAATGTCATCAGAATTGCCGATTTCAATTGGTGTCAAACCGGAAGCATCGATTTTCAAAACAGCCAAATCGGCGCCGGCGTCATAGCCCACAACCTTAGCCTGATAGCCCTGATCCGTGCTGTCGTTTAAATAGACGGTGATCACTGCATTCGAGTTGGAAACTGCGTCAGCGACAACATGATAGTTAGTAATAATATAGCCGTTGTCCTTATAGATAACACCGGAACCCTCCGACACATCCTGCAAAGTCGAGTCCTGCCCGCTCTGTTGCTGCTGACCTCCAAAGAAAGGTAAAACACCCGTAGTAGTGTGAGAAGTGGGATAAGAAATCACAACGCCGACAACCGAAGGCAAATCCTTTGCAGCAATTGCTTCAACGGAGGATTTGTAGCTGTCATCAATTTGAATCTGCGACGCCGAGCTCGCCGAATGAGGCTGCACAGCATAAGTGACTGCGCTTCCAATTCCACCGCCGATAATGGCGCAAACCAAAGCAACCGCAACAATGCTTCCCATCCCATGAGAACCCCTTTTCTTGTCGTTCTTCGGCTTTTTGCCACCTGATTGAGGTGAATTATTATTAGGGGGAATAAACTGTCCCCCACCACCGGAAGCATAAGCGTTCTGCTGTTGATTAAATTGTGACTGATAATCATAACCATAACCCTGATAATTATAGCCACCCTGTTGTGAATTGGCGCCGGACGGCTGCCCAAAGCCCTGATTCTGCCCCGTAGGCATGCTGTTGCTATACAAATTGTTGTTATTATTTGGATTATTTTGGCCAACAGGCTCGGTATGATTTTGTTGTGTAAACTGATTATTTTTGTTGTCAAACTCTTGATCCATGTTTATTTTCCCCTTTCCAGCGCATCGCTTCACGCATGCGCGGCTAACGAAATTTTCTCCTGCCCCGACGACAAAGCATAGCCCCCAAAGCACAATCTCTGTCATCTGCAAGTTTACAATTGCATTATAACAACACAATGTGATAATAAGGTGTCGAAATAATGAAACTTCTCAAAAAAGTGAAAAAGCAGGCAATAAACAATCACTCCATCTATCTCCTGCCAATCCCCCTACTCCGTCTGATCAGTTTGAATTGCGCCACGCTCGGACTCCACCTGTTCTAGATGTTGAATGAGAACAAACTCGATATAGTTTGTCATAGAACGATGATTTCTCGTCGCCAAGATGCCGATTTTGTCAAAAACCTCGTCCGATAGACGTAAGGTAAATACGCGTTTATTGGTTGCCATATTCCTACCTCCATTTTGAGTATGCTTTTATGGTAAACCAATTCATGTAATTTTTATACATTCACAAAACAATTAAGTGACATCACTTTATGACTAAAGACAATTTTTTTGCATAAAATACCTTCTCATTCAGTCTCCTCTGTACAAATGGTGCCATGTTCTTTCTCAAGCTTCTTCAAATGTTGCATAAGTACATATTCAATGTAGTTGGTCATGGAACGATGATTCATTGTCGCTAAAACGCCAATTTTATCAAATACTTCATCTGATAGACGCAAAGTAAATACACGCTTATTGGTTGCCATATTCCTACCCTCCATTCTCCGGATAGATACATGGTACCTTATTTCTTGCAAATTATATACGTTCACTTGACAGGTGAGTGATGTCACTTTATAATAAAAGTGACAGTTATTGTAAAATTATTCCCTGCCAAACAGTTGATCCAGTGAAATGTGTAAAACGCTGGATATACCGTCAATCTCAATGTCCGTCACTTCTCTTTCACCATTTTCAATGCGAGAAATTGAGCCTCTGCAAATATAAATCGCCATCAGCTCAAGCCTTTGCGAGAGTTGCAGCTGGGTCATGCCCGCATCCAACCGCGCCTTTTTCATCCTTTCTCCAATGATGTTTTTCTTTTCGCTGTCAATGATCCTTTTCATAAAAGTTCTCCTAAATTACTTGCTTTAAATAATATTAGTATGTACTATATGATTAGAATCAGTGTCCTATCAATAGGACAAAAGATGGGGATTGCTGCAAAAATTTTTTTATTTTTTAAGAGAATAACAATAAAAATCCCTTGCCAAATCCATTCAGCAAGGGATTTTTATTATGAGCGTTGTTTTGAAGCAAAGCGTCAACAACGATTCTATCAAAATGCAGCAAAAAACATATATACTATAAAGAAAATAACAACACAGCTACAAAATTATTTGCGTCTCCAATCCAAATCCTCCATAGCGATCTTGCCGTGTTCTTCTTCAAATTCTTGAACGCGTTTTTTAATGTAGCGTTCCAGGGCGCGATTGGCCGAACGACCGTCATAGTCGGCAATATAACGAAACTTTCTAAAAAGCAATTTGTCAACACGCAGCGTATAGCGAATAATTTCTCTTGGAGCCACTATAATTCCACCTTTTTGCTATTATATAGACATTATTATAGCACTCAAAATAAAAATCCGGATAATATGACATCACTTTTTTGAAAGGGGGGATGCCTAAAACAAATAAATAAACGCGTCCTTCCCAATATATTAACCATATATCAATTTATCTCTAATTTGGGAAATGACAACCCACCATAACAATGATAGAATAACACTAGCTCATAACAGTTAGGAAGGAACGGCGCTATGAATTGGCAGGACACAGGTATTATTCTCATCAAAGACTATGGAAAAATCACAGTTAAACTCGCACAAATGATGGAGAAAAAGAAGATAACACGAAACCGTCTCAGAACCTTAACCGGCATCAAATACGAAGTGATTGACAGATATTATAAAGCCCAAAACATTGAACGAATCGATCTCGACTTCTTTGCCAAGGTCTGTTTTGTGCTCGATTGCGAAATAAGCGATCTGCTCGAATTTGAAAAAGAAAAATAATAAAATTACAAAAACAGCGTGTCCTATACGACGAAAACACCCGGCATACAAGCATTATTTTAGCTCCTGCTCTAAGCTGTCGAATTCAGGAGTGCTAAAAAACTCACCCAATGTAATGCCCAAACCGTCACACAAAATTTTAATGGTGAGAATTTTCGGATTCATACTCTTGTGGTATAAAATATTCTTCAACGAAGACGGCGGCATTCCGGAAATATTCGCAAGTTTATTGATAGAAATATCGCGTTCCCCACACAAAGTGAGAATGCGGTTGCGCACTACGTCAACAGTGTTCATAAAAAATAACCTCCAATCATTATGATTATAGGTTATCCCCAATATTTCTTTTCTATAGGCTATACATGCTACTATTTGACTACGCATAGCCTATTTTTATCTAAATTCCATGACATATTTTTTGCACCCATCTCTCTAAACAATCGAGAATCGTCATAAAAGTTTCAAAAAAATTACACGTTTCGCATTTTTGCCATAAATTTCTTTCCCCACATAAGCGGAGAAAAACATTTCACACATATCATGTAAAATCATCAGTCTATTTCACGCAATCAGCACATATTGTGTAGCAAAAATTCTAACAATGCAATACCACCCATCCCATCTAACACTAAGGCGATTTTCTCAACGCTCTACAATTCACACGTTTCGTGTTTTTATCTCATTCTCTCACATCACAAGCAAATGCAAAATAATCCTTTTCTCTCTTTGCCTGCGGCAATAAACCAGCCATACACACTGCTAGTCTATTCCTCTTTTAAGAAAGTTGCTCTTGCTGCATTTTTAAGAATAACACATTTCGTGTTAATATTGCAAATCGCTATCCTTTATCAAATATATAATAACACATATCGTGTTGTTTTCTGCCTCATGTTTTAAACATACAATTATCTATACAAATTGTGTATACAAACTTGTTTTGTTCATAAATAATATAACGAGTTAATCACACATAATGTGCAATCAGCTCGCTTCTCTCATCAATATTTTTATAAAATCCAAATTTTTCTACACATTATGTGTGTAGAAAAAACAAATAATCATAATTCTATTTATCTCTCAATACAAATAATATTCTTAAATAACACATATATATAAACAAAACCATAGAAAAAGGCTTGAGAATTAACCGCACATAACATGTGATCGGTTCTCAAGCCTAAAAGACTTTCATTGCAAACACCATATCTATTCCATCCTACTCTTTTTCAGGCAAATCATCTGTAATTTCAAATAGGTCATTTGGCTCGCACTCCAGGAGCCGGCAAAGTGTCTCAATATTTTTAAAATGAATACAAACTGTTCGATTTTCGACCATCTTTTTAAAGTTGCTATAGCTCATACTCATTTGATTATAAAGCCAATATTTTGTTTTTCCTTTTTGTTCAAGGAGATCTAGCACATTTAACCTAATCATCAGTTATCCCCCTATTACCTAATGTATATATTAAACAATAACCCATTGGTGGGGTTTTAATATAGACTTATACATTATATAATCTATACATGACTGTCCTATACATCCATACAATCTTTTCATCTTACTGTTCATTTTTAGGAAGATCATCAGTAATTACAAACAAATCGTTTGGCTGGCATTCAAGTATGCGACACAGCATCTCAATAGTTGTATAGCGAAGACCTTTTGTTTCATTTTCAGCCATCTTTTTAAAATTTGTAGAACTCATGCCCATTTGATTATAAAGCCAATATTGTGTTTTTCCCTTTTCTGCAAGTAAATTCAGTACATTCAATTTAATCATAAAATATCCTCCTATATGATATAATCCATTGAATTTTACCCCATTTTTTCTCGAATAATACAAACGTATAGGGCTAGTACTGTCTATAATTTTACAAATTATTTACAATCGCTTGCGAAACAGAAATATAAATATCTCTTCTCATTTCTACGAAAAAAGAAAAAGCCCCTTGCAGGAATAATCCTGCAAAGAGCAAAAGCTTTATATATATTGCCTATCTCATATCAGAAACTGTTCGCTAAATGTGGTCTGTCACCTCGCTAGGTGCAAAAATAGCGTACGACTTTCAAGTCCATCCTGAACGCGTGCAATCCAATCAAAATCTCCTCCACGCCAAAGGCGCGACTTGCCGCACCGCTAGGTGCAAAAATGCTCCTCACGGAGCATTTGTATAGTGTATGGCTTTCGAGTCCATCCTGAACGCGTGCAGTCCAACCAAAATCTCCTCCACGCCAAAGGCGCGACTTGCCGCACCGCTAGGTGCCGGTCGGAACAATAGGACGTTGTCGCTTTGCGTCAACACCTGCTTGTGCTTACGCCCTGCGCAACAAATAGCTAAAAATAGTCCACAGGACTGTTTCTTTGACGCTATTTGCCCTCTTAGGCTTCAAGTCCCCCCATTTAAAACCATAAAAAAATGCTCCTGACGGAGCATGTTTTTTATGGTCTGAGTGACGGGACTTGAACCCACGGCCTCCACCACCCCAAGGTGGCGCGCTACCAAGCTGCGCTACACCCAGAAACAACAATTGATATTATACCATCTTTAAAAGAAAAAAGCAATAGGCAATTTACCCCCCGCATTTGGGAATAATCAAATTAGGAGATGTGTAGAATGAGAGAGAAAAATAAAAGAAACAAAACATGGTTTGTCGTCAACACAGTCATACTGGCGGTCATCGTGGTCTACATCGGCCTCACCGTCTATGCAAACATGGGAGTAGCTGTGAATGAACAATATGTGTCGCCAAGAATCATTCAAAACGACCATAGTGTCTGCGCACAAATCATACCGGCCCCATACTACCGCACAACCCTCACATCAAAAGAGCAAAAGCTCTATGACGCATACCGCTACGCCTACGAAACAGGGAATAACACTTTCACCATCAAAGGGAGCTTTTCACAGCAAGAGGTTGACAACACACTTGCAGCACTCAAAGCAGATTACCCCATCTTTACCATGAGCACCGCCCCATATGAGAGCGCTCCACCATCGAATGACAGAGTCTTTTCCTGCTCCATATTTGGAATAAACATTCCGGTGTTTAGAATATTCGGCACCTACACAAACTTTTCAATCAGCCCCAAAGAACTTGAAAACGTGCAAAAAGCGCAAGAGGGGATGCAAAAAGCGCAGCAGATTGCAGCGCAATCGCCGCATTTTAATTCGCAAGCAGAACAAGCGCGTTATTTCTATGATTATCTCATTCAAAACACAGAATATGAAGATGATCCACAATTTCACGACGCCTCCACCTTCTACACCATCACCGATGCATTGGTGGAGGGAAAATCAAACTGCGATGGAATTGCCAATGCCTATCTTGCACTCTGTCGCTATGCGGGCATTGAATGCTTCAAAGTCTACTATAATCCTGAAGACTTAGGCAAAGACAGCGGCCATGTTTGGAACATTGTCAACCTAGACGGACAATACTATCATGTAGACGTGTCCCACGGGCGCAATCTATATGACGAATATGCACAGGAGTGTCCCAACGAAAAAATCATCCCCTATGAATACTTTGCCAACACCGGCCAACAAATCTATCATCGCGGGGAGACCATCCACCCACAAATTGAATCGGTCATTCCTCCCTGCAACAACGCGTCACTCTATCAGTCCTCCTTTGATGTGACGCTCACAGGCAGCAACTACCAAGACGCTGTTTCCATGATATCCGCCGCCTATCAACAAAACAAACAAGAGAACAAAACCTACGTGTCGTGCTGTTGTTCGTCTGAAGAAATTCTGGAAAATCTCTATAATGACTTTTCAGGCGCATTGGGCGATGCGCTCTTAGAACGAATGAACGGCGACAGTTCGCTCAAACTCAAAGCCAATTTCACCGACAACACCTGTTATTTTTATTTTTAAAAGCTGCTAAAATGTCATTTACATTTGCGGGAAGAATATGGTATACTGGTAATGGAAAATTAACTGCGAGGCCATTTTGCCCGCCCACAAAAGCCTATCGTCCAAAGAACAAACCACAGTCTGTTCTCTAAAGCCCAAAACGCGGCCATGATGGTTGTTTCGCAGCTTGTGTAATAAGAAAGTGCAAACCGACCTTTCTTTCGTTTAAAACGTGTTTTTCGCGCTTTGCAAATAAAATAATGATGGTATAATATCGAAACGAAAGAAAACAGTCGTTTGTTCAGTCAAAACAAATGAGCCAAAAAGAAAATGCAAAGGGGTTATTGCCAACAATGAAAGAGAAATTTTATATCACAACTGCAATTGCCTACGCTTCCAGAAAACCGCATATTGGGAACACCTATGAGGCCGTCTTAGCGGACGCCATAGCCCGCTTTAAAAAACTGGAGGGCTATGACGTGTTTCTGCTAACCGGAACAGACGAACATGGTCAAAAGGTGGAGACGTTGGCCAAAGAATCGAATATCACCCCAAAAGAATATGTGGACAAAGTGTCGCATGAGATTCAATCAGTCTGGGACCTCATGCAGGTAGACTACCAACACTTTATCCGCACGACAGATCCAAAACATATGCAAATCGTGCAGAAAATATTTCAATATCTCTACGATAAAGGCGATATTTATAAAGGCAACTATCAGGGGATGTATTGCGTGCCCTGCGAGTCGTTCTTCACCGAATCACAGCTGGTTGACGGAAAATGCCCCGACTGTGGCCGTCCGGTGACACCTGCCTGCGAAGAGGCCTACTTCTTCAGAATGAGCAAATATCAAGACAAGCTTTTACATTATATTAACGAGCACCCCGAATTCATTCAGCCCAAATCACGTGAACATGAAATGGTCAATAATTTTCTCAAGCCGGGATTGCAAGATCTCTGCGTCTCCAGAACCTCGTTTTCATGGGGCGTTCCCGTTGACTTTGATAAAAAGCATGTTATTTATGTGTGGCTCGACGCTCTGGTGAATTACATCACTGCAATTGGATATCAACCGGATGGGTCATCGCAGCTTTTTGAGAAGCTCTGGCCGGCCGACCTGCAAATCATCGGCAAAGATATTCTCAGATTTCACACGATCTACTGGCCTATTATCTTAATGGCATTGGATCTGCCGCTTCCTAAGCAAATTTTAGGACACCCATGGCTTTTGTCGGGAAATGGCAAGATGAGCAAGTCTATCGGCAACGTCATCTACGCCGACACATTGGCAGACGCTTTCTCAACAGACGCTGTGCGCTTTTATCTTTTAAGCGAAATGCCTTATGCGCAAGATGGGGGCATTACTTACGAAAGCTTTATCACCCATTACAACGCAGAGCTTGCCAATACATTAGGAAACCTCATAAACCGCACAGTCTCGATGGTCAATAAATATTTTCAGGGAAATATTTCAGCAAAGCCCTCTTTCACACCACTCGATGATGCACTCAAAGAAGAGGCGTTAAACGCCGCCCAAGATTATCTAAAAGCAATGCGTTGTTATAAAACGGCCAACGCTATGGAAAAGGTTTTATCTCTGGCAAGACGCTGCAATAAATATATTGATGAGACCACCCCATGGCTTCTGGGCAAAGAGCCGGCGCAAAAAGAGCGCCTTGCCGCGGTTTTGGCCTGTTTGCTCGAGGGCATTCGCTTTTTGGGCATCATGTTAGAGCCGATTATGCCGCAAACGTCAGCGGAAATATTGCGCCAAATCAACGCGCAGCTGTGCAGTCTTTCTTCTTTAGCCGATTTTTCTGCAAATCACAGTTTCAATCCGGTTGCCACCCCCAAAGCGCTCTTCCCGAGAATGGATGAAAAAGAAGCGTTAGAAAAGTTAAGCAAAGTCTCTGCAAAAGCAGAAAAACCCAATCAAGAAGAAGCGCCAACCATCACAATCGATGATTTTGCCAAAGTGTCCATGGTAGTTGCGCAGGTCAAAGAATGCGAAAAGGTCAAAAAATCAAAAAAGCTTTTGAAGCTGCAAGTCGATGACGGAAGTCGGCAGCGACAGATCGTCTCAGGCATTGCGGAGCACTACCGGCCGGACGAGCTAATCGGCAAGAAAATTATTTTGGTAAACAATCTCAAAACAGTCAAACTCTGCGGTGTACAGAGCGAGGGGATGATTCTCGCTGTAGATATGGATAACAAAGTGCAGGTGGTCTTTCCGCAGCAGGACATCAAAAACGGCTGCCGTCTGCGCTGAATTTGTAACAGAAATAAACACGCAACGCCCCACGCTCTTTCTTCTTGCTAAAAGGACTGTTAACAAAACCTAAAATGCAACGCGTGTTTAATAAATTTTAAGCAGAATAGGGGAAATGATATTGGATACAATAAACGGAATTTTCGACTCCCATGCGCATTATGATGACAAAGCCTTTGATCAAGACAGAGAAGCATTGCTTTCTTCCCTGCCAGAAAAAGGCGTTGCAAGAGTGGTTGATGTGGGCAGCGACTTGCAAAGCTCCGCCATTGCGGCAATCCTCTCGCAAAGTCATTCCTTTCTCTATTTTGCCGCAGGCATACATCCATCCATGGTTGAAGGGCTTAAACCGGATTATCTTACAAAGCTAAAAAAGCTTCTAAGGCAGAACAAAGCTGTTGCCCTAGGCGAGATTGGTTTAGACTATCACTACGGCAAAGAGAACGCTGCCCTGCAAAGGGATGTTTTCGAGGCACAAATGCATCTGGCACAAGAGGAGAAAATTCCCGTTATCATCCACACGAGAGAAGCAACGCAGGACACACTCAAAATTCTTAAGAGATTTCCCACCGTAAAAGGCGTTGTGCACTGCTTCAGCGGCAGCGCGCAAACAGCATTGCAGCTGGTTCAAATGGGATATTATATTGGTTTCACAGGCGTTGTCACTTTCAACAATGCAAAAAAAGCAGCGGAAGCTGCAAGCGTTGTTCCCCTTGACCGTCTTCTTGTGGAAACAGATTGTCCATACATGGCGCCGGTTCCCTTTCGCGGTAACCGCTGCGATTCCACCATGCTCCCAGCAACGATTACAAAGTTGGCGCAAATTCATCAACTAGAGCCGCAGCAGGTGGCCGATTTAACCTATCAAAATGCCGCCCGTCTGTTTGGCATAAAATAAAAAAGAGCGATGAGAAAACTCTCATCGCTCTTTTTAAAGCGCTGCAAGCCCGTTGCCAAAGGAATCCCTTCCCGTCATTTAAAGATAGTCAACAAAGCAGAAAGGGTAGAATGTAAAAGACATTCTACCCTTTTTAATGGTGCGCCAGGAGGGATTCGAACCCCCGACCTACTGGTTCGTAGCCAGTCACTCTATCCAGCTGAGCTACTGGCGCAACCTTATATTTCCTGCGGCCGCTTAATTATTATACAATAAACAGGGAAAAATGTCAACAGAAAAAACACTTTATTTTTTCATAAAGAAAATTCCAAATGTTCCCGGGCCACAATGGCTGGATATGGTCGAGCCGGCAACCGCCTCTTTGATTTCCTCAAAGGAACAAAGTTGCGTAACGATTTCTCTGGCTTGTTTCACAATAGCCGGATCGCAAGCCGCGTTGGTAAGAAAAATTCTCTTAAAACATACATCGCTGCGTCCCTCTAAATGATCATGCAAATACTGCGGAATGCATTTGTCAAAACTGGAGCGATATTTTTTCCCAACATGCATTTTTCCATTTTCCAATTCAATGCAAGGCTTAAGCTTTAAAAGATTAGCCCCTAAAGCTGCCACAGAGGAACAACGCCCGCCCTTGTGAAGATAAACCAGGGTGTTAATAATAAAACTTCCCTCCACCTTTGGAACCACCTCTTCACGAAGAACCTGCGCAATCTTAGCCGCCGGGATTCCATTTTCGGCCATTTCACACGCTTCCAAAACAACCATGCCACTGCCATTAGACAAACTTTTAGTATCTACAATATGAATCTCGCCGGGATGCCCTTCTTCCTCAAGCATTGCAGCAGCCGTGCAGGCATTTTGAAAAGAGCTTGAAAGCGCGCTGCTAAAAGCACAGTGAATAACAGAGCGCCCCTCTTTCACGAATGGTGAAAATAAATCAAGATAATCTTGAATGGTCACAGCAGAGGTTTTAGGAATTTTGCCCTCTTTGTCAAAATAAGCAAAAATATCCTCCGGATGAATATTTACCCTGTCCTGAAATGATTTGTCTCCCAAATTAATATAAAGCGGCTGGATAATAATCTGGTGCTTCTGAATATCCTCAACAGATAAATCACAGGTACTATCTGCTGTAATCTGAATTGCCTGCATACATAAAAACTCCCTTTTCGATAATCTATCTATTTTTATATTATAACTGGTTTCTTTTATATTAGCAATCCTTTTATGCATATTATTTTTAAGAATGGAAATGTATATATACAAGAATACCAATGCAAAACAAAAAACAATTCTTAAGCTTCAAGAGAAAGGATGTATACAATGAAAAGAATGAAACGATTCATTGCCGTAACGTTGGCCGCCTGCCTTGCATCAGTGAGCTGCGTTGGGTGTTCCAATCAAAGCAATCTCTCAACCGATTCAAACACTGCGGCAAATCCTGATTTAGCGCCGGCAGAAATCAGCATATTTCAATTTAAAGTGGAAGCAAAAGATGCTTTCCAAAAGGCAATTGACATCTACACAAAGGCAAATCCACAAATAAAAATCAATATGGAGACTGTGGGCGGAGGAGACGACTATGGTGCCTCTTTGCGCGCCAAGATGCAGTCCGGTCAAGAGCCTACTATTTTCAATGTAGGCGGACCGCAGGATGTTCTTGATTGGCAAGACAAACTAACTGATTTATCCGATCAACCATGGGTAGACCAAGCAGTTGACGGAACGCTTGGCAGTGTAACCATAGATGGAAAAGTCTATGGAATGCCCTATGCAGTTGAAGGGTACGGCATTATTGTTAATCGAGAAATCTTTGAAGCCGCCGGTGTTGACCTCAACACAATGGACACCTATGAAGGCATGAAAGCCGGCTTTGAACAACTCCAATCCAAAATAGATGACGGTTCCCTCAAGAGCCAATATCCACAGCTTGAGGCAGTGACCGAAGTTCCCGGAAAAGAACAATGGGTCTTGGGATTACACACATCAAATGTTGCATTTGCAAATGAATTCGATTCCGCCCTCTCGGCCTTTGGGGCAGACAGCATAGACTTTAAATACGCAGATCAACTCAAAGCCCTATTAGATTTAGAAACAGATTATACCACAAATGCAAACGATAAATCCAAGCTCAACGCAGTCGACTATTCCTCACAAGTTGGAGGGGGAATTGCCATCGAGAGAGTTGCAGCAATTCAACAAGGCAACTGGATTGCCAGCGAAGTGGAACAAGTTGACCCGGATGTTTTAGAAAAGCTCACCATTCTCCCCATTCCATTAGAGGGCGTGAATGAGGGAAATATTCCGGTAGGTGTTCCAATGTATTGGTGCGTAAACAACGACGCAAGCGAAGCAGAACAAGCAGCCGCTAAAGATTTTCTAAACTGGCTCTATCAATCTGAAGAAGGAAAACAAATCATTGTCAACGATGCAAAGTTTGTGCCTCCTTTTAAGAATTATGAAAATCTACAACCCTCCGACCCTCTCAGTCAAGACGTAAAGCGATATTCGGAAGAGGGAAAAACCATGCCATGGGTCTTCATGGGATATCCAACAAGTTGGGGTGAAAAGGTTCTAGGTTCAGAAATCCAAAAATATTTTGCAGGGCAAGATTGGAACACAACGGTTCAAAATGCAAAGAACGGATGGGCGTCTTCACGTTAAATCATCCTCTGTTTTCTAAATATCTTTTAAAAACATCCACATCGCATGAGGATGTTTTTAAATCAGTTAATCAATCCCCCCTTTTGCTGTTCAAGTCCCTTGTTGGCCTCCAAAAATGTCTCTATAGATTTGTTTAATTAAAAACAAGACAATTATCATCTAGCAATCTCAACCCGGTTTATCTATATTTATAAAAGAGTGCAAAAACCCTCTCAAGGAGAGGACAATCAAAAAAATCTACATCATATGTAGACTCTCACAATGTCCACGATTTTTTTCATGTATTCATTATCCTACACCAAGTCAGATAAACGTGAAAGAAAGCTTTTATCACAAAACAATAATCGAAAAGGAGAGGGATTATCTCAATTCTCTCTCCTTTTTGTTTTGTTCAAATGAAGTTGCTGAAAAATCTTTTATAACGAAGAAAGATTGCCTGTCAACGTCACCTAAATGAACATCTTACTCAAAATCAAACAAGTTCAAATGCTTATGTCGACGAAGAAAACGTCCTGTTTATTAATTGTAAATTCACATGATATTAAAAATTATTAACAACTGTTCTATTGTATAAAATATATTCTATACTAGATACTATGATAAAATGAGGAGAATTATTTATGAAAAAAATTCTAGCAATTGTGATTTGTGCCGCTATGCTTAGTGCAGCAACTCCAGTTTTTGCGCAATCGGACGGTTCAACTTCAAACATTCAACCCGAAGAAACTTTTACGCAAGTTGCAGATGCCACTTCAAATAAAAAATATTTTTTTGATTTGAATGATGGTGATATTGTAGTAACCGCTTCAGATTTTGGTATGCTCACAGTGCAACAACAAAATAATACAACAATATTTGCAGTAAATGAAGGTGTCGTAATACAACAATCCACTGAGTTCAATATTCCACACACAATTACCATTGACGATTCTGTTAAGAATGGACAATCTATTATATTGGATAATATACATATAGATGCCCATAACCAATCCCCTATCGTCGTTGAATCCGGAGCTAATGTGACATTCATCTTAAAAGGAGATAATCGTGTTTCTGCAAGCGATTACAATGCGGAAAAATCAATAGAGCACGCCGCTGTTTCTGTTGAAGAAGGCAGCACAGTCACCTTTTGCGGAGATGGCTCATTGTATGCCGATGCATTTGGCTACGGGGCTGCTATCGGAACCAATGGATATTATCGTGACGGAAAATCACATGGTGACAATAGTAAATCAAGTGGTACTGTTAATATTATGGGCTCAGCGCATGTAACAGCAAAGGGTGGATACGGCGCTGGCATTGGGGGAGGTGCTATCAACGGAAGCACTTGCGAACAGGCTGCTTTTGACTGTGGCCCTGTAAATATTGGCGAAAATGCTGTTGTTACAGCTATAGGCTCCTCATTTGGTGGTTACTCCGCCGGAATTGGTGGAGGCGGTTGCTATACCTCTACTTGTAACGCTAAGGCCGGAGATGGCGGTTTAGTAACTATCAGTGGAAATGCTTATGTCTCTGCAATCAACAATGGTAATAAGAAAGTACCAAAAGATGAAAGCAGCATGGGAGCTACAATTGGCGGTGGTGGAGCCTGTGCCAAAACAGCAACTGCTTTTGCAGGAGATGCCAATCAAATGATTGTTAAAGACTCTGCTGTAGTTAATTTGCATAATTGGGATAACAATGCTTGTCAATTCGGCGGTGGTGGAGCAAAACAGAAAACCTGTTGCTCCGCTTATGGTGGAGATGGCGGAAGCCTCTTTATAGAAGATTATGCTTGTGTGAATTTTACTAGGAGCGCAAGTAAGCCATTTGGCGGCGGTTCCGGAACAAGAGTTGGTAGTGATACCGTTTTGACTCTTCAACCTACAGCAACAATAAATTACGTGTAAAAGCTGATGTAATTCCGGAATGCTCAAAAAAGTTGACAATGCACTTATCCGGACAATTCTATATTGCAACCTCATATGATATGAAAAGATAAAACAAAAAGCATGATCAATGTGATCATGCTTTTTATTTGCTTCCCTATATGGGGAAACAAATAAAATCCGTAATGAATTTGAACAAAACCAGTAAAAACGAGTAATAGAAAGACTCTTCTTATGATAGTGATTGCATCCACTACCATATAAAAACTTTCGAAACCGGAAAGAAATATATCATAACTATAGCAGTTGTGGGTGCAACTCCATTAAGGGATTGCAATATGCCTCACAACTGCATTTTACTCTAACAAAAAGCATATGGCATAATCCAATCAATGTCAAGATTGGGGTAAACCATATGCTAATACTTTAATGGATTTTATCTTAAAATGCTTGTCATCCTGTTGTCAAAAACCGACGTTGTCCAATCCATTACATTCTCTACAATACTGCTGAAGTAGCTGTCACTTAAAGCAAAGATAAGATCAAGGAATCATAAAACGATTCTATGAAACCTACGCATGATATGGGACAATTTCTACACTGGTTAAGATAACCGGCGTAGTTGGCTGGCTCATTTCCCCTGTTTGCTCATTTTCTGTTACCTCAACAGCCGCGATTTGATTGACAACATCCAGCCCCTCAAAAACCTGCCCGAAAACAGTATACTGCATATCTAACGACGGAGCGCCGCCATGCTCGTTATAGGCTGCTTTTACCTCATCAGAATATTCCTTTCCTGTCTGTGTCTCATATTGTTTCCACATAGAGTCAGTATAAGACTTAACGCTATCATTAGAGACAACATAGAACTGGGTGGATTGTCCATTCTGCAAGTCATTTGTTCTCGCCATAGCTAAAGCGCCTGTGTAGTGGTGAACACTTTTATTGAGCTCAACAGGAAAATTACCGTCAAAAATGCTCTTTCCATCCCCGCCGTTTTGCGTAGTGTCCCCCGTTTGAATCATAAAGTCCTCCACAATACGATGAAAAGGCACACCATTATATGCACCCTGCTTAGCAAGCGTTGTAAAATTCTCAACAGCTTTTGGAGCCACCTCCGGGAAAAGGCGTGCTTTAAAGGTTCCATAACCCTCTACGTTGAAAACAGCAATCTCTTCACCCTCTTGCGGAAGAGCAAACTGATCCTCAACCGTTCCATCCGTGCTATAATCCACAGTCTTCGTGCCGTTAGATGAGGAAGAGCTGCTTCCTGTGCATCCTGTCAAAGCTAAAACCATTGTAGCTGCCGTAATCATCGCTGTAATTTTAAGTATCTTTTTCATTTTTAATTCCTCCCATAAATCCATTCATTTTGATTCAATAAAAATTCTCCCTAACGTCTGATCAGCTTGCTGCCCTGCCTGGTTTCCTCAACGGCAAACCCCAGCGCTGCAATCTGATCGCGCAAGTTATCTGCCAATGCAAAGTCCTTGTTTACTCTAGCCTCCTTTCTCTTTTCAAAGAGGTCGAGCACTTCTTGTGGAACTGCATCTTCCCCTTGCTTTTCACAAAAACCCAAAACGTCAGTGAGTTGCTCAAAAACTTCCTGTGCCCTGGCAATCTCATCCCGACAGCTTGTCTTCACATTCGCAATCGCCGGATTCATTTCCCGCACCAATTCAAAGACGGCCGCCAAGGCGTCCGCAGTGTTACAGTCATCCTCCATAGCTTCAATAAACTGCTGTCTCTTTTCATCAATGAGCGAAAGAATCTCCTCTCGCGGCTCCCTCTGCGGCGCAGTCTGCAAAGCAAAGGGGAGATTTTTGCGAAAATTATCAAGTCTCTGCAAAGAAGAAACGCACTGCTCCATGATCTCCTGATTATAGTTAATAGGGCTGCGATAATGCGCCTGCAACATCAAATAACGGATAGCGCCATATCCATACTTGTTAGCCACCTCACGAACGGTGAAGAAATTCCCCGCTGATTTGGACATCTTCTTGTTATCAATATTGATATATCCGTTATGCAGCCAATAATTTGCAAAAGGAACGCCGGTAGAACATTCACTCTGTGCGATTTCATTCTCATGGTGCGGAAAAATAAGATCCTGACCGCCGCAATGAATATCAATAGTGGGCGCTAAAAAATGCGTTGCCATTGCCGAACATTCAATATGCCATCCCGGACGGCCTTTGCCCCAAGGAGAATCCCAACTCGGCTCTGTGGGCTTTGCTCCTTTCCAAACGGCAAAATCAAGTGGATTCTCTTTTTCATGGTTCACCTCCACCCTGCTGCCGGCTTCTAAATCCTCAATTGGCATATGCGAAAGCTTGCCATATTGCTCAAACGCCTTTGTGCGGAAATAAACATCGTCGCCTGATTGGTAGGCGAATCCTTTTTCAACCAAAGAAGAAATCAACGCAATAATCACATCCATACATTGCGTAACCCGCGGCTGAACGGTTGGTGTAAGAATCCCAAGCCCCTCTGCATCTTGATGATATTCTTTAATATAGCTCTCGGCAATTTCAGCTGCACTTTTTTGCTCCTCATTTGCACGACGAATAATTTTATCGTCAATATCGGTAAAATTCTGCACAAAGGATACCTGAAATCCCCGAAAGGAAAGATAGCGGCGAAGAACATCAAAGACAACCAGAGGACGAGCATTTCCAATATGTATGAAGTTATAAACCGTAGGACCGCAGGCATAAATCATCACCCGGTTTGGCTTTATTGTCTTGAGTTCTTCTTTCCGCCTGGTCAATGTATTATATAGCTGCATCTGTGCTTTCTCCTTTATGATTTAAAATAAATTTTCTTGCATACAACTGCCGTTTGGCATGAAGCAAAACTTCGTGAGAAGCAAAAGTTTTAGGTTTTTTCCGCTGTGTTTCAGCAGCAATGCATGTCACTCTCAACACGTCTCATTCTGCACTGCTCATGCTCTCATAAAAGTTTTGTCACACCCTTTCACGGCAATGCAGAATGCACCGTCTCCTCGCGCATTACAATCGCCCTTTCTTTTGCAAAGCACACATAGTCATCCCCCATAACACAACAAACAGATTGGCGTTTCAAACGCCAAAATCTCACTGTGTTTTGTTCTTTAAATCCTGCTCTGTCTGCATTTTATACAGACTATTTTCCAATTCACAAATGCGACAGGCCAAATTTTGCAATTCGCTCTCAATGGGGTTTGGCATATGCACCTGATCCAAATCTACAGCATTCTCATCAATCTTTTCTCGGCCAATTCGCACAATTCTTGCAGGGACGCCAACCGCAGTTGCATCGGCCGGAACTTCGTCTAACACAACGGCGCCAGCTGCAATCTTGGCATTATCGCCCACAGAAAAAGGGCCTAAAATTCTCGCTCCGCTTCCAACCATCACATGATTGCCCAGCGTTGGGTGTCTTTTTCCGCTCTCTTTTCCGGTACCTCCTAACGTCGCGCCCTGATAAATGGTGCAATCATCTCCGATCACAGTTGTCTCTCCAATCACAACACCCATGCCATGATCAATGAAAAGTCCCTTTCCAATCGTTGCACCGGGATGGATTTCAATTCCCGTAAAAAAACGGGAAACCTGCGATAACAAACGCGCTAGAAAAAACCAATGGTGCCGGTAAAGAAAATGCGCCGGGCGATGAATCATAACAGCATGCAGACCGGAATAGAGCAAAAGCACCTCTAAACCTCTGCGCGCAGCCGGATCACGCTCTTTAATCGCCTGGATATTATAACGCAATGTCCTGAACATGCAATTCCTCCCTAACTCATGATAAAAGCAGCTCAATCTATCTTATGCCACTCTCACCAAAAGTGCAAGGCCAACTAAACAGCGTCCTTTAAAAAGCGGCGATTCGCCCAAATATAATCAATGCCGGACAAAATGGTGAACAACGCTGCAATCCAAAGAAGCGCGTCCCCAATCACCCAAGCGACAACAGGGTTTAATAGTCCAAAAAGCTGCATAAAGGTCTGCATAACCAGAATGATGACAATTGCCGCCATCTGAGAAACGGTTTTGAGCTTTCCCCATTTGCTTGCCGCAATCACAGTTCCCTTTCCCGCCGCCACCAAGCGTAAAGAAGTCACCAAAAATTCACGCGCTAAAATAATAACCACAACAACAGCGTTCGCAAGGCCTAACTGAACAAAACAAACGAGCGCAGAGACTACTAAAATTTTATCAGCTAATGGGTCGAGAAACTTGCCAAAATCAGTCACAAAATTATATTTTCTTGCCAACTTGCCGTCAATGCAATCAGTAATTGAAGCGACGGCAAAAAGAAGTGTGGCCCAAAGATAGTTTGCAAAAAGGGAGCTAAGCAGCAACGCAGCAACAAAAAAGGGAACGAGAATAATACGCAAAAGCGTTAACTTATTGGGGGTGTTCATGAAAAACTCCTTTCGTTCAGAGAACCTCTGCTCACTGACTTTTTCCAATCAAATCGCCGTTTTCATAACGGTCAATCCGAACGTCGACAAATTGGCCGGGTTTGGGCGCAAGCGGTGAAGAAAACAAAACATTGCAGTCAATTTCAGGCGCATCTGCTTCCGTCCTTCCAACATACAACCCATCTTCATTTCTGCCATCCACCAGCACGCGAACAGGACGTTCTCTCCATTTCTCGCTTTTCTGCTCCAAAATGCGCTGCTGCTCAAGCATAATAAGTTCTGCTCTCCTTTGTCGAATCTCAACAGGAATCTGCGGCTCCATCAAAGCCGCTCGCGTTCCCTCTTCCTGAGAATAAGGGAAACAACCAAGTCTATCGAACTTTGCTTCTTTAACAAAGTCCATCAATTCTGCAAACTCCTCCTCCGTCTCACCCGGAAAACCCGTAATCAATGTTGTGCGAAGCGTAATGTTTGGAATTTGAGAGCGAATGCGACGAATAGCAGCAACAATCTCTTCTCTTGAGGTGTTGCGATTCATCCTTTCAAGAACACTGTTTGAAATATGTTGAATAGGAATGTCAAGATACTTTGCAATCTTATTATTAGAAGCCATAACGTCTAACAAAGCATCGGTCACTCGTTCAGGATAACAATAGAGAATGCGAATCCAATCAAAGCCGAGCTTGCCAATTTCGGTGAGTAAATCCGGCAAGAATGATCGTCCATACAAATCTTCCCCATAACGGGTTGTATCCTGCGCAACTAAAATCAACTCGCGAACGCCCTGTCTTGCCAGCCAATGCGCCTCATCGCAAACATCAACCAAAGGCCGGCTTCGAAATCGTCCGCGAATAGCAGGAATGGCACAATAAGAACAACAATTGTCACAACCCTCAGCAATTTTAATATACGCAAGATAAGACGGTTGCGTCAAAATCCGTTCGCCACTGAGCGCCAGCGCGTCCTTGCGCCCAAACGCCGTAATCTGTTCATTGTGTCTCATCGTCTGACGAATGGTGTTGGTAATGTCTGCATAGCTTCCAAGTCCCACCACAGCGTTCACCTCAGGAAAAGCCTCTGCCAGCTCCTTGCGATAGCGTTCTGCTAAGCAGCCCGTAACCACCAAACACTGAAGCTTGCCCTCCTCTTTTTGTTGACAATAATCTAAAATCACATCAATAGATTCCTTTTTCGCACTCTCAATAAAGCCGCAGGTGTGAATCAACACCACCTCTGCTTCACAGGGATTATCGACAACAACAAAGTCCTTTTCTTTGGCAATATTAGCAAGAAGCTGTTCAGCATCCACCTGATTTTTAGGGCACCCCAAACAGACAAGCCCCACTTTAATAACCATTCCGCTTTCTCCTTTCATTCATAATAGTCAATCTCGAACGCCTCATCCATATATGCCTGCATAGCAGTGCGAATATCGCTATAGGAAAAGCCCAAACGTGCTAAAGCAGCAGCAACCTTGCGCTCTCCATCTTCGCCCAACAGTTTAGAGGCATACTTTTTTTCAATAAGACTGTAAATCTGATCAACAGCACAAACATCGCAAGCACACAAAGCCTCATGGACCAAATCAGCACAAAGACCCTTGCGTCTCATTTCATATTCTGCACGTCTGAAAGAATAGCACTTTTTAACCAAAAAGCGGTTTGCAAGCTTGTTCGCATATTGAAAATCGTCAATAAAGCCCAATTCTTCCATCCTCTGTGCTATCTCCTCCACAATCGGCTCCGGATAATCCCGCAAAAGCTTGTCGCAAAGTTCAGACCTTGAATGGTCTCGATAGGTTAACAGATATAACGCTCGTTCCTTGGCACGTTTAAAACAGGAGTCGTGCAAAGCGGTTTGTAACGTTGCCGCGTCTAATTCCTTTCCGGCCTGAATCTGATAGTCAAAGAGAACATCTCCGTCCAGCAAGATTTGCTCTCCTCCCTCAACCACAACCTGATAAAGTCCCGCTTTTCGTTTGTTCACTGCAAGAATCTGCATTATGTAAAGTCACTCGCATCCGGCGTAATGTCTAAGCTGGGCTGAGGAGCAGCTTCTTGCACAGGCGCGTCTTCTTTTGGCTGAACGTCTTTTTTAGTTGTCTTCTCTTGCTCATCTGCATCCGTCTTTTTAGAGGTCTTCTTCGAGGGCCTGTCGTTCTCCTCCGTTTTTTCAACCGTCTTTTTACGAATCAACTCGTCAATTTCTTTTGAGAGTTCAGACTCCTGCTCCAAAAACTTCTTGGCGTTTTCTTTTCCCTGCCCCAAACGCTGTTCACCATAATAAAACCATGCACCACTACGCTTAATAATATCCATCTCCATGCCAATATCAATCAATTCGCCATAATAGGAAATTCCCATGCCATACATCAAATCAAACATAGTCTCTTTAAACGGCGGCGCAACCTTGTTTTTCTTAATGGTGCATCTTGTTTTTGCACCGACTACATCCGTTCCAACCTTAATGCTCTCTATCTTGCGAATGTCCATTCTAACCGACGAATAGAATTTGAGCGCTCTGCCGCCCGGAGTTGTCTCTGACGGTCCGTATGTATTTCCGATTTTCTCACGAATTTGGTTGATGAAAACGGCGGCGCAATTGGTCTTGCTAATAATGCCTGTGAGTTTTCTCATTGCCTGAGACATCAATCGTGCTTGCAGGCCAACATGCGCTTCTCCCATGTCTCCCTCAATCTCTGCTTTGGTAGTCATGGCTGCAACCGAGTCAAGAATAATCACGTCAATGGCGCCGGAGCAAACCAACATTTCCGTAATTTCCAAAGCCTGCTCTCCGGAATTCGGCTGCGAAATCAAAAGATTGTCAACATCCACACCAATCGCCTTTGCATAGGAAGGATCCAGTGCATGTTCAACATCAATAAAAGCCGCTACGCCACCCGCCTTTTGCGCTTGTGCAACAATAGAAAGCGCAACAGTTGTTTTGCCGGACGATTCAGGACCATAAATCTCAATGATTCTTCCCCGTGGTATGCCACCAACGCCGAGCGCTAAGTCAATTCCAATCGAGCCTGTGGAAATTGCGTCAATGTCCAAAGCAGCCGTCTGCCCCAGTTTCATGATGGCACCCTTGCCAAACTGATTTTCAATTTGTTTTAAAGCTGTTTCAAGCGCCTGCTTTTTATCCTTAATCAAATCGTCTGTGCTAAAGACTTCTTTTTTAATCTTCACCTTTTTTGCCATAATTGCTTCTCCTTATATCACGTTCTGCCACATAATGCACACGGATATGCACATAACCCAATTGCATATATCACTATCGCTTTTATTGTATAATCATAACACGTTCTTACCACGATCTCAAGTCTCAGCTTGCCGCTTAAGATTCCGATTTATTTAGAGGGAACAGCAGCGGAAACCACCCGAACAATATGATTATAATCTTCATACGCACATGGTTGAACATAACCGTTTTGCACAAGAATTTTCTCCACCTGCTTGTGTTGACCTCTGCCAATCTCAAAAAATATGCGTCCGCCTGCCCGCAGCTTGCTTTTATATAAAGAAGATAGAATGCGATAAAAATCTAAACCATCATTACCGCCAAAAAGCGCCATAGGCGGCTCAAAGGTCACCTCAGGCTGCAATCTACACATATCCTCAGCCGTCAAATAGGGCGGGTTGCAAAGAATAAAGTCTGCCCTTGGACAAACAGCCTGTGTTTCCGGCAAAGTTGCATCCGCTTCTATCACTTCTGCTACAACGCGGTTTCTCTTTAAATTCGCTTTCAGATAGGGAATTGCCTTTGCAGAACACTCTACTGCCACCAGAGAAGCCTGTTTGCAAAAGCGCCCCACCGCCACGGTGATGCACCCACTGCCTGCGCATAAATCCAAGACAACGGCCGCTTGATCGCCAATCAGAGAAATGGCCGTCTCGCAGAGCACCTCTGTGTCGGCTCGAGGAATGAGCACACCCTCCCCCACAAAAAAAGGAAAACCATAAAATTCCCACTCCTTGAGAAGATATTGCAGAGGAACCCGTCTCACCCTCTCCTGTGCAATCGCCATGCAATCCTGCCATTGGCTCTCCTGCGAAAGAGTCGCCCCCATCAAAAGCTCTGCCTGTGTGCAACCAAGCACACTTTTGAGAATGCAATCCGCTTCAAACCGCGCGTCTGAAATTCCCCCGTCTTCTAAAAACTGCATAAGACGCTTTCGATAATCTGTCACCACTGATCTTTCTCCAAATCATCAGGGATAACATCCGATAACGCTTGAATAGCCACCTCAATCTGTTTTTCATCCGGCTCTCTGGTTGTCAAATGCTGTAGCCACAAACCGGGGGTAGACAGCGCATGAGTGAATGGATTATCATACCGACCGGCCAAACGAATGATCTCATAAGAGATGCCCACCACTAATGGAAGAAGCAACACCTTTAAAATCACACGCAGCATCAAGTTCTCCCATGTGACAATAGAGAAGACAAAAATGCTGACAATGAGAACAATGAGCAAAAAACTTGTGCCACAGCGGGGATGCAGACGAGAATACTTCTTCACATTCGCGGGAATCAGCTCATCTCCCGCTTCATAGCAGGCAATTGTTTTGTGCTCAGCGCCATGGTATTCAAAAGTGGTTTTAATGTCTTTCATTCTAGAAATCAGCCAAAGATAACCCACAAAAATGGCGATTTTAATCACGCCCTCCAGAATGGTTTGCAAACCTTCAATAGGAGCAAGAAGTCCCAAAGCCTTGACAAGAATAGAGGGAATAAAGGCAAAAATCACCACGCAGAGAATTACACCCAAAACAATCCCCAAAATTCCCGCAATTTGAAACAAATTCTCACCAAGCCATCTTTCCAAAGCACTCGGCTCTTTATCTTCCTCTTCTTCCTCCACAACGCCGGCCTTTTCGGCCGACTTCATCAGACATTTAAAGCCCAAAATTAAAGACTCCACCAAGTTCACACATCCCCTGACAATGGGCAGCTTGCGATACCATGCAGGATTTGCTAAATCACCAACCGGCCAGCTCTCCAAATCAATTTCACCGCTGGGAAGACGCACTGCCATAGAAACCTTATCAAGCCCCCGCATCATGATGCCCTCAATCAAGGCCTGCCCGCCTATTTTGCTTTTTCTAACTGCCTTCTCTTTCATGAATCGTTTCCTTTCTTCTATGATTGCATTCAAATAATTGTTTGATAACTCCGCATTAAAACCTTTGTTGAAAACGCATCTCCAATGTGTTGAAACAGACAGAGTAACTTCCAGCCCAACACAAGCGCCTTACTAAATAAACAACACATCCGGTTTGCAAAACTTTCTCTCTGTTATGTAGCACAAGAGGACAAGCAAGCCCTGTTGCCACATCAATGTTTTCTCTCTCACATTCCACCGCGCATAAAAAATAATGCCTAATAAAGTCTTTCTATGCCACCAATCCACATCTTAAACTACACGTTAAAAGCATACATCCGGCTTTAAAAATCCTGCGATGGCTCGTCAAAAGTTTCAATAATTCTATCAACGTTTCCCTTATAAATCGGGAGTGCTATTGTCACTATAGTGCCCTCTCCCTCAACGCTGTCAATGGTCAACGTTCCATCATGCATCTGCACAATCTCAGTTGCAAGAGCAAGCCCAATTCCCGAACCGCGACGTGTGTAATTGGCTTTATAAAACCTCTCTTTCACAAGGGGCAAATCCTTTTTAGCAATGCCACAACCCGTATCCGTCACAGTGATAACCACCTGCTGTTCATTGGGAACCGAAACGCCGACTCGCACCGTATCCCCCGAATCGGAATATTTTAAAGCATTGTCAATAATATTAATGAATACCTGACGAATACGATTTTTGTCTCCATAAATGACAGGAAGCATATTCACCTCGTCATAAATGAGCGTCTTCCCATCTCTCTTAGCGCGTTCTGTGTAAATCAAGACAGCTTCTTCCAACTCAGCAAGAAGATCCATTTTATCTTTCTCAAGCCTCAGGCTTCCACCCTGCAATTTTGAAAAATCGAGCAGTTCTTCCACCATGCCGGAAAGCCGCTCCGTCTCCTTAGTAATCACGCGCATTCCCTTTTTTATCGTTTCGCGGTCATCCATTCCCACACTCAAAATAGTTTCGCTCCAGCCCTGAATTGCCGTCAGCGGCGTCCGCAGTTCGTGGGAAACGCTTGAGATAAATTCATTTTTAATTTGATCGGTATTGGCCAGTTCATCCGCCATTTCGTTAATCGCTGTGCATAATTCACCAATTTCATCTCCTGTGTGTCGTTTCACACGAACACTCATGTCACCGGCTGAAATTTGACGCACTGCTGAAGAAATTTCACGAACAGGGTGCACAATAGATTTCACAAAAAAAGATCCGGAAATCACAACGAGAATCAAAATGCATCCGCTGATAGCGATAAAAAGAAGAACAAGCTGCAAAATCATCTGATCAATTGTGTCCAATGAGATAATGTAGCGCAGCGCAGAAAATTCATTGTTGGTCACAACAACCAATTGCGTATACGCCATAATCTTTTCGCCCGTAGCCAGACGCCCTACATAATAGCCGGAACCGTCAGAAGAATTAAGCGCCTGCACATAGTCAGGCGGACGATTCTGCCCCTCAACGCTAAAGCCGCTGGAGGTGTAAGAAATGTTCCCGTTAAAATCAATAGCCATCATTTCAATCTGATCTCTATCTTCATAATTTTCAATCATATTCCTGATTTCGCTGTTGATATTCTTGGTGCTGTCGGTAGAATAAAGCTGAATCTGATTATAGTTAGAAGTAGCGGTCGAGACAAGCATTTGCTTTGCACTGGAATAAAAATAGTTGTAAATACTCATGGCAAATCCAATGTTTATTAAAATCAGAATCAAAAGGATAATCCCAAGCGTGTTTAAAATCCAGCGCCATGTAATGCTCTTAACTGCCACGCTAATCCTCCCTTCCTCTGACGCAACCGTTTTGTTTAACAAACCAGTCAAAAATTCTCCTGCACTTGAGCCTGCTGTAAAGAAAAATCAAAAAAACAATAAACAAAGTTCATGCAGGGCAGACTCATCCAAAAGCAATAAAATCCACTATAGCCAAATCAGCAGCAACCTTCACTCTTTTAGGCATTCCATTTATATCCAAATCCCCAAATGGTCATAATATATTTCGGCGAAGACGGCGTATCTTCAACCTTCATGCGCAGACGGCGAATGTTCACATCCACAATTTTAACGTCCCCAAAATAGTTTTCTCCCCAAATCTGACTTAAAATCGTTGCCCTCTCCAACGCCGTGTTTTGATTGTTTAAAAACAACTCCATAATCTGGTATTCAACCTGTGTTAAATCAATCATCTCTCCGTTCTTGGTCAACGTTCGACTCTTGGGACAAAGGATAAACGGTCCTGACGTGATTGTATCATTTTGCTGCAAACGCTCTTCGAGCATTGTCACCCGCCGATAAACAGCATCAACACGGGCAACCAATTCAGATGGCGAAAAAGGTTTGGCAACATAATCGTCAGCGCCCAACATCAGCCCGCGCACTTTATCCATCTCCTGCGTTTTTGCCGTCAGCATAATAATACCCAATCTGCTGCTGCGCGCTCGAAGCTCTTTGCAAACTGTAAAGCCGTCTATTCCGGGCATCATAATGTCAAGCAGAGCAATGTCAAAGTTACCACCCTGCCTGTCAAAGACCTCCAGAGCATCCTCTCCTGAAGCAACATCCTCAACAGAATATCCCGAACGTTCTAGATTGATGACAACAAAATCGCGAATAGCGTCCTCGTCCTCACAAACTAAAATTCTTTTCATTTTCTTTCCTCCCTCACTGCTGCAAGCTCACATGCATTTCCACAAACCGATCTTGAATCTCTCGGTTAGACAAATAAAAGGGATTTGTTTTGTCAACATGCTGCTTCGCAAGATAGACAACCTGGCCAATGGTCATAATCTCAAAATAGCCATCCGGCACTCCATTCGTACGAATATTATTGAGCGTATCTGTGCGGATGGATAAAATTTTCTGACTATCATCCTCAATCAAACCATCAAACAGGAAAAAGGTGACTTCATCATCCTGCACGGTCTGTTTCGCACTCACCTTTCCTTCCCAATCATCAGGCAATAAAAATCCAAAACCTTGAGAATAGTTCACATACGAAATCCCCGTCTGCACCAAAACATTGTCATGAAGCTGATACCACTTTGTTAAATAGAGTGGATTTTCGCTCATTTCGCTATAACCCGGAAAAAACTCCGTGCAGGGAATCTCCGTGATAGAATCCTTATTAAAATCATAGCTAATGGGCACCTGCGTTCTCAACGTCTGCTCAAACAGATTCACATCGTCGTGCACAATCAAATTTTTAAGATGCCCATTTTCACAAGTGAGAATTTCAGTGGCATAGGTGCTTTTAGAAATCTGCTCGTCTAAAAAAAGCGCCGGCTTTCCAAAGGAAGTCCTGTCCTTAACAACATTGTTGTAATTCACCGCCTTGCCCGCCATCTGCGTTTGATCAATGAGCGTAAAAACTCCGTTTTGATAGTTCACCACATAAGCATTTGTCTGCTGTGGCGAATCAGTCTGCACAGTGTTCTTATTTTTAGGCTCTTCTTTATAAGCGATGGTGATAATATCGTCAATCCCGTCGTTGGTGATGTCAAACACCTCCAGCATCTGATAAGGTGCGGTGTAAACCTGTTCAAAAACGCCATCTTTATAGCGATAAATCATATAGGATTTTTGCATCTGTTTTTCCGTTGAAAAACCAATGATCACAAATTTTTCACCTGTCTGATTATCTGTAAAAAACAAGACCTTATCCACATCTTCTCCGGGCCCCGGAAGATTCCAAATTGCTCTCCAACCGTCTTCAAACTGATCGAGCAGACAAATGCGCAGCCCCGTCTCTCCCAAAGTGGACTCAACACTGCTGTTATAAAACACGATCGCCTCGTCAGTTGGCTCTTCATCAATGTCATAGATGATCACGGCAGAACGATAATTTCCATTTTCAGGATACTCCAAAGTAATCGTCTCGTCTTTTTGCAGCGAAGCATCAAGCGCCTTTAAAATCTCTGCCTGCTGTTCATTCATGCTCGGTGGAGTAATCAAAGTGTCCAGGCTTGTGTTAATATAGTCACAACCACAGCCGGTTAGGCAAACCGCTCCAACCAGCAGCAGCAATAATATTCTTCTGAACATAACCTTTCCCACGCTTTCGATAGATAAGATTAGTATAACATAATCCCCTTTCTATTACAAGAATGCAGAGGATAATTTTCATCTTAATCTTTAAACCAAATCCATCCTGATGCCGCTATGAAATCGCTCTGTTTTGCCACAAAATCTCTCTGCCCTCAAACAGCGACTTTCTAGAGAGAATCTGCTTTTCTCTGTTTGCCGTTTCTCTAAATCGTCGTGAATCCCACTCTTCCTACACAAACCGCCCTGAAAAATAAAAAGCTGCGGTTACCCGCAGCCTAAATTTTATATCATACATTTAGCATCTTCCATCAAAAAGGCGCTAGCCGTCCTCTTGTCACAAATGTAAAGTCAACGCACGATCCTGCTTCACATAAGGGTGATAAGACACCTTAGCTCTATCAAACATCTGTTTAGAAGCACGTACGTTTTCCGAATGTGCATATTTATCCGAAAGATAAATCACTGCTGTAACACCCACCTGAATAATCGCCTTAGCGCATTCATTGCAGGGAAACAATGTAGTATAGATTTTTGCTCCCCGCAGATTCCGGTCACTGTTAAGAATCGCGTTGAGCTCCGCATGGCAAACAAAAGGATATTTTGTATTTAAAAAATCCCCCTCGTTTTGCCATGGCATTTCATCATCATGGCAGCCAACAGGCATACCATTATATCCCAACGAAATGATATGATTATCGGTTGAAACAATGCAGGCACCAACCTGCGTGTTAGGATCCTTGCTTCTCTGCGCTGAAAGCATTGCAATTCCCATAAAATACTCATCCCATGATAGATAATCTTCCCGTTTCATCTGCCATTCCTCCCGGTCAACCCTAGTCTTCAAAAACAGCTCCGGTAGAACCGGATGTTACATGGTGTGCATAGCGCTTAATATAACCGCTTAATGCCTGCTGTTTTGGCACAAACTTTTCTTTACGCTTGGCAAGTTCTTTTTCATCCACCTTCAAAACAAGCGTACGATTGGGAATGTCGATTTGAATTGTATCTCCATCCTGCACCAAACCAATCACGCCGCCGGCAGCCGCTTCAGGAGAAACGTGACCAATGCAGGCGCCTCTTGTTGCACCTGAAAAACGACCGTCCGTGATCAGCGCAACCGTCTCGCCAAGTCCCATTCCTATAATATTAGCAGTCGGCGCAAGCATTTCGCGCATACCGGGTCCGCCCTTAGGCCCCTCATAACGAATAACAACCACATCACCCGCCTGAATTTTTCCAGCCAAAATAGCCTCGTCAGCTTCTTCCTCACTGTCAAACACCTTAGCAGGCCCCTCATGCACCAGCATAGCGGGCACAACGGCTCCCTGCTTCACAACAGCGCCATCCTCTGCCAAATTCCCCCGCAAAACGGCAATCCCTCCCGCTCTGCTCACGGGATTATCAAGCGTGTGCAAAACTTCTCCGTCCGCATGAGAAGCCTTTTGGAAACGCTCCTTAGCACAGCCGGTCACCGTCTCTGCCTGAGAATGCATAAATCCCCCGTTTGCAAGCTCTTTCATCACTGCCTGCACACCGCCCACAGCGTCTAAATTCTGAATAAATATTGAACTGGCCGGGTTGAGCTTGCACAGCTGCGGAATCTCCCGGCTCATTTTGTCAAACAAATCCAAATCAACTGCAACACCGGCCTCATGCGCAATTGCCAAAAGGTGCAAAACGGTGTTAGTAGAGCACCCCATAGCCATATCAGTTGCAATGGCATTTTTAAACGCATCCAATGTTAAAATATCTCTCGGACAAAGGTTTTGCTCCACCAATGCCAAAATGCGCTCGCCGGTCTCCTTTGCCAAACGGCGGCGACGAGAAGAAACAGCAGAAGCGGTTCCCCCGCCGGGCAAAGACATCCCCAACGCCTCCACCAAACAGTTCATAGAGTTTGCCGTATACATTCCCGAACAGGAGCCACAGGTGGGACAGGCGTTGTCCTCATAGCATTTAAGCTCCTCGTCAGAAATCTTTCCGGCAGAATGCGCACCCACTGCCTCGAACGTTTCTGAAAGACCAATCGATTTTCCAAGAAAATGCCCGGGTTCCATAGGTCCTCCCGAAATAAAAATAGAGGGAATATTTAATCGACAAGCGGCAAGCATCATGCCGGGGACAATTTTATCACAATTAGGAATAAAAACTGCACCATCTAAAGGATGCGCTGTGAGCATCACCTCAATGCTATCGGCAATCAACTCGCGCGAGGCTAAAGAATACTTCATTCCAATGTGGTTCATAGCCAAACCGTCACACACGCCAATCGTTCGAAACTCAAAAGGAACGCCACCCGCGTTGCGAACACCCGCCTTGACCGCTTCGCCAATTTTGTCCAAGTCCATATGTCCAGGAACATAGTCGCTGCACGCATTCACCACTGCTATGAACGGCCGTTTCATTTCGGAATCAGTAATACCTAAAGCCTTTAACAAAGAACGATGCGCAACGCGTTGAGCACCAACTTTCATTTTATCGCTTCTCATAGCAAACTTCCTTTCTATCATAAAACAAAGCATGTATTGTTTCTATACAAACACAGACTTGTGCCCAAAGCCAAATTTCTCATCAAAACCGTGGAATCTCTAATGGTTGATTCATGACTTACCCACACAGGGAGTGCATCTTTGGCGAGATAGAAAACATTCTGTTGCACATCAGGCAAAGTCTTATTTCTATTGTAAAAGAAAGTGTCATGAAAGTCAATTCAAAACACCGGTAAATCCATCCTCTTTCCACTGTGCATTCCGCCTTAAACAAATGTAATGCTTTTTTAAGATGAGATAACAACCGTCTAAAACATAAATATACTAACAAATTTATAAAATGATCGCCAATAATTTCGTCAACTTCAGGCTCTGAAATGCCATTTTAACAATAAAAAATTCTAATAATTCCTGCCGCCAAAAATTTTGTTCTACATCACTTCTGCATCACTCAAAATAAAGATATTTACCTAAAAAACCCTTCAAAACATAAAAAAGCAACGGAAAAATCAAATTTTACCACTGCTTTTCGCATAGTATTTCTATAAATTTGCACACTTATAAAAGCGGTTCATTCCCCCGGTTTATAATCGAACTCGTTTTAATCGCAAAGCATTGACTAAAACCGAAACTGAGCTAAACGCCATCGCCCCACCTGCCAAAACAGGTGTTAAAAAACCAAAGGCCGCAAAGGGAATGCCAATAGCATTATAGATAAACGCCCAAAAAAGATTTTGTTTGATTTTGCGCATAGTCTGCCTTGAAAGGCGAATAGAAGCTGCAAGCAAAGATAAATCTCCCCGCATTAAGGTAATCGAGGCTACTTCAATAGCAACGTCTGTTCCCGTTCCAATGGCGATGCCTACATCTGCCGCTGCCAGCGCCGGTGCGTCGTTGATTCCATCACCCACCATTGCAGTGACCTCACCGGCTTGCATTCTCTGCTGCACCTTCTGCGCCTTTTCGCTTGGAAGCACCTGCGCGCAAACCTCACCAATTCCCACCTGCCTGCCAATTGCCTCCGCTGTTTTCTGATTATCCCCTGTAAGCATCACCGTGCGAATCCCCATCGTGTGAAGCGTTTGAATGCTCTTTTTTGCATTGGGTTTAACAGTGTCAGCCAGAGCTATTATAGCGGCAATCTCATTGTCCACGCAGAGCAAAATCACTGTTTTTCCATCTGCCTCCAGCGCCGCCAATTCGTCCCCAACAGAACGCAGAGAAATACCCGCTTGCTGAATCAGCCGAACGTTGCCGAGCAAAATCTCCCTTTCATCATACTGTGCCGCAACCCCTAATCCGGTCTTAGACACAAAATTTTGCATATCCACAAATGAGCTTCCCTGATTCTTTGAAAACTCATAGATAGCCTCTCCCAAAGGATGCTCAGAGTGTTTTTCCAAAGAGCCCGCCAACGCTAACGTTTCTTCTACTGTCATCGTCTTGCCAATCACATCAGTCACAGAGGGCTTTCCCACAGTGATGGTGCCGGTTTTGTCAAGAATCACTGTTTGAATCTGACCGGCTCTCTGCAAAGCCTCCCCACCCTTGATGAGAATGCCATTTTCGGCACCTTTGCCTGTTCCCACCATAATGGCCGCTGGCGTAGCCAGCCCAAGCGCACATGGACAAGCAATCACCAACACAGAAACTGCATTTAAAACAGCCTGCTCAACAGCAGCGCCAAAAATAAACCAACCAAAAAAGGTAACAAGAGCAATTACAACAATAGCCGGAACAAAAACAGCCGAGGTCTTGTCAGCAACCTTTTGAATTGGCGCCTTTTGTCCCTGCGCATCCTCCACCATCTGAATAATCTTTGCCAAAGCTGCGTCTTTGCCAACCTGTTGAACCTCAACTTCTAAAGAGCCCTTTTGATTCACTGTTCCGCCGGTCACCTTGTCTGCGGGCTGCTTGTCAACAGGAATACTCTCCCCTGTAATCATAGATTCATCCACAGTGGAATTGCCCGAAAGAATCACGCCGTCGGCAGGAATTCTCTCCCCGGGGCGAATGAGCACAACATCGCCCGCCTTCACAGCGTCAACCGGCAGATCAACAGTTTCTCCATCGCGGATAACCCGCGCTGTTTTTGGCTGAAGCCCGATCAATTTCTTAATAGCAGCAGAAGTTCTCCCCTTCGCCTTGGCCTCCAAAAGCTTGCCCAACAAAATGAGTGTGAGAATGGTTGCAGAAGACTCAAAATAGATTGGGGGCATTACTCCATGATCAACATGCGCAGCCGTAGGCGAAAAAAATCCATTATACAAGCTCAAAAAATATGCAGCAGTTGTTCCCAAAGCAACCAAAACGTCCATGTTTGCGTGTTTATTGCGCAAAGCATGAAATGCAGAACGATAAAAGCGCGCGCCAATCACAATTTGCACAGGCGTGGCAAGAATGAATTGCGTCCAACGATTATGCAAAAAAGCAGTGAGCGCATTGTTCATCCCGCAAAAGCTCAAAATCATCCCCAAAATCATGGGTGCTGTTAAAATCGCCGCAATGATAAACTGCCAAAAGGTTTTCCGATAAGACATATCCTTTTGCTGTTCAAAGGGGGTGTCCCCCACATCATAGACTGCACCATATCCCGCTTTTTCCACAGTCTCAATCATTTCTTCAATAGAAAGTTTTTGATCATCATAAACAACAGAAGCTCTCCGGGCCGCCAGATTCACATTAACACTCTGCATTCCTGCAAGCTGCCCCAGCTTTTTTTCAACAAATGCAGAGCAACTGGCGCAGCTCATGCCGGTTATCTGCAAATCATCCTTTCTCTGCAATGTTTTCCCTCCTTTAAAAAATATAATCTTATGTTTTACAATAAAGCAAATGATATACAAAAGCAAACCCAAACCTGCGCCATAAAAGTAGCAAAAAACTTAAAACAAATCGTTGCAAATAACAGGTGTGATTAGTTTTGTTTCGCAAAAAATCCCGTAATGCAAAAAGCATTGCGGGATTTTCTCACTTTATCTAAACAAAAAAACATTGGCACAAAGCCATGGTTGTGCTCTGCAAGCAAACCAGAACAATCACATGTAAACGCTTGTCCATAATGAAAGCAAAATCTCTCATCAAAAAACTGTGCAAATACTTTCCATGTCACTATTCCGATAAATATGTTTTCACCATAGACTGCAACAGTTCATCTCGATCAATCTGACGAATCAGGCTCCTCGCATTATTATAAGTTGTAATATATGTAGGATCCTCAGAGAGAATGTAGCCAACAATCTGATTCGCAGGATTATATCCTTTTTCTTTTAAAGCGTCATACACCTTCGTGAGAATCTTTTTCATCTCATCTTCTTTATCCTCATACACAGAGAAAGTAACTGTTCTGTCATGCATCAATATCACCTCCACAAGCAAACGTAACCATGTTTTAAAAGCTTACGCTGTTTTAGAAAAAACAATTGGCAAACAAATAACGCTTTAACAACGAATTGCCTAAAATACAAACTGTGCAATCCACCATCTAAGCAAGCCAACGCTATACATTGTTTAACGCTATTATACTACAATCTTTTAAGAAAGACAAGTAATAAAAAAAGGAAACCAGCGCCGCAAAACTTTTCCAAATAAAGACTTCTTAGTAAAACAACAAGATTTTATTGTGTCTATCCAAACATCATCTCGTTATGCAGGGCAAATCACATTGTGTCTTCTTTTCAAATGCCGCACTCCATTGGTTTGGCAATCTGCTTCGTTTGCACAAATCATCTTTAGTAAACACCAAGACTGTCTATGACGAGCAGTCACGAATAATCCGACCGTCTCGGATCTCTATAATTCTATCTGCCATCTTAGCGATTTTAGGGTCATGTGTGATCAATGCCATTGTTCTCCCTTCTCGATGAAGACCTGTTAAAATTTGCATGATTTCATCGCCGGAGCGGGTGTCTAAATTGCCAGTCGGTTCATCTGCAAGCAAAAGCGGCGGCCCGGCAGCAACAGCTCTTGCAATCGCAGTTCTCTGCTGCTGCCCGCCCGACATTTCAGAGGGAAAATGCAGCATTCTCTTTTCCAGTCCAACCCGTTCGAGCGCTTCCTTTGCAAGTCTCCTTCTCCGTTTTTTCTCCATGCCGCGATAAATCAAAGGCAACTCGACATTTTCAAGAGCAGTCAATGTGGGGATAAGATGAAATCCCTGAAAGATAAAACCAATGGTTCGATTGCGAATGGCGCTCAACTTAGCCTCGCACATCCCAAAAATCCGTTGATGATTTAAATAATATTCCCCTTGCGTTGGCAGATCAAGGCATCCCATCACATTCATCATGGTGCTTTTGCCAGAGCCCGAGCTCCCCACAATCGCCGCAAACTCACCCTGTTGAATAGACAAACTCACATCCCGCAAAGCAAAAACACGCTCTTCCCCTGTTTGATACACCTTTGAAATATGTTGTAAAGATAAAAATGACAATGGACAATCCTCCTTTATTCTATCATAAGACAAGATTTTTTTGTTTGTAATATTTTTCAAAATCAACAATAGAATCTTACGCGTTCATAAGATAACGCACCTCACTTCTCTTTTTTGTCCGCAGTAAAATCCATCTCTTGAGCGCACCACAAAACGCCTGCGTCATTGCATAAAAATCCGGTAACTGCATTACGACTATAAATAAATTTTGGAAAACCACTGGACTTTTTTTCTTACCTTTGGTATACTATTATCGGTTTATATTATTTTGATATTATAAGAGACGGACTATTGTGTTTGTCTTCTCTTTTATTTTACATATTTGCTTGAATTTATATACAAGGCATTTGATGTTTTTGATAATAATCATTCTATTTTCGTGCAGACTATTTTTAGTGATTCGATTGACGATTTTGCCCGTAAAAAGGATTGTCTGCTGAATCGAAAAGAATGACCGGAGGGCGAAGAATTTGGAAAAATTTGTGATAAATGGCGGTAAACCATTACAAGGCGAAGTGCAAATCAATGGCGCGAAAAATGCAGCGGTTGCAATCATCCCGGCCACGCTTCTTGCAGATGGCCCCTGTGTGTTAGACAATCTTCCCAACATCAGCGATGTAAACATTTGTTTTCATATATTAACGGAAATGGGCGCAAAGGTGAGAATGCTCAACAAGCAAAAAGCGGAAATCGACACCCGCAATGTCTTTGACCCAACAGTGCCGTATGACCTAGCAAAAAGAATGCGCGCCTCTTATTATTTTTTGGGCGCTCTTTTGTCACGCTTTCACTGTGCAAATGTGGCAATGCCCGGCGGATGCGACTTTGGCGTTCGTCCGATTGATTTGCATTTAAAAGGTTTTAAGTCTCTTGGCGCTTCTTATGATATTGACGGCGGTATGATTAAGGTGCAGGCTAATGAGCTTACAGGAACAAAAGTCTATTTTGATGTAGTTTCTGTCGGCGCCACTATAAATATTCTTCTAGCATCTGTGAAAGCTCAAGGTTTAACCATTATCGAAAACGCCGCCAAAGAGCCTCACATTGTCGATTTGGCAAACTTTTTAAATTCCATGGGTGCCGACATTATGGGCGCCGGAACCGATGTGATTAAGGTTCGTGGAAAAGAACACCTAACCGGCACAGAATATTCGATTATTCCTGATCAAATCGAAGCTGGAACCTATATGATTATGGCCGCGGCAACCAAGGGGAATGTTTTGATAAAAAATGTTATCCCCAAGCATCTTGAGTCAATCACCGAGAAACTACAAAAAATGGGGGTTGAGGTTGTCGAATATGACGATTCTCTGCGAATTATCGGTCATGATGCATTGCAAAAATCCAGTGTAAAAACGCAACCTCATCCCGGTTTTCCAACCGATATGCAGCCGCAAATGACGACGCTGCTCACCTTGGCTAATGGAACGAGCATTGTAACAGAGGGCGTTTGGGATAATCGCTTTAAATATGTTGATGAACTGCGCAGAATGGGAGCTTCCATTTCGGTTGACGGAAAAATTGCCGTTGTTGAAGGCACAGGCAAATTAAACGCAGCACCGGTAAAAGCTCTAGATTTGCGGGCCGGCGCTGCGATGGTAATTGCCGCTTTAGCAGCGGAAGGTGTGACAGAAATTGAAAACATTTACCATATAGAACGCGGTTATGGAGATATTGTAGGTAAATTAAAGGGTTTAGGCGCACAAATCAAAAGAATTGAAATTCCGGATGAGGTAGCTTTGCAAGAAGCCTTGTAACCCATCAAAAAAGTTTATGATAAAACAACGACCATAAGCCATAATAAGAAATTATGGTAATAAAACATCTTGCTCTATTGTTTGTTGAAAAGACAAAAAATTGCCTCTTGCGCAAAAGTCCTCTTTCTAAACGATAATTCTAAAAACACAGGAACGGTTTTCCGTTCCATTTTTATTTTACATAAATGGTGATCAAATGAAATTTTATTCTCTATGCAGTTCCAGCAAAGGCAACTGCACCTATGTTGGAAGTTTAACACGTGGAATCTTAATTGACGCCGGATTTGGCGTGCGCAACATCAAAGAGTCACTTGATTTGGTTGGAATTTCCATGTCAGCTGTGCAGGCAGTTTTCGTCACGCACGAGCACATGGATCATATAGGAGGGCTCCGTCGTTTTTTGCAAGAGCGGCGCGTCCCTGTTTATGGAACACGCGGAACGCTTGGCCAGCTTTTAGACAAAGGAACGGTCAACGGGCAAGACACCTTGTATGAAATCAATCAACACACAGCCATTGTAGGGGATTTGGAAATCTCCCCTTTTCATACGCCGCATGACTGCGCTGACAGTCTTGGTTTTCTCATTTCAGATGGCAAAAACACTATCGGTCTGTGCACAGATCTTGGAACCATGCCGGAGCAAGTGTTCCGCCAACTCTGCAAGTGCGACTTTGTGCTCTTAGAGTCCAACTACGATCCCGCCCTGCTGGCCGTAAGCCAATATCCCTATTATCTAAAAAAGAGAATCACCTCCGACTACGGCCATCTCTCCAATCAAGAAGCTGCAGAGCAAATCAAAAAACTGGTGGAACACGGGGTAACGCGCTTTTTGTTAGGGCATTTGAGCCAGCAAACCAATGTGCCGGCATTAGCACTGCAAAATGTTCAAACCACGCTTGCTGAAGCCGGAATGGAAAACGATCGAGACTATTGGATTGCCGCGGCAGAGGTGCGAAACAGCGGTATAATCTACGAAATCTAAATTCTTTGCTAAACGGCACATGGCGCAAAACAGAAACAAATCTATAATAAATGCGCTCCATGATGGTGAAAGCGAATAAAAACATGAACAAATGACAAAACATTACTTTCAAAACGCGCATTTGAACATCATTCGCTCAATCTTCAAATGCAAAAACAGACAAAGGAGAAAGCTATGCTTCAAATTTCTTTAATCGCCATGGGCAACTGCAAAGAAGCTCATTTTAGAGACGCTTGTAAGGAATATCAAAAAAGACTCTCCTCCTTTTGCACCCTAACCGTAATCGAGCTTTCTCCCCGCCGCATCGCAAATCGTGAAAATGAGAAAGAACTTGCAAACGCTCTTTGTGCAGAGGGCAAAGCAATTCTTGAAAAAATTCCATCCGGAGCTTATGTTGTTCCACTCTGTGTGGAGGGAAAAACAATGGATTCAATCGCTCTTTCCGCTCAAATTGTCTCTTTGCCGCTCAAGGGCTTTAGCAAAGTGTGCTTTGTCATTGGGAGCTCTCACGGTCTTGCAAACGAGGTGAAGCAACGGGGTAATTTAAAGCTCTCCCTCTCCCCTCTGACGCTGCCCCATGAGCTCGCGCGCGTTGTGCTTTTAGAGCAACTCTATCGAGCCTTTTGCATTGCAAAAGGAACAAAATATCACAAATAATCCATTGGCGAAAACGCTCCAAAGCAAATTTTTTAATGTATTCACCACAATGTTTGTGCATTGCGGTGTTTTTTGTTCAATCAAAGAGGTTTTGCTGCACACAAATGCATTATCATAACGCTAATGTTGGCAGCAAGTCCAATGCAAAACACCCCTCTTTATGATAAAAACCATCTCAACCACATTCATTTTTTTCCTCTTTTTTCATATACTATCTTTAATGACAAAAAGGAGGAAAAGCATATGAGAGAAGATAAAATAGCGCGTCGCAAAAAACAGCTCATTCAAACTTTGTGGTATCTTCTTCTCTTCTTTATCCTGTTTCTCGTCTGCAAATATCTTCTACCGCTTCTAGCGCCCTTTCTCGTGGGTTTTGCAATTGCATTTATTCTTAAGCCGCTTTACCTGCTTTTGTCAAAAAAAACGCGTCTAAATGAAAAATTTTGTGGCGCCGTCATCATCCTTCTTTTTTATGGTTTGCTTCTTGCGGCGTTGTTGCTTTTAGGAAGCAAGCTTGTCCTTTTCATCATGCAGCTCGCCTCGAATGCGCAGAACTATTTTGACGCCTATCTCGCCCCAATTCTATCCCACATCAATGCATTCTCCGTGCACACAGCCGCGAATCTCTCCCCGGAGCTTGCTGCGCAAACCAACACGGTTTTGGCCGGTTTGGGTGATGGCCTTAAAAGCTGCATCACCAATCTTTCAAGCAGGATATTAACAAATCTTGCGCAGCTGGGCATGAAAATTCCCGCTCTGCTTGTCAATCTTGCATTTGCTGTAATGTCTTCGATTTTTATCAGCATGGATTATCATAACGTGGTGAGCTTTGTCATTCGGCAATTACCTGTCCGCTTTCGCGCCACAGCCTTTGAAATCAAGGGTTATTTTGTGGGAACCGTGTGCAAATATCTGCGTTCTTATTTTATTTTGATGATCATCACCTTTGTGGAACTCTCGATCGGACTGTCGATTCTGAAAAATCCAAATGCAATCGCCATTTCTGCTCTAACCGCCTTTTGTGATGCGCTTCCTGTTTTAGGAACCGGCATTGTTTTGATTCCCTGGGCAATTTTTTGTTTTCTTCAGGGCAACTTCTCGCAAGGATTTGGAATTCTCGTAATCTACGTTGTTGTAGGCGCTATAAGAAACTTCATCGAACCAAAAATACTCGGACAACAGTTAGGGCTACACCCTCTTGCAACGCTCATTTCTATCTATCTTGGAATGAAAGCATTTGGCCTCATTGGAATGATCTTCTTTCCAATTATGCTGCAAATCATTGTCAGTCTGCAAAAATCAGGCTCGTTTCGATTCTACAGGGAAAAAGACAAAGAAAGACAGGCGCTTCCATAAAAACGCCTGCGCAAATCCAATAATATTCCATCGTATAACACCATAAAGGTGCATTTTATTCTAAACTAAAAGCTCTCACACTTCCCCATCTGCCTTTCCAAATGCCCATTGGCCAAAGTCATTCGTGTAAGATATCGTCTAAACAAGCAAAAGTCGAGCTGCTGCACACAATAGCCGCAGTCAAACCGCAATGCAACCCAATCAATAATTTTTATTCACAATCATCGTCTGCGACTGACCGGTTATCAAGTCAATTCTTCGCGTGAATAAAGAAATGCGAAATTCCTCATCCAACGCATTCCACACATCATTGGCAAAACCGCGCAACCCATCGTGAATCTGCACCTGTCGCGGCTCCCCCTGAAAAGAGTCCCACGAACAAAGGCCGTCTTGATAGTCATAAATAAAATGCCCCATACCCGCAATCGGCTGCGGATAGGAAAAGACAGAGCGCTGCATTTTCCCCTCTTCCATCCGTTTAATAATTGCCAGTTCATAAGAAAACCCTGTGTCTTCTAAAGCAAGTCTTCCGGTAATGCGGGGGGAATAAAAGGGCGGGCAAATTTCATAATACTGAGTTTGCAAAGGGTCAGTCCACGCCTTTCCCTCCAAAACTGCCTTTCTCACCAAATCAGTGTGTTCTCCATTTCCCATAATGGTCAAGCCGCCCAAAACATAAACCGGCGTGTATAAGCTGCTGTCGCCACCGCAAAACGTCTCACTGAGAAACGGCGTGATTCTCACATTCTCACCATCCAAACCAAAAACGTAATTTTGACTGTGGCTGTCTCTCTCCATAATAAAATAGGCCAAAACAGCAAATCGCCCATTTGAAGAAGTTCCAAAGAGCATTCCATTGCCCGGATATCTATTCTTTTCCAATGCCTGTGCAATTGTTGTCATTTGCAATCTCCTCCTACACCTGTTTCTCCTGTTTGAGAATTTCCTCTGTTAAGTCCATGAGCTCATCTAAACTTTCCAGTCTACCGCAAGCCTCTCTAAAACGGGAAGCGCCCTGAAAGCCATGCAAATAACGCATAGCCTGTCCTCTCATTTCACGAACGCCTCTATCCATCCCTTTATCTTGACAAATAGCATACATATGTCTTCTCAAAACCGCAATCTGCTCTCTCAATACAGGCGATGGCTGATATTGTCCGGTTTGCAGATAGTCCCGAATTTGAGAAAAAATCCAAGGACGTCCATAGCTGCCGCGTCCTACCATCACCAAATCCACGCCTGTCTCCCAATACATCCGCGCCGCGTCCTCCGGCGAAAAAACATCTCCATTGCCAATCACAGGAATGCCCACCGCTTCTTTCACCTTTGCAATAATCTCCCAATCAGCCTTTCCCGCATACATCTGCGTTCGCGTTCTTCCGTGAATCGTAATAGCAGCGACGCCGGCGTCTTCCATTCTCTTTGCAAAAGACACCGCATGAACAGAATGTTCATCAATCCCCTTGCGAATTTTCACCGTTACAGGGAGATTGGTTGCACAAACGGCAGCTCGCGCCAGCGCATAAGCGCGCTTTGGGTCGCCCATCAAAGCCGCTCCCGAGCCGTTTGAAAACACTTTAGGAACAGGACAACCCATATTAATATCAATCCAATCAGGCGCAAAGGGAAGTGTTTTTAAAACAGCCTCTCTCATTTCATCAGGCTCGCTTCCAAAAAGTTGCACCCCCATTGGACGTTCCTTCTCTGAAACGCGCAAAAGTTCCTCTGCATTTCGATTGCTAAAACACAGTCCCTTTGCGCTCACCATCTCCCCAACCACCATGCAAGCGCCGTATTCCCGACACAATTGCCGATAAGAGCGATCAGCCACCGAAGCCATCGGCGCCAAGGCCGCTGTCTTCTCAAACTCTAAATTTCCAATTTTCACTTTCTGCAAAGAGACCTCTCCTTTTTTGAGTTGACTTACTGTTATTTTAAAGGTAAAATGAAAAATAGTCAATATAAGCTTATGCTCGACAATGATAAAATGCCTAAAAACGACTCCTATCAATTCCTACCGAACCTAGAGGAATCAGAAAAATCGGTTCTTTCGATAAATTTCTACACAGCGCTGCTGCAAAACAAGTTTCTCGCATAAACCTTGTTGAAAAAATGGGTTTTCTTTGTCTACAGCTAAAGATATGATTATAATGATACAATAGGTGCATCCGGACCGGGCTGCACACACTCTATTATAAAAGAAACGGTTATGTTTAAACTATAGAGAAACAAGAAAAAATGGAGGAATATCTGTGAAAATATTAGCGATAGACGGCAACAGCCTGTTAAATCGTGCATACTATGGCGTCCGTGATCTAAAAACGATTGATGGAACACCAACCAATGCAGTGTATGGATTTCTCACCGTGTGGGAAAAAATAGACAAAGAGCTAAGCCCCGATATGGTAGCCGTGGCGTTTGACCGCAAAGAGCCGACCTTTCGCCACCAGGCCTACGAGGGCTATAAAGCCAACCGACACGGCATGCCGGACGATTTAGCGCAGCAGTTGCCGCTTACCAAAGAGCTCATCACCCTGCTCGGGGGCCACGTTGTGGAAAAAGCCGGCTTTGAAGCAGATGATATATTAGGCACCATTGCACGGTTGTCTGTTGAGCAAGGGTTCGACTGCGTAATTGCCACCGGAGACAGAGACAGTCTGCAATTGGTTCAAGATGGCGTAACAGTCCGTCTCTCCACCAACAAAGAGGCAATTTTTTATGACAGCAAGCGTGTGTTTGAGCAATATGGCGTGACGCCTAAAGAACTGGTTGACGTCAAGGCGCTCATGGGAGACAGCTCTGACAACATTCCCGGTGTGAAAGGCATTGGAGAAAAAACAGCCCTGCAAATCATTGCAAACTATCACAGCATTGCAGCTATTTTTGATGACCCCGCCTCGCTCGACATTCCCAAACGCGCCAAGAATCTCCTCTCGCAAGAAGCAGCAAAGCAACAGGCGCAAATGAGCTATAAACTCGGCAAAATCGTCACCGATGTTCCCATAGAGCAGGACGTAAAGGCTTTCATGAGAAAGCAACCGGATCAGGAGGGACTGCAGTGCTTTTATGAAAAGCTCGCGTTCAAAAAATTTCTCAAAAAGATGGATGCTTCAATGCAGCCGCAAAAACAGACTATCTCCATGTCAACGCTCAAAAACCCCTCCGCAAAAGAAGCGCAAAACCATCTGGACACCTGCGAGACCATCGACTTTCTTCTCCAAAAGAATCTTCTGATTCATGCCAATGACTGCATTATTGAATATACAGAAGATGTTCTAAAAAATTTTAAAACACTTGTCTGCGATTCCCCAAAGCCTAAGAGAACCGACAAAGTCAAAGAATTATATACGCTCTGCCTGCAAGAGGGTTTTCATTGCGAGAAAATCACCCTGTCAGTTGACCTTGCGGCCTATTTATTGGATTCTCTCCAAAAGGAAGACACCATCGGCGCTACCATCCAAAAATATGACATCCCCGCCATGGAAGATGAGACATATCGGGAAATTTCAGCGCTCCGCCCCCTGTGCGACAGATTGACAAGTGCCCTGCAAGAGGAAAAGCTCGATTCCCTGCTCCAACAAATTGAGCTTCCCTTGTCGCTTGCCTTAGCAAAGATGGAAATAGCAGGAATCGGCGCCGATCGAAATGGAATTGAGGCCTTTGGCAATGAACTGGAACAAAAAATTCAGACCCTCACGCAAGAGATTTATGATCTTGCCGGGGAACCCTTTAACATCCAATCCACCAAAGAACTTGGGATGATTCTATTTCAAAAATTAGCCCTCCCCACGTTCAAAAAAACCAAAACCGGCTATTCCACTAATGTCGATGTGTTAGAAAAGCTGATTAAATATCACCCCATCGCCGAGAAGGTTCTCGCCTACCGCAAATATGCCAAATTACATTCTACGTATATCGTAGGCCTAAACAAAGAAATTGCAGCGGACGGGCGCATTCACTCCAAATTTCGACAAACAGAAACCCGCACCGGCCGAATCAGTTCCACCGAGCCAAACCTGCAAAATATTCCCATTCGAACCGAAGAGGGAAGTCAAATCCGCAAATTCTTTGTCGCCAAAAAGGGCTATATGCTCTTAGATGCAGATTATTCTCAAATTGAGCTCCGTCTCCTCGCCCACATTGCTCAAGACAAACGAATGATAGAGGCTTTTCAAAATGGAGAAGACATTCATGCGGCAACCGCCTCAGAAGTTTTCGGCATAGCCTCCGCCTTTCTCCCCGCTGAGCTCCGTCGCCGTGCAAAAGCGATTAACTTCGGCATTGTCTATGGCATTGGCGCTTACTCCCTTTCGCAGGATATTGGTGTCAGCATCCAACAAGCCAAAGAATACATCCAAAACTATCTCGCTAAATTTCCCGGCGTCAGAGATTATATGCATGACATTGTCGAACAAGCCCGGGCAGAAGGCATGGTGCGCACCCTCTACGGCCGACTGCGCCGCATTCCGGAAATCACCTCCAAAAACTCGAATATGCGCTCCTTTGGAGAACGCGTTGCTCTGAACACACCCATTCAGGGAAGTGCCGCTGATATTATAAAAATTGCAATGGTCGCAGTGCAAAAAAGGCTGGAAGAAGAGGCATTAGACGCTGCCATCGTGCTGCAAGTGCATGATGAACTTTTAGTGGAAGCTTCCATGTCTGATGCAGATAGAGCCGGCGCAATCTTGCAATATGAAATGGAACACGCCGCCTCGCTGTCCGTTCCCCTAGCAGTGGAGGTTTCAAGCGGTCAAAGTTGGTTTGACGCCAAAGGATAATACCTGCAACGGCTCAAATCTCCCGCTTTACAGTCTCATCTGCAAACCGTCTTGCCAAAGGGATGCTAAAGCTTCTGCAAATGCGGCGGCAAAAAGCAGCAAACTTTAGTCGCAATCCCCGAAAATTACGCCATAACTTTTGTTAGTGCTGTTTGATTGCAAACACAAATGTCAAAATGCTTCTTAGGAGAAAAGTGAAAATTTTATGGACGCAATGTATTTTTTAGATTTCAAAACGCCTCTGGAAGATATCCACTCCGTAGCAACTGAAATATACGCTCTGGGCAAAGAGGCCGCTTTCACCGACGGATTCACCCGCAACAACCTCGAACAAACGCTGCGAACGCCCAATCATTTTGTTGTTTTGGTCAAAAATCAAACATACCCTCTCGCGTTTGCTCTATTTACCTGTGTGCTCGACGAAGCAACCCTTGACTATATTGCTGTGCGTTCTTCGTTTCAACGGCAGGGAATCGCTTTTTCCCTGTTGGATTACGCCATAAAAAAGCTGCAAAAAATTGGCATGAGCGCTATTTTTCTCGAGGTTCGTCAAGACAATCATGCAGCTATTCGACTTTATGAAAAATGCGGCTTTGCTGTGATTCAAACACGTCTAAATTACTACCACCACCCAACGCAGAACGCGCTCGTAATGAAACGCAAATGAAAGGAGAAAACAGATGAAAATACTCGCTATTGAAAGCTCGTGCGACGAGACGGCCGCAGCAGTTGTGCAAGACGGCCGCACCATTCTTTCATCGGTGATTGTCTCACAAATCCAAGAACACCGTCTCTATGGCGGCGTCGTCCCTGAAATTGCATCAAGAAGGCATTGCGAAGCCATTAGTCAGGTCACCAAGAACGCACTTGATGAAGCTTCGCTCTCTCTACACGACGTAGACGCTCTGGCAGTGACTGCAACCCCCGGGCTCATCGGCGCTCTATTGGTAGGTGTGAATTATGCAAAGGGGCTCTCTTATGTGACCGATAAACCACTTATTCCGGTGCATCATCTGCGGGGTCACATTGCCGCTAATTATCTCACACACCCCGATTTAAAGCCGCCTTTTCTCTGTTTCGTTCTGTCAGGTGGACACTCTCACATTCTCCACGTAAAAACCTACACTGACTTTCAAACGCTTGGAAAAACCCTCGACGATGCGGCCGGTGAAGCTTTTGATAAAGCTGCTCGCACTTTAGGCTACCCTTATCCGGGCGGCGTGCAGATTGACCGCGCGGCAAAAAAAGGAGACCCCTCGCAATATCAACTTCCCCGTCCAACTGTGCAGGGCCATCCGGAAGACTTTAGCTTCTCCGGGCTGAAAACAGCCGTTTTAAACCATGTGCATAACGCACAACAGCGCGGCGAATCCATTGATCGAGAAAACATGGCGGCCTCGTTTGAACTTGCAATCTGTGATATGATAGCGGACAAGCTCTGCAAGATTCTTGACAAATTCCCCTCCCTCCCGGTAGCGCTTGCCGGCGGTGTTAGCGCCAATGAGGGCATTCGTCAACGTGTTTTGGACGAATGCAGCAAAAGAAATCGTAAACTCTTTCTCCCACGATTCGATCTCTGTGGAGATAATGCGGCAATGATAGGTTCGCAAGCTTTTTATGAGTTTCAAGAGAACAACATCGCTTCTCTTTCCCTCAACGCCTTAGCAACCTACCCGATTGAAAATCGTTTTTCAAACGCCTAATCTTCTATGAAGATATCACAACGAAAGATACTCCTCCTGCAAAAAGGCTCTAAAAATAAACGTCTGCGCACAATGGCCAAATAGCCAAAAAATTTCCCTGTGAAAGGAACAACCCATATGTCTGCTCCAACCACCGCCCATCACACCCTCCCGCCAATCTACAACAATCAAAGTAAAATTCTGATTTTAGGAAGCTTTCCTTCCGTTGTTTCGAGAAAAGAAAATTTTTATTATATGCATCCGCGCAATCGTTTTTGGCCTGTCATTGCAAAACTCTGCAATGAGCCCCTGCCGCAAACGGTTCCGGCCCGTCAACAACTTCTGCTCAAACATAAAATTGCACTTTGGGATGTTGTGCAAAGCTGTCAACTCATAGGCTCCTCCGATCAAAGCATTCAAAAGGCACAGCCCAATGATCTCTTTGCAATGCTCGAATCAGCCCCTATCAAAGCCATCTTCACCAACGGCCAAAAGGCCTATGCGCTTTATCATAAGCTCATCTTTCCCAAAATCGAACTCCACGCAATTGCTCTCCCCTCAACCAGTCCCGCCAATGCCGCCTATTCTATTGAAAGACTTTTGGAGCAATGGAGCGTTCTTCTCCCCTATTTAAAACGCCCCGCTTTAAAATCTAAATAGTGGCACAGGAGATGTTGATTTATACAATTTGTTTATATATTTATTCATATACTATTTGTATTTTCCGTGATACTGACACAACCAAATGACTACACAAAACTCCCAATAAAAAATCACACCTTTTAATATTTTATACTATTTGTATTATATATGGATTTTTTATACTGTTTTTTATATTTTTTTATCAAAATCAGGTTGTATTCAAAACAATTTTCCTACTTTATACTATTAGTATAAAGTAGGAAATGTGCTTTTACAGAATAATTACAAAAAAGGATTTACTTTCCTTCCGTTTTTTGATACAATATACACAAAGTCTATCGCATGTCACAATGCAATGTGGCAGATAGTTTCAGTCTGTTCTATCAATCTGTGTTTTTAAAGGAGTAGTAATATGAAGCTTTTTATTGATACTGCCAATATTGATGAAATCGTAAAAGCGAACGATATGGGTGTTATCTGCGGCGTAACCACCAATCCCTCCCTGATCGCCAAAGAGGGAAGAAATTTTCATGAGGTGGTCGCGCAAATCGCCTCGATTGTAGACGGACCCATAAGTGGCGAAGTCAAAGCCAGCACGGTTGACGCATCGGAGATGATTGCAGAGGGGAGAGAGATTGCAAAAATTCATCGCAATATGGTTGTAAAAATTCCAATGACCGGCGAGGGTCTAAAAGCGGTCAAGCAACTCTCCGGTGAAGGAATCAAAACCAATGTGACGTTAATTTTCACGGCAAACCAAGCGCTTTTGGCCGCGCGAGCAGGTGCATCGTTTGTCTCGCCTTTTTTAGGCCGTTTAGACGACATCTCCACTGTAGGGGTGGCACTCATTCAAACCATTGCAGAAATTTTTCAGATTCACAATCTGCAAACTGAAATCATTGCGGCGAGCGTGCGCAATCCCATTCACGTGACCGATTGTGCCCTCGCCGGAGCAGACATCGCAACCGTGCCCTACAAGGTCATTGAGCAAATGCTTTCCCACCCGCTCACCACACAGGGTATCGAAAAATTCAAAGCGGATTATCAAGCCGTTTTTGGAGAATAAAAGAACAGAAAGGTGGTTGTAAATTTGGACGCGGCAAAAAAAATCGATTTGTGTAAAACAGCCTGTGATTTGCGTATGGGAATCATTCAAGAGGTCTACAATGCCCATTCAGGGCACCCGGGCGGTTCTCTCTCCATCGCAGACATCATGACCTATCTCTATTTTGAGAAGATGAACATCCGTCCACAAGAACCAAAGTGGGAAAATCGGGACAGGCTGGTGCTCTCTAAAGGCCATTGTGCACCGGCATTATATGCCGCTTTGGCCTTGCGGGGATTCTTTTCAACAGAGGAGTGGAACAAGCTCCGTCACACAGGTGCTCTTCTGCAAGGGCACCCTGACATGAAACACATTGCCGGGGTAGACATGACGACCGGTTCATTAGGACAAGGGATTTCAGCGGCCTGCGGAATGGCCAAATCCGGCAAAATTCAAAATCTACCCTATCATGTGTATGCCATCCTGGGAGACGGAGAAATTCAAGAAGGGCAGGTTTGGGAGGCCGCTATGTTTGCCGCCCATCAAAAGCTTGACAATCTTTGCATTGTGGTTGACAATAATAATTTGCAGATTGACGGTCCCATTACTGACGTCTGCTCACCCTACCCGATTGACGAAAAGTTTAAAGCCTTTGGTTTCCATGTAATTTGCATAGACGGCCATAATTTTGACCAAATAGAAGCCGCGTTTGACAAAGCGCTAAACATCAAAGGGCAGCCAACTGCAATCATTGCAAAAACAGTAAAAGGAAAAAATGTGTCCTTTATGGAAAATCAAGTAAAATGGCATGGAGCAGCGCCAAATAAAGAAGAATATGAACTGGCGATTGCAGAATTAACCAAAATCAAAAACGAGCTTTCTTAGGAGGGAGATAAAATGAGTGAGTTGAAAAAGAAACCAACCAGAGAAAGCTATGGAGAAGCATTGGTTGCATTAGGAGAAAAATATCCTAAACTGGTTGTTTTAGATGCTGACTTAGCGGCAGCGACGAAAACGGGCCTTTTTAAAAAGGCGTTTCCCGAACGCTTTGTAGACTGCGGCATCGCCGAGTCAAACATGATAGGCGTGGCAGCCGGTTTGGCAGCTGCCGGAATGATTCCCTTTGCCAGCAGTTTTGCTATGTTTGCCGCCGGACGCGCGTTTGAACAAATCAGAAACTCGATTGGATATCCTCATCTCCCGGTGAAAATCGGTGCAACACACGCCGGCATCTCCGTTGGAGAAGACGGCGCAACGCATCAATGCAATGAGGATATTGCACTGATGCGCTCGATCCCCGGTATGACTGTGATTAGTCCGGCCGATGATGTGGAAGCACGGGCGGCAGTGGAAGCGGCAATTCTGCATGACGGTCCTGTGTATCTCCGCTTTGGACGTTTGGCAACGCCTGTTTTTAATCATGAAGAAAGTTATTCTTTTTCAATTGGAAAAGGAATTACCCTCAAAGAGGGAACCGACCTGACCATTGTGGCTACGGGTTTAATGGTCTATGAAGCGCTGCAAGCAGCCGAACAGCTCGCAACCGAAGGCATTCATGCCGGCGTTATCAACATCCACACCATCAAGCCTCTGGACAAAGAATTGTTAATTCAAGCGGCACAAAACACCAAACTCATCGTCACCGCTGAAGAACACAACATTATCGGTGGCCTTGGCAGTGCAGTTGCAGAGCTACTGGCAGAGGAGTGTCCCACTCCTGTCTGTCGCGTTGGGGTCAACGATCAATTTGGCATGTCCGGCCCGGCAACAGAACTGCTGGAAAGATATGGTCTAACCGCCTCTGCCATTGCAGAAAAAGCAAAACAGGGCTTAGCGAAAAAATAGATTCGTACAACTTCCTATCAAGCACAATAGGCGTCGCAGTCATGCAACGCCTATTTTTTCTATTAAAAATAACCGCTAAAACACATGATCCATTTTGAAAATACAGATAATAATTGTCGTTCATATTAATAATGCGGAGACACCTCATTTCATTGCACAACACACTGTCAGTCAAAACAAAATTCGATATAATATTTAAAAATATCCATACTTTCTTCGTTCAATGATTTCAAACTAAAAATAATATGGAGGTTTTGTACAGAAAAAGACGCAGAATTTTGTTTGATATTTTATACAAAAAAAACATTATTTTATAAATTTATCTATTTACTTTTCAATGGAAATTGTTTATAATATTAAGAACAGACGTCTCTGTATGCCGCTATTCTATTTTATCTAACAATCTTCTAAAATTTTCGATCTTTTTGATTATTGCTTTCAAGCCAAAAGCAAAAACTCTGCTTCATAACGAGACATCTCTAAGAGACGATAAATCTAAGAGTCCATGCCTTTCGTTTTGCTTGAAAACCCTTCTGGCATAAATTATGAAAAATCGTTAACAACAATAGCACGCCTAAATCAATTGGTTATATTTTCACACAGGTATTATAAGGAGGAATGGAATGAAACGAGTATTTTTAATTGTGTTAGACAGTTTTGGAATCGGTGAACTGCCCGACGCCGCAGATTATCAAGACACGGGCAGCAACACCATTGCCGCTGCTGCCACAAGCAAGGAGTTTTTCATGCCCAACATACAAAAGCTGGGGTTGTTCAACATTGACGGCGTAACCTGTCGTGAAAAGAGCGACCATCCCACCGGCGCCATTGCTCGAATGGCAGAACGCTCCCGCGGAAAAGACACAACCATTGGTCACTGGGAAATTGCCGGCATCATCTCAGATAATCCCCTGCCAACCTATCCTGATGGCTTCCCAAAAGATGTGTTGGAGGAATTCTCTGCAAAAACAGGCCGGGGCGTTTTATGCAACCGACCCTATTCCGGAACCGCCGTTATCAAAGACTATGGAAAAGAGCATGTGCAAACCGGCGATTTAATTGTCTACACTTCAGCGGATAGCGTATTTCAAATTGCAGCGCATGAGGAAGTTGTGCCGATTAACGAGCTTTATCGCTACTGCGAAATCGCCAGGGAAATACTGGTAGGAGAGCACGGTGTCGGTCGTGTGATTGCGCGTCCATTTGTAGGAGAATTTCCTAACTATGAGCGCACCACCAATCGTCACGATTTTTCGCTTAAACCTCCTAAAAAAACCATGCTCAACCTTCTGCTCGATGCAGGCAAGGACGTCATCGCTGTTGGAAAAATCAATGACATCTTTGCAGGCTCCGGCATTGGCCGTTTCACAAGAACCACCGGGAACCCTGACGGAATTGAAAAAACCATTGCCCTCACAAAAGAGGATTTCACCGGCCTGTGTTTTGTTAATCTGGTAGACTTTGACATGCTCTATGGCCACCGCAATGACGTAGAGGGGTATGCAAAAGCGTTGAGCTACTTTGACAAAAAGCTCCCTGAAATTATGGCGGGACTGCAAGAAGACGATATGCTGCTCATCACCGCTGATCACGGTTGCGACCCACTCACCCCCTCCACGGATCATTCCAGGGAATACACCCCCTTAGTTATCACAGGAGAACAAATTAAACCGGTGAATTTAGGAACCAGAAAAACCTTTGCAGACATTTGTGCAACGATTCTCGACGCGTTTTCCGTCCAACCGGGCGAAACGGCCGGAAGCTCATTTTTGAAAAACATTTTAAAATAAAAGGAGGGCTTACTATGTCAAATATACCAACTCCACATATTGGTGCAACAAAAAAAGAGGAGATTGCAAAAACCGTTCTCATGCCGGGCGATCCGCTCCGTGCAAAGCTCATCGCAGAGACCTTTCTGGAAAATGCCGTCTGTTTCACAACAGTGCGCAATATGTTAGGCTTCACGGGAACCTATAAAGGCAAAAGGATTTCTGTGATGGGAAGCGGCATGGGAATGCCCTCTATGGGCATCTACTCCCATGAATTGTTTAATTTTTATGATGTTCAAAGCATTATACGAATCGGATCGGCCGGCAGTCTGCGCGACGACGTCAATGTAAAAGATATTGTTATCGCCATGGGTGCTTCTACAGATTCAAATTACGCTGCGAAATATAATCTACCCGGAACCTACGCACCTACAGCTACTTATTCTCTGCTCAAGAAGGCTGTTGACGTTGCAGAACAAATGGGTATTGCACCGGTTGTGGGAAACGTTTTGTCAGAAGACATTTTCTATCACGAAGATCCCACCGTCTCCGACCGCTGGCGCGATATGGGAATCATTGCTCTGGAAATGGAATCTGCCGCGCTTTATATGGAGGCGGCGAGAGCCTCTAAAAAAGCGCTCTGTATACTAACCATTTCTGATCACATCTATAAAGGCCTTTCGCTATCGGCAATGGAACGCCAGGAAAGTTTTCATGAGATGATGAAAATCGCGTTGGAGGTTGCTGAATAAACCAATTGAATTGATGATTAAGAAAGAAAGGTGCACAAACATGCATAAATTTTTGAAACCTATCGCTTTGCTGCTTACCATAGCTCTCACTGCAACAGCTTTTTGCGGCTGTTCGTTCGCGCCTGAAAATGATCCGAATGTCTTTAGCACAACCATGGTCACCGACACAGGCGGTGTAAACGATGGCTCTTTTAATCAATCCGCTTGGGCCGGACTACAAAAGCTCCGTAACGAAAAGGGCGCAAAGGTAAACTACACAGAATCCAAACAAGTCTCTGACTTCTTGACCAATCTAGATCGCAGCATTGATGGTGGGTATGATATGATTTGGGGCATTGGTTTTGACATGGCAGACTCGGTCGAACACATTGCGCGTTTAAATCCCAACAGTAGTTTTGGACTTATTGATGCAACCTATGATGATATTCCCGAAAACGTTTGCACTGTAACCTTCCGCGGGCAAGACGCTGCTTTTATTGTAGGATATATTGCGGCATTGACAACGCAGAGCAATGCAGTCGGGTTTATCGGCGGAATGCATACCTCTGTTATTGATCAATTTGAATATGGTTATAAAGCTGGTGTTGCCTATGGTGCAAAAGAGCTCGGAAAAGAAATTGACGTTCAAGTGCAATATGCAGAGAGTTATTCAGACGCTGCAAAAGCAAAGCAGATTGCGCTAAAAATGTATTCAAACGGCTGCGATATTATCTTCCACGCTGCAGGACAATGTGGAAACGGACTCTTTGCAGCCGCGCAGGAGCAAAACAAATGGGCAATTGGGGTTGACAGCGATCAGTCCTACCTCGCACCAGACAATTGTCTCACCTCAGCTCTTAAGCGGGTAGACAATGCCGTGTATGAAATCTGCAACGAGATGATGAACGGCGAAAAAGTCACCGGAAAACATTATGAATTCGGTTTGGCAGAAGACTGCGTCGGCATTCCGGAGGAAAATCCAAACCTTGATCCACAAACCTATGAAAAAGCGATTGCAGTAGAGGGCATGATTAAGGACGGTGTCATTTTGCCTCCTGCAAACGAGCAGCAATATAACGATTTTGTAACAACACAGCTTTAAAACAAAAAGGGGGGCTTTGAATGCAGGTCAGTTCTGATTATGCCGTACAAATGCATGGCATAACAAAGATGTTTGGAACCTTTTGTGCACTCGAAAACGTTAATCTCGATGTAAAAAAGGGCACAATCCATGCTATTCTAGGTGAAAACGGCGCCGGCAAGAGCACACTCATGAACGTCTTATATGGTCTTTATCAGGGGGATTCAGGAGAGATATTTATCAACGGAAAAAAGGTCTCTATCAACAACCCAAACGATGCAATTGCATATGGAATCGGTATGGTGCACCAGCATTTTATGCTTGTAGATAACTTCACCGTAGCAGAAAATATTATTCTAGGCAACGAAGTAACAAATGGTTTTGGCTTTTTAAACATGAAAAAAGCACGCAAACAGGTTGAAGAAATTGTAAAAAAATACGGTCTGTTTGTTGAGCCGGATGCGCGCATTGAAGATATTTCCGTCGGCATGCAGCAAAGGGTGGAGATTCTCAAAGCGCTCTATCGAGGCGCTCAACTGCTCATTCTAGATGAGCCGACAGCCGTTCTAACACCTCAGGAAATCGATGATTTAATTCATATTATGCACAACCTCATTGAAGATGGAAAAACGATTATTATCATCACCCACAAGCTTAAAGAAATTAAGGCATCTGCCAAAGACTGCACGATTATTCGCCGCGGCAAATTCATCGAAAGGGTGAAAGTTGACGACTGCACAACGCAAGAGCTTGCAGAAAAGATGGTTGGCCGTCAGGTGCGCTTCAAGGCAGAAAAAGAGCCTGCAAAGCCGGGCGACGTTGTGTTGGAAATCAACAACATCACCGTAAAGGATGAGCGAAAACTCGATGCTGTGAAAAACCTTTCATTAAAAGTCAGAAAGGGCGAAATTGTAGGCATCGCCGGCATCGACGGCAATGGTCAAAAGGAACTTTTAGAGGCGATCACCAATCTGTCAAAAACAGAATCAGGAACCATCAAAGTCAACGGCAAAGAAATTCAAAACACCTCTATTCGGAATGTAATTGACTCCAAAGTCTCAACAGTGCACTCTGATCGCCATCGCCGTAGCATTGTCCTTGACTATTCAGTGGCATACAATTGCGTTGTGGAACAATTTGGGAAAAAACCGTTTTCTAATCATGGGGTTCTCAATGATAAAAAAATCTATAACTATACCTCCAAGCTTTTAGAGGGTTATGATGTTCGTCCAAACGATTGCGAACAAATGCCAATACGCGGTCTGTCAGGCGGCAATCAGCAAAAGGTGGTCATTGCCAGAGAGGTGACAAATAATCCGGACCTTTTGATTATGGATCAACCCACACGTGGACTGGATGTCGGAGCAATTGAGTATGTATATCAAACTATGATCGAAGAAAGAGATAAGGGCAAAGCCATTCTGCTCATCTCTTTGCAGCTCGATGAGGTGCTCAATGTTGCCGACTCAATTGCAGTCATCTACGATGGCCAAATTGTAGACATATTCTCACAAGACGAGGCGGATGAAAACACCATCGGTCTCCTGATGGCAGGAGGGCAAAAAAATGCAAACAATAGCTAAAGCTTTAAAAAAACCGATTACTTCAACCATTCTGGCAATTCTTTTCGGCTTTATTGTTGCGATTATCGTCTTAGCATGCGCAGGATATAATCCATTTGAGGCAATGTATTCGCTGTTTCATGGAATGTTGGGCAGTCCAAAATATATTTCCAACGTCATCATTAAAAGCGTTCCCCTAATCATGACGGGAGTTGCAATCGCCTTTGCATTTAAAGCTGGACTGTTTAACATAGGCGCAGAAGGGCAATATATTGCCGGCTCCATCGCAGCAGTGATTGTGGGGATGAGTTTTAATTTTCCCCCTGTAATTCAAATTCCGCTTGTTCTCATAGCAGGCATGATTGCCGGGGCAATATTCGGCGCCATAACAGGCTTTTTAAAAGCCAAATTTGGCATACATGAGGTTATCACCAGCATTATGCTCAACTGGATAGCGCTCTATTTGTGCAACTACATCAGTAATTCGTCCATTTTCTCGATGCCGGAAAGCACAAGTACAAATCCTGTGAACCCCAACAGTTATATTATGCTGTTGCCGGACTGGAAAGTGTCAGATCAGGGAATGGAAGCTCTAAAACAACATCCATTTTTGAGCAGTATTATGTCAACAGATGTGAATTTCGGCATTTTTATCGCTATAGCTGTTGCCATTGTAATATCTTTTCTGCTCTATCACACCACAAAAGGATATGAATATCGAGCAGTCGGCTTATCGAAAGATGCAGCCGAGTTTGCCGGCATCAACGTCAACCGCAGCATTGTGCAGACAATGCTCATCTCAGGCGCTATCTGCGGGCTGGGGGCTGCTCTGGTCATCTGCGGAACCTATCCGCACAGCATTAGCACATTGGGCGTCTTTGAAAACAATGGATTTAACGGCATTGCTGTCGCGCTCATTGCAGGCGCCTCACCCATAGGTTGTATCTTCTCCGGGCTGCTCTTTGGCGGACTGCTCTATGGCGGTCAGGCTGTCCAGTTTGACACAGGTGCCCCAACCGATATTGTAAACATCATGATTGGCACCATCATCTTCTTTGTTGCCTTAACAAAAGTGGTGCCGGTCATTGCGGCAAAGCTTGAGAAACGAGGTGCCAAGCATGATAAATGAAATCACATTACTCATAGGAATTACATTTTTATACGCCACACCTCTGATATTCGGCGCACTGGGCGGCGTTATTTCAGAACGTTCCGGTGTCATTAACATAGGAATCGAGGGAATAATGACCATCGGCGCTTTCGTGGGCGCGGCGGTTGGATATTTTTCAGGCAGCGCATGGTTTGGTCTTTTATGCGCGGCAATTGCAGGTGCACTCTTTTCTATCTTGCATGCTGTCGCCTCCATCACCTTTAAAGCGGATCAAACCATTTCAGGTATGGCGCTGAATTTAATCGGACCGGGATTAGCATTATTTTTCTGCCGTGTGTTTTTTGATGGTTCAACCACCTCACTTCCCGTCGACAAAACGCTTCCAAAGCTATTTGGAACCAATTTAGATAATCAGATTCTAAGCAATTTAAATGTAGACATCTCCTTTATTTTAGCCATTCTATTCACTGTCGGCATATGGATTCTTCTTTATAGAACCAAGTGGGGACTGCGCATCCGTTCTGTTGGGGAACATCCGGCCGCTGCCGACACTCTGGGCATCAGCGTTTGCGGCGTTCGCTATGCATGTGTCATCATTTCAGGCGCGCTTGCCGGAATGGGCGGCGCAACCATCACGTTAGGAATTGTCTCTCAATTTGGACCAACAGCAGTTGCCGGTCAGGGCTTTATCGCATTGGCCGCCGTCATCTTTGGTAAATGGACGCCTCACGGTGCGTTTGGCGCTTGCCTCATCTTTGGTTTTGCACAAGCGCTTGTTGTGGTTCTCGGCGGCGGCAATCTTGCCGTTCCGTCTGAGATTCTCTCTATGTTGCCCTATGTTCTCACCATTATTGTTCTCATCATCTTTGTGGGAAAATCGGCCGCTCCAAAAGCAGATGGCATTCCCTATGAAAAGGGCTCAAGGTAGTGATTGAATTATTTGAAAGCAAACGAGAAAAAGGAGATTAGCATGGACTTAGAATATATCCTATCAAAAGTAGATCATACTCTTCTTTCAACAACTGCAACATGGAATGAAATTGCACAATTGTGCGATGAGGGCATCCAATTTCAAACAGCTTCTGTCTGCATTCCAGCTTGTTTTGTCAAACAAGCAAAAGATTATCTGGGAGACAAACTTCCTGTTTGCACTGTAATCGGCTTCCCAAATGGATATTCAACAACAGCCACAAAGGTGTTTGAAACAAAAGACGCCGTTGCCAACGGCGCGGATGAAATCGACATGGTGATTAACCTATGCTGGGTCAAAGAGAAACTTTATGATAAAATTTTGGACGAAATCAAACAGGTGAAAAAAGCCTGCGACGGAAAGCTTTTAAAGGTCATCATCGAAACCTGTGTTTTAACCGATGAGGAAAAAATAAAGCTTTGCGAAGTGGTAACACAGTCAGGCGCTGAATATATTAAAACATCAACGGGATTTTCAACCGGCGGCGCAACTTTCGATGACATTGCCCTGTTTAAAAAGCATGTAGGTGAAAATGTGAAAATCAAGGCAGCCGGAGGCATTGGCTCTGTGCAAGACGCCCAAACCTTTCTCGAGCTTGGTGCAAATCGACTTGGCACCAGCAGAATCGTAAAAATTGCAAAGGAGAAATAGCGCTATGAGAATGTATGATATTATTGCAAAAAAAAGAGATAAGCAGATTCTAAACGAAGAGGAAATCTCCTTTTTCGTGAATGGATATGCCAACGGGACCATTCCCGACTATCAAATTTCGGCTCTTTTAATGGCTATCTATCTCAATGGAATGACGCCAAAAGAAACTGCTATCATGACGCGCTATATGGCAGAATCCGGCGACATGGTGGATCTTTCACCCATTGACGGCATCAAGGTTGACAAACACAGCACAGGCGGCGTTGGCGACAAAACCACCCTGATTGTCGCGCCGATTGTCGCTTCAAGAGGAGTAAAGGTCGCAAAAATGAGTGGACGGGGCTTGGGGCACACCGGCGGCACCGTTGACAAAATGGAATCTATTCCGGGGCTGCAAACCGAACTGGACAGAGACACCTTCTTTTCCATCGTGCAAAAAGTTGGCGCATCTGTGATTGGTCAATCGGGCAACCTCGTTCCGGCAGACAAAAAGCTCTACGCTCTGCGGGATGTTACGGCAACCATTGAAAGCATTCCCCTAGTTGCCTCAAGCATTATGAGCAAAAAAATTGCAGCGGGTTCAGACTGCATTCTTTTAGACGTAAAAACCGGCAGCGGCGCTTTTATGAAAACAACAGAGGATTCCATTCTTCTTGCCAAAGCAATGGTTGAGATTGGAGAACACGTTGGAAGAAAAACCATTGCTCTGATCACCGATATGGATCGTCCATTGGGTTATGCCATTGGCAACTCCCTTGAAATTGTTGAAGTATGCGATGTTTTGCAAGGCAAAGGTCCGGAAGATTTGTTTGAAGTTTCCATAGCATTAGCGGCGAATATGCTCTATCTCGCCAAGAAAGGAACGCTCGAAGAGTGCGTTACCATGGCAAAACAGTCCATTGAAGACGGCTCTGCTTTTGCCAAACTCAAAGAAATGATAGCAGCGCAGCATGGCGACACAACTGTACTGGATAACCCCGCTAACTTTGAGCAGGCAAAAGTAGTTTATGAGGTGAAAGCTGAGCAATCCGGTTTCCTCAACGCGATGGACACTGAAAAATGCGGTATTTCCTCAGTAATCCTCGGCGCAGGAAGGGAGAAAAAAGAAGATTCCATTGACTACAGTGCAGGAATCGTTCTCAAAAAGACCATTGGCGACAAGGTTGAAAAAGGCGATGTGCTCGCTGTGTTTTATTCTTCTTCGCAAAGCAAATGTCATCAAGCAGAGGAACTGTTTAAAAAAGCCCTCACCATTGGAGACCAAATGCCTGCATCTACCCCTCACATCTATGCAAGAATTACGGCGGACGGTGTGGAAAATTTGTCTTAGAACCTACTCAAACACAAATAGCGCAGTTACTACTAAAATGACTTGTTTACAAGGCTGCATCCTAAAAATCTGTGCACTCTAATATAATACTTTTCTCTGCCAAATCTCTATATAAATAAAAACAGCAAACAACCCCTTGTGGAAAAGGGGGTTGTTTTTTTATGCAAAAAAAGTCCAGCTAACAAGCTGGACTGAAACAACAGAGATAGCACTCAAATGTGCAATAAAACAAGACTTAAAGACTTCCAAATTGATATCCCATTTGCCTTGCTTCATCAATAAAAGCAGGCAAAATATCAGTGTTGGTTTTAGAAACAGCGTGCAGTAAATAGATGGCTCCATCATGAAGATGATCGGTGAGTTTCTTGAGAGAAGAAGCTTCATCCGGCTGATTATTAACATCCCAGTCAGAGTAGGCAAAGCTCCAAAAAACGCTCTCATAACCGCAGCTGTCTGTCACCGCTAAGCTCTGTTCAGAGAATTCCCCCATGGGTGGACGAAACAGCGACATATCGTATGAAAAGGTCTCTTCCATATAAGCATCCAGTTTGCGAATCTCATCCTCCATCTCCTGCGGTGTGAGTGTGGGCATAGATGGATGTGAATAGCTGTGATTTCCCACAATATGCCCCTCGTCAATCATTCTCTGAATCAAATCAGGGTTCTTGCTGGCATAATCATAGGTCACAAAAAAGACGGCGACAACTTGTTTTTCTTTTAACACATCCAAAATTTGAGACGTATACCCATTTTCATATCCCTCGTCAAAAGTCAAGAAAATCTCTTTCGGACAATCCTCTTTAATGAATAGGGCGTTGTATTTTCCATATTTATTCTGAAAATCCATGCAAGACACAGGACGATTTTGGTCGTCCACCTGCGTTCCCTGTCCCCATCCCTGTTTTTTCGTGTCAAGGGAAGAAAATGCATCCTGCATGGTCTGCATCGTCTCCTCGCTGGCCGGATAATCAATGTCAGACGATAGGTTTTGCCCGCTTTGTGTGCTCGTCTGACTAAGTGCCGACATTTGCCCGCCGCTGGAATTCTCCTCATTCGAGCACCCTGTTAACGGAAGCAACAAGCATATAGATAACGTTATAGCCAGCGCTCTTGTTTTCATGTTAGTCCGCCTCATTTGCGCTATTTCCAGCTGAGCCGGTCATGCCGTTTGTCATGCTCTCTGTTCCGCTAACAACACCATTTGCAATGCTCTCTGTGCCACTGATGGTGCCGCTAACAACCTTTTCTCCACTGCTAACAACATCGCTCATCATGTCTTCTGCGTCACTGACAACGCCATTGCTAGCGTTGCTTGTTGTATCTCCGTTCGAGCTGCACCCGGCAAATAGACACAAGCTCAACGCGCATATGATACATAGGCCGGTTAATTTTTTCATGCAAATTCCTCTTTTCCTTTTAATGAAAAGCAAGATCTATCCCGTCTTTTAAAACAACGGAACGCTCTTAGCTTTTTGACAGCGCTGTAATGCACCATCAAAATCTTGAATGCGGCGCCATCTAGCGCCCTGTTAAGCATTCGCTTTATCTAAACCCCCGATTGCATTTACTATTATAGGTGAATTTACAAAAGATATGCAAAAAAACTGCTTTCAAAAAGAATGAATTCTAACAAATAAGACGATACTATGTTTGATGGATAAAAGCAAACACACTTCATTGCTTTTATGCATAGCAATTTTAAGGAGGGAATGAACCATGTCAGCAATACAAACAATTTTAGGCCGTGAAATTCTAGATTCACGAGGAAATCCAACAGTAGAGGCCACCGTTGTATTAGAAAACGGAAAATCGGGAACAGCCAGTGTGCCATCCGGTGCATCCACCGGTGCATTTGAAGCGCATGAACTGCGTGATGACGATAACACGCGCTATCGAGGCAAAGGCGTTCTCAAAGCAGTTGAAAATGTCAACAACAGAATTCACAAAGCACTCAAAGGAAAAAACGCCTGCCGTCAGGGAGACATCGACCGTCTTCTGTGCGAACTCGACGGAACCGCTAACAAGCAAAAATTAGGCGCCAACGCCATCCTAGCCGTTTCCATGGCCAATGCAAAAGCGGCGGCAAACAGCTGCGGCCTGCCGCTATATCGTTATCTTGGGGGCACAAACGCCGTAACCCTTCCCGTTCCTATGATGAATATTCTCAACGGCGGTGCGCATGCCACAAATAATGTTGACATCCAGGAATTTATGATTATGCCGGTTGGCTTTATAAAATTCAGTCAAGCCCTGTCAGCAAGCGTAGATGTTTTTCATACGCTCGGGGGAATTCTCAAACAGCGCGGACTCTCCACCGGAGTTGGAGACGAGGGAGGTTACGCCCCAAATTTAAAAAAAGACGAAGATGCCTTAGAGCTGCTCTTAGAAGCCATCGAACAGGCCGGTTATCTGCCTGAACGCGACTTCTGCATCGCCATGGACGCAGCCGCAACAGAATGGTATCAAGATGGGCTCTATCAACCGCCCAAAGGAGGAGGAACCTATCACGCAGAAAATCTTATTGAATATTTTTCAAATCTGTGCAGCAAATATCCCATTGTCTCAATTGAAGATCCGTTGTCAGAGGAAGATTTTGAAGGGTTTTCCAAAATTACTAAACACCTAAAACCCGTGCAAATTGTTGGAGATGATTTGTTTGTAACCAATAGTTCCAGGCTCTCTAAAGGAATTGAAATGAGAGCGGCCAACGCAATCCTCGTCAAAGTCAACCAAATCGGAACCCTGACAGAAACGATGGAAGCAGTGAGACTGGCACAACAAAACGGTTATCACGCCGTCATCTCTCACCGAAGTGGCGAAACGGAAGACACCACCATTGCCGATCTTGCCGTAGCCTTAAATGCAGGCCAGATTAAAACAGGAGCGCCGTCAAGAACGGATAGAGTTGCAAAATACAACCGTCTTCGCAAAATAGAAGAGCACTTGGGGCAAAATGCAGAATACCTCGGCAAAGAGGCGCTGCGCGGCTTTGCGTCCAACTGCTGCTATCAAAATGGATAAGCAAAAACACATCCAAACGCTTTGTCTGTATAGTAACACGTATATTGACAGATTAAATGTAACGATTAACGCTAAACTCTGCACATTTACCCTATCTCATTTTTAAAGGTAATCGTAAAAAACAAGTCTTCCGTTTGATTCTTTCACAAAATCCCATAATGCATATGCATTATGGGATTCCTTTATAGAATATATAACTGTAGAAACATTTTGTATATACTATCAATCGTTATACTAACAGTATAACATCATCCACCTTTCTATCATATACCGGCGCAATCTATTGCATTCAAAATATAAAATTGTAAAATTTACATCCTTTTCTTTCGTGTATGTTTCTATAAACTTTTGCAAATGCTATAAATATTTAAAAGAAGAAGAAAGGGATGCTTATGCCAGTAGATGCCAATATAAACAAAACCATTGAGCATTATAAAAAAGTGCTAAATACAAAACAAAACTTTGATATTGTCTATCGCACGATTCAGATATGCTCAAAAACAGCAGCTATCTTTTTCGTTGACGGCTTTGCAAAGGACGAACAACTCAGCAAAATATTAGATACTTTCTATCGTGTCACAGATCCTGTATTGCTCAAAGATGCACATACCTTTTCCAAGTCCTGTATTTCCTATGGAGAGGTCACCCTGCTCAGTGAAGAAGAATCTATCATCGTCTTGTTGCTTTCCGGACAAACAGCGCTCTTTGTAGACGGATTTGATCAAGCCATTATGATCGACGCCCGAACCTATCCGCAGCGCAGCACCTCCGAGCCGGATAAAGATAAAGTCTTTCGCGGTTCAAGAGATGGCTTTGTCGAGACGCTGGTTTTAAACACAGCCCTCATCCGCCGCCGCATTCGCGACACAAAGCTCTGCGTGACGCATATGGAAGTGGGAACAGAATCCCACACCGACATTGCCATCTGTTATATGTCGGATCGAGTGGATAAAAAACTGCTTAAACTCATAACCGATAAATTCAAAAATACAACTGTTAAGTCGCTCACCATGAACCAGGAGAGTGTTGCTGAACTGTTGGTGCACCGCAAATGGTTCAACCCGTTTCCAAAATTCAAGTTCACTGAACGACCTGACACAACTGCCGCACAAATCCTTGAAGGCGACATTGCCATTGTCATCGACAACTCCCCTTCGGTGCTGTTGTTGCCCTCGAGCATCTTCTCCATCATGGAAGAAGCCAATGATTACTATTTTCCACCCCTAACAGGAACCTATCTCAAACTCACCCGCGCCGTCGTCATGATTGCAACTGTGTTGCTCACGCCTCTATGGTTATTGGCAAACCAATATCCTGACTTTGTTCCCGGGTGGCTACAGTTTATTTTGGTGACAGATGAAATACAGGTTCCCATCTTAGCGCAGCTGCTCATCTTAGAATTCGCCATAGACGGAATGAAAATAGCCTCCCTCAATACGCCGAATATGCTCACCACCTCATTGAGTATTCTAGCCGCCATTATTGTTGGAGATTACGCCGTGCAATCCGGTTGGTTCACCCCACAGGCTTTAGTGTATACAGCATTTGTCACCCTCGCTAACTATTCCCAACCCGGCTATGAATTGGGATATGCATTAAAATTTATGCGACTGTTTCTGCTCATATTAACCGGTGCTTTCCGTATTTGGGGATTTTCAGCAGGCGTAATTTTCATGGTTGTTCTGCTTCTTTGCAGCAGAACGCTCTCCGGAAAATGCTATCTCTATCCGCTCATTCCATGCAATTGGAAACTCATCAAGCGCCATCTATTCCGCGTTTCCCTAAATGCCCATCAAGGAGAACAACGCCCTAAAAAATAGATATTTAAGGTAAGCTTCCAGTTATGCGTAAACAATTTTACTTTCTCTCTATATCCAACCATCACCTATGACTGCATCTGATCTGCATCCTCAAAAATACAAAATCATTCTTTTATCACATCATCATCTTTCATCCGAAAATCCGCTCGTAACATCCCCCTCTGCTTTGGCATTGACTTTTTTTATGGAACGTGCTATCATAAATTTATCTTTATAAAGTGATGATGAGGACGGCTTCATTCCATTTTGCAGGCGAAAAGAGAGCATTGCCGTGGCTGAAAGCAATGCAGTCTGCTCGAAGAAAGCCCACCACCTCGGAGCGCACGGGGTAACAACCGTGACGGACTCCCACCGTAATCGGGAAAAACAAGTGGCTTTGGAAAATTTTCCGGGCAATTTGGGTGGAACCGTGGAGCATTCGCTTCATCCCATTGAATGTGGGATGAAGCTTTTTTAATGAAACCCTGTCTGCTTCTCATAAAACGAATGCCGATAGAGGAAAGCGCACTCGAATAATAAAAGCGACCCCTCTCAAAAGAGCATTCTCCCGCATGTTATTCGGCGGTACGTCTCCCGTTTAAAAACATGAAATTTATGTGGCGGCAAACAGGAGTTGCAGTGAATTAAAAAAACACAAACTTGGTTGCAGAAAAAATCATCATCTCATGCCGTATGATAAAAATAGGAGGAACAATCATGATTGAAGTGACATTAAAAGGTGAAAAGAGAACGTTTGAAGAGGGCGTCACACTTGCAGAAATTGCAAAAAGCATTGGAATGGGGCTTTTCAAAGCGGCCTGTGTCGGAAAAATCGACAATCAGATTGCAGATTTGAGAACCCCCATCACAAAAGACTGTACGGTGGAAATTCTTACTTTTGACAGCAAGGAAGGAAAGCAGGCCTATTGGCACACCTCTTCTCACATCTTAGCGCAGGCAGTGAAACAACTGTTTAAAGACGCAAAGTTTGGAATCGGACCGGCAATCGACAATGGTTTTTTTTATGACATGGAACTTCCACGAACACTGGTTCCTGAAGACCTTGAAAAAATTGAAGCAGAGATGAAAAAGATTATCAAGGCCGATCTTCCCCTCGAGCGCTTCACCCTTGATGAGAACCAAGCGCTCGATTTCATGAAAGAGGACGGTCAAGACTTTAAGGTGGAACTCATTGAGGAGCATGCGGGCAAGGGTGAAAAAATCAGCTTCTATCAACAGGGAGATTTCACAGACCTCTGCGCCGGTCCGCATCTGCTCTCCACCGGACGCGTAAAAGCGATTAAGCTGACAAGCTGCACAGGCGCTTATTGGAGAGCTGATGCCAACAAACAAATGCTGCAAAGGGTGTATGGGATTTCTTTCCCCAAAACTTCTGCATTAAATGAATATCTACAAATGCTCGAGGAGGCAAAAAAAAGAGATCACCGCAAACTGGGCAAAGAACTCTCGCTTTTTACGATATTAGAAGAAGGGCCCGGTTTTCCTTTCTTTTTGCCAAAGGGAATGCTGCTAAAAAATCTGCTCATTGATTATTGGCGCGAAATCCATACCCAAGCAGGCTATCACGAAATTGCAACACCCATTATTCTAAGCCGTAAACTATGGGAACAGAGCGGACATTGGGATCACTATCAAGAGAATATGTACACCACAAAAATCGACGAACAGGACTTTGCCATCAAACCAATGAATTGCCCGGGCGGCATCCTGGTTTATAAAACAGGATTGCATTCTTATCGCGATCTCCCCCTGCGTTTGGGCGAACTCGGCCGTGTGCACCGTCATGAGCTTTCCGGCGCTCTGCACGGATTAATGCGAGTGCGCAGCTTTACACAGGATGACGCGCATATCTTTATGACACCGGAACAGATTAAGGATGAAATCAAGGGAGTGGTCAAGCTCATTGATGAAGTGTATAAGACCTTTGGATTTACCTATCATATAGAACTATCGACCCGCCCTGAAGATGCAATTGGTTCAGTTCAAGATTGGGATTATGCAACCGATGCACTCAGAGACGCCATCACAGAACTGGGTTATCCGATCGTTGTCAATGAAGGAGACGGCGCCTTTTATGGCCCTAAGCTTGATTTTCATCTCACAGACTGCATTGGGAGAACATGGCAGTGCGGCACAATCCAGCTTGACTTCCAACTTCCTGAACGGTTTGCACTGGAATATATCGGTGCGGATGGCGAAAAACATCGTCCCATCATGATCCATCGTGTTGTGTTCGGCAGCATTGAGAGATTTATTGGGATTTTAATTGAGCACTATGCCGGCGCATTCCCTGTCTGGCTCTCTCCGGTGCAGGTGAAAGTGCTGCCCATCTCGGAACATCTGATCGATTACGCACAGGAAATACTTCAGGCGCTTCTACAAGCGGGAATTCGAGCAGAACTCGACAATCGCAATGAAAAAATAGGCTACAAAATCAGAGAGGCACAGCTTGAAAAAACGCCCTATATGCTCATTGTAGGAGAAAAAGAACGCAGCGAACAAACTGTGTCAGTGCGAAAGAGAAAAGAGGGCGATATCGGCACCTTGTCCATCAATGACTTCATACAGCGTATCAAACAGGAAATCGAAAACAAATCCTAAAAAAGCCCTTATTCAAAAAGACGTATTCCTCTTACTAAAGGAATACGTCTTTTTTGATGGTCTCTTTTAAAGAAGCAACTATCAAAGCGTTGTTCATAGAGTTAATAGCAACAATGCCTATCGCTGCTTATACAGTGGTATAATCGAAATGGCGGCGAACCAAATCAATTCATAAGCCAAAATATAAACCGTTGAAAAGTGAGCAAGTGAATTGCTTGCCGCAAAAAGAATCAAAAGCAAAACGCCCAAAACAACGCTTGTTAAACAAAAAATCGTGCTGATCATGCTTGACGAATGTGTCTTTTTGGCAGCAATCACAGAATGAATATAAGAAAAAAGTGAGCCGTCATTGACAACCGGAGAGCTTGCAGTTTGCGTAGGCGCGCTCTGCTTCCGATAGGCAGCATGAAAACGAGCCGGCAAAATTTTAAATTCTTCCTTGTCAATCCCAAAAATTCCTTCTAGTCTTTGCGCTGTAACCACGGGATCCACAGTCTGCACAACCAAATAAATTCCCGCTTCTAAAAGCTGCACGAGAGACTGCGCAACCGCCGGGTCGGACTGCAATGTAAACACAAAAGCGGCCGCTAATTCACCGGACAAGGCAACATAAACAATGTCGCTACCGGGGGGACAAAGTTTCTTCTCCTCCTCAATGGACGGAACAATCACATTGTGATTTTCAGCCATCTGACGGCTCCCAATAATAACATGCCGATTATCCACCCATGCCGAAATTCCCAGTCCATCTTCAAGCAACACACTGTCCACCGATTTGAGCAGCTCTTTCTTGTCGAGCAAAACCTGCATGAACATATCCCGCAAAATGCTATTTGTGGCATGCAAAACACTGGCGGCATCTAAAATGGATTGATCAATGGGATGATGGTTAAAAACACGCATACCGCTTAAATGAACTGTTCCCTTTGGAAAAAGACTCTGCGCCTCAAGCATCACAGCATTTAACCCGCCAAATTGCTCGGCTGCATCATACCCTAAAATGCAGGCAGAATCCGACTTTAGCGCACGATTGGCCATCTTTAACGGACCGTTGATGGTCAAAAGTAATGAAAAGGGAGAGGCTATACACAACAGAGCGGCAAATGCTGTTGCCGCAACAAAAATGCTCTGCGAAATGTAAAACGACAGCCCACCCAATGCAAGCGCTATCAGAATGCCTACGGGCACAAGATACATAGAAATTCTATCAGACAAATCATCCAAAAAACTGTGATACATAAAATCCTCAACAAACTGTGTCGACCGGTTATATCCCACAACCGGTCTGTGATGAACAGTCCCTCTTGTGAAAGCACCCGCAAGTTCCTCATTTGCAACAACAGAGCAAATATGTTTTTGATAGTCATCCGTTAAAATCTGCTCAAAATTCTCCATGGCCCTTGTCGCTAGCATATATCTGCCTAAATAGCTGAAAAAGAGACTGCAAATTCCCACCGGCGCCAACAAAAACACATTGCTGCTCTCAAGCAGAGGCGTCCCTCCTCCAATGAAAAGAACCACGATTTGCAAAAAACACCCAACAATCGCCATAGCAGGAGCGCTGTCACGATTGGCTCTTCTGGAAAAAAGCGACTTCAATCCGGACAGTATGATATCTTTAGACAGAACCATCGCCGCAACTACCATTGCAAAAAACAAAAACAAATAAGAAAGAGATTGTTCGGGGGTGAGCACAACGGGCAGCGACAATCCGGTCAGATTCAAAGCAAAAAGCAAAAATGCCGCCAAAGACAATGCCGCCAGCGCTATTGTAATCCTCTTTGAAGACTTCTTAAATTTTTTTAGATAATCCTCCACCTGAGGTTTATCGACCATTGTACGCATCTCTAAATCATCGCTGTCCGGCATATCGACTTGCTGTGCCGCAGTCGAGGTGCACAAAATTTCCTGCGCCTGTTCATCATAAAGAGGCGGCTTTGATTCAACAATCGTCTGTTGTTCTTCAAGCTGAAATCTCTTCGCCTTTTCTTCACGCGTGCGTTTGAGTTGCTGAAATTGAATAATCTGCTTTTCTGTCATTTCAGGGCGGCGAAACCGCTCAACATCGTCAGCATTTAGCTTTTGTTTATGTATTGTAGTGGTAACATCCTTTAAAAAATCCGGACTTTCCCTCCGGGTGCTACTATAAATATTTTGTGTTCCTGCATCTAAAAATTCCTGCAACTTTTTCTTGCTGGTTTCTTCATCAATCGCCGGAGGTTCTTTGCTCTTATGAGATTTGTTTTTCAATGAGAGTTGCCCTGTAAGCTGCGCTGTCATTTCTTGAAACAGAGGCGTCTGAATAGAAGCAGGATGCGTCTTCTCCGGCGACTGAGATTCCTTTTGTGCAACAGATGGTTTCGTCTCTTTCGAATCCATTTCCTTCTGCATACTTTGAATCATTCTCTCAATGTCAAGAAAGTCTTTTGTTTCATGACCTCTATCATTCATCTTCATCTATCCTTTAAGTTAATTTTACAATTGCTTTCCAAAAGCGGCAAGCCCCATTCTCTGACGGGCAATTTCAAACAAAAGAATACCGCCGGCAACAGAGGCATTGAGAGAATTCACCTGCCCCAGCATAGGAAGCGAAACCAATTGATCGCATTCTTGCTCAACGAGACGATGAAGCCCCTTGCCCTCTGAACCAATCACCAAGCCAACACCGCCCTGATAGTCCACCTCACACCAATTCTGCGCGCCCATTGTAGCGCCATAAATCCAAACGCCCTGTTTTTTTAGCTTTTTTATTTCACTGGTTAGATTAGTAACCCGTGCAACAGGCAGATGGTGCACAGCACCAGCTGAAGTCTTTGCGATAATGGGCGTTAAAGACGCACTGCGGTTTTTTGGAAAAATAAATCCATCTGCTCCAGCCGCCTCTGCAGTTCTAATTAAAGCGCCTAAATTGTGCGGATCCTCAATACCATCCGCCAAAACCAAAAACGGCGGTCTGCCCTTTTTTTGCGCCTGTGCAAGAATGTCCTCAACAGTTGCATAAGGCGCCGCTGCATAAATGGCTGCAACCCCCTGATGATTTCCGCCCTGTGCCAAATAGTCCAATTTCTTTTCGTCCACAAATTTGATGGAAACCCCCGCCTGCTTAGCAGAGGCAATCACTGCATAAAACCCCTTCTGCCCCCGCTTCTTATCCAAATAAATAACATCAAGCTCTGCCTTTGCGCGCAGCGCCTCCAAAACGGCGTTTTTACCATATAGTCTCTCATTTTCAGGATTCATTCCATCAGCTCCCATCATCCAGTAATCATCTATAGCAAAATCACTTCATAAACCTTTTGCGGCCTTTTAGCAAACCGAACACACAACTGCTCTGATGCACAATGCTTTGCTTAATCTGCTCAACACAAAAGAATGAAATGCAACCTCAAAACAAGGCGTTTTGTGTGCACCTAAAAACGCTTTTGCGCTCAATTGAATTGCAGTAAAAAATCTCATGATAGTCATCAAAGGCAAAGTCTCTGATTTTCACTATCTACTATTTCAATAAGGGGCAAAGCCCTGTCGTTCAACGTTCCGGTGGTGGATTGTAGCGCCACCGGAAAAAGAGAGTGGAACTCGCTGCCTAAGAGGCGGGGAACATCTCTCTTTTAGTTACAACTTCCTCATAATCTCCCCTGCGTCTTAGGCGGAGCTTAAAACTCATATGTAACGGGAAGATATCTCCTGCATCACAAAATTGAAATATAGTTAAGGTAAGGACCTTTGAAAAATTTTTTCATTGTATGATAAAATTCTATTTTGGGCTATCTTTGAATGATACTATTTTCCGGTCCTCCAACATCAATTTCATCCAGCCCGGCCGAATGCCCGACAAGGTGAAGTTTTGCAGTGTTTTAGAGAAAATACGACACATACAATAAAATTCCCGTCAAAAGCGTGTAATAAACACTTTTTACTTTTATTATATCACAAACTTTTTCATATTTCATCCCATAGAAAAAATTTCTATTTCACAGCAACCAAAAAATAAGCGCAGCGCAAGCCATGCCAAACAAAAAGATGAGAATACGCTGAAAAATTTTCTTTGCCAGTGTTTTCTTTTGTATTGCACGCCTCTCTTTATATTGCAACTCTCCCAAATATCCCTTAGCCACACCAAACAACCTCTCTTTGTCCTCATCTGCTTTATTAGGATTGATAAATAAAATAGCCTTTTCAAAATAATCGCTGTCCGTGTGAAGCACTTCTATAATATGCTTATTAACTCCCTTAATCAAAACGATTCAACCTCCATTTTTCATCAACTCCCTTTTACCTCATTTTTGACCATCTTTAAAAAAATATACAGTCTGTAAACTGCATATTGTCAATATGCTGTTGAAAACTCTGTGAAAAGTGTGGAAAGCTTCAAAAAAGATTGTTGAAAATGTTGTTGAAAGAGTTGAAAAGCCTTTAATTCATGGAATATATTGCTTAATTAAAAAGTTGAATTCTCTTTTTAAGTTTTCAAGATACTATTTGTATATGCATAAAAAATGTATATTTCTATTTAGATGGATATCTAGTTTTCCTGCTTATTCTTGTTTTATATTTGTATAAATCAACAATCCAGTCCTAATCCGGTCTTTTGGCAGCCCTCATCCCACACCAAAAATGATTTGTTCTTCTCACGAACAATGGCAAAATGATTTGAATTATCTGCGCATAAAAAACAAAAAACGCTGCCAAAACAGCGCTCTGTTAATCTTTGCTCTTATTATCGTCCATCTTTTTCTGATATGCAGCATGAAGCCCTTCTCGAAAGGCCTTTAAAATAATAGGAACATCTTCCTTATCCAGTTCTTCTCCCTCAAAGGTAATAACAGATGGTTCTAAGAGTTTTCTCTCCAATTCATCTGTCAAATCCTCTGCTTTGAGAACCAAATCGTCTTTATATAGCCAATCTAAAGAAACACGGAAATATTCTGATATCTGAATCGCAATTTTTTCATTGGGAAGGCGTCTGCCTTGTTCATACATACCAATTGTACTGGTAGAAAGCCCCAAATCATGCGCTAACTTTGTCTGCGTCATTCCAGCCTGTTTTCTTAAAATACGCAATTTTTCGCTTAGCATCTCTCACCAGCCTCCAATTTGAGAATCGTTTATTATATTTGTTCTGACCAAACATAGGTACAAAAATACAACTTTATTGTACTTATTTTACCATAGGGGCCAATAAATTGCAATAGAGAAGACAGCTGGAATCAAAAAAACTCTTGACATCACACATTTCGTGTGATATTATGGAAAATATATAAAATAATTTTACATATATATGGATATTACACAATTCGTCGTATAAATGTAAATAAAGTAAGTTTTTGACAGATTATGTCGAATTTATAATTTAATATGTTTTACAATTTGTAACCATCAGGCACAAGCCTGAACTATATTTGAAAGGAGATTTGATATGAAAAGTTATGCCGTTATAACATGCATTACGTTTACACATTTAACAATCGTACAACCTTTAACCCAAAAAAGCGTCTTGCCAAGCTTTTATGCATCTGTTTTTAAGAAAGGATAATTGATTGAATAAAATTCATGAAGTCCTTGAAGTGAAAGTTTATTTTATGTTCTATTATCTTGATTCAAACAAGGGGGATTTTGGATGAAAAAGCGAATTTCATTTGACATTATGCCTCGTGCGGAAGAATTCATGGTATCTGACCAAATGCAAAATACCAATAGCCAAAAAATTCAATCTCTCAAAACAGCTGTTGCAGAGATCGCTGCACGAGAGCTCACCTATCGCCAGCTTGAAATTCTGGATATGTATTATTATCAAAGAAAGTCTATTGTGGAAATTGCAAATGAGCTCGGCATAAATAAATCTACTGTTAGTAAAACCAAAAAACGCGCAATTTTAAAGCTGGAAAAATATTTGTCGTATATTGATTTTCGATAAAAGAACCTTGCTGCCGTTAGGCAGCAAGGTTCTTTTATCAAATTATTTCACCGGAAATTCTCCGAACAGCAGCGCCCTTTTGAGAATCCTGTAAATCGTCATCTACAAATAACTTCCTCTTTGCATATATCGTAAACCAAACTGCCGCAACAGCAAGTATGAGCAAATAACACTCAACGATATAGTCATTCAGTCCCAATACATCCATTAAAATAGGCAGTGGGGCGTCTACAAGCAGATGAAGCGCAACAGCACCGACCAGCCACAATAGTCCTGAGCGCCCTTTGCGAATCGCCAAAAGTACAAGCACAGAAAAGCCAATCTGCACAACAAGATACAAAATCCGCTCCCCCGAGCTAAGCAAAACAGTAACAGGAGACATTGCTTCTAAAGATGCAAACAGCGGAACGCTCTCATCTGCAAACAAGGCAATGAGAAGATTGTTCACACTTGAAACGCCTACCATAAGCATTGCTTCCAGACCACCCCAGCCAATTGCATAAGCAACCGCGTCAACAAAGCGCCGATTTTCTCTCATGCCGGCCAAATAACCGATGTAGCGTCCACCCTCTTCAAAAACACCGGCCGTAATCCCTAAAAACAAGGCATAAACCCACGTGTTTTGCAAAGCATCATGCATGGGCGGCCAGGCCATAATAAAGTCTACTATAGGAAGTCTTAAGAAGATTTGCGCAATGAGAAACACAATCATACCCATGAAAACAGAATGCCCACAATGAAGCCGTTTATGATAAAAATAAATACACGCTGCAATAGGGATTCCAAAACAAATAACAATGTTTACAACAAGCGCTGCAATAGTAAAAGGTGAAACCATCCGTCATCAAGTCCTTACTATTATTAATGAATAATAGTAGTATGGTTGATGAATTTAAAAATATACATTTAGCACTTATTCGGCAACTGCAACCGTCTCAGACTGCTTACCTAGCACTGTATTTTTTTCGATTTCTTCACGACGTCTTTCTAACTCTTGTTCAATCTCAGGCATTTTTTTCTCCACCTTAAAGAAGCACATTAAGATAATCATAACAATGCAGCAAATAATCGGAATGCCAATAAATCCAAAGTTGATGCAGAGAATTTCTTTTGGAGTTTGCTCAACATTTGGAACATATCCACCCAAAGCCATGAGCCCTGTGAAAATAGTAACATTCAAGCCAAAGGTCAGTTTTGCAACAAAGCTGTCAATAGAAGAAAGAACGCCCGCAGCTTTAATGCCGGATTTATATTCAGAATAGTCAACAACATCCGCTAAAAGGGAGAAGCGCATACCCATTAAGAAACCAAGAGCATACCATGTTATAAAGGTTGCAACCAAAAGAATTGCTAAATTGCCGTTTCTTCCAAAGGTGAAGAGAACATTACCAATAATGGCAATAACACACATGGTAATGACACTGGCACGTTTGCCCAAACGATTGGCGATAAGCGGAATCATGAGCTGACCAATGATCATAGCCGCACTGGTGACAGCAGCCTGCACCGGGAAAAATTCAACCAAATCAACAGAATAAGTGTAATAATACATAACACCAGCTTGTTTGATAGCAAAACCCAGCAAAAAGATAAACATCATGACCATAAACAGAACATATTGTCCGTTAAAGGCTTTTAGTGTTTTCTTAAAACCAATTTTTTGTTGCACACTCGCTGGTTTCACCTTTTCATCGGTGTTTTTAAAAGTGACAAAGAATAGGAAAACTGCAATAACTGCAAACAGAACAGTTGTCAGCAAATAACCTCTCGCTGTGTCTCCTCCACCCAAGCCGGAAACCAAAGGCATAGCAAAGGTTGTGACAATGAAGCTGCCAATCGCGGCAAAAACCATGCGGAACATAACCAACACGTTTCTCTCTTTGCTATCAGCGCTCAAACTCGGCAAAATAGCAGAAAGAGGCGTGTTCACCACTGTGTACGCTATACTTACAAGAGTGAAAGTGATGTAAGCGTAAACAAGGCTGCCCGTCGGACCAAGATCAGGAACCACAAAAAGCAACACTGCACAAATTCCAAAAGGAATGGCACCAAACAAGAAATAAGGACGACATTTTCCCCAACGGGAGTGGGTATGGTCAACAATAACGCCCATTAAAATGTCCGTAAATGCATCAATAACTTTAGTAACCAGCGTCATCGTTCCAACTGCCACTGCGGCCAGCCCCACAACGTCTGTATAGAAAATCGTTAAATATGTAGTAATCATGGCCCAAACAAAGTTACTAGCCATATCAGCTGAGCCAAAGCCGATGCGCTGTCTCCAGATGGAAGCCTTAGAATCTTTCATTTTCAAACCTCACAAAATTCAAATTTTTTACAAAGGGGTGCCCCCCATCTACAAGACAAACAGCAAAACAAGCTCCTCTCGCCCTAGGGGCAAAGAAATAGAATCATAAGAGAAGTCATAAACCATTTGTCTCATTAAAATAAAACACATCCGGAAAAATAAAAAGGTGAAGCTTCAACGTCCCCTCTTTTGCATATTCCGTATTTCAGGGAAAGAATCAGCACATCACCTCATTCCATGCTCAAAATTAGCGCAGAAAAAAACGCCTTATATTAACAAAAAAGAAAGCAGAATTGCCTTTTATTAAAATCATAACAGGCAAAGTCACTTTATTAATTTATATCATAACAAATATTATACAAATTGTCAAGAAAAAATCATCTCTTACAAAACATTTTTGTTATTGTAGCCCTGCTCGTCCTTAAAGACGACAAAAATTGCACGCAAATAAATGTATTTTTTGTTTATTATCAATCTTGTGGGCGCGGAGTATCTGGAAACTTTTGATACCAAATCTCCGGATATACCGTATTGGGGTTGTAGGTCGCCTTGCTCACATCCACATTCGGATCTTCCCCCTCGCGCACCTGACGAGCCACCACCACAAAGCGGCCGTCTTTAAATTCGTTTGCACAGGTGGAGAGGGTAAGCAGATGATCTCCATATGTAACATCTATATTGGTTTTTACCACAGAACGTTTGGTAATCTGATCAACATATTCTTTAAACACAGATGGATTGGACAAATCTATATAATTTTGATATTCAAACACATTTCCATTATCATCCTCCGGGCGAGTATTCACATAAAAACCCGAAACAACCTTCCACTGCATATCCTGATATACCGAATCAAAGGTTATCAGCGGGTGTTGTTTATAAAAATCCAGATCATTGTAGTGCACCAGCGCGCCGAAAACCCCGTCAAACTTCATGTTATGACCATAAATCACCAAGTTGGAGGATTGAAAATCAGGTAAAATCTCATCTCTATAATCCAGGAACGGCGTCCCATTATTATCATAGTCTTTATAAATATTCCGTCTTAAATAGTAGTTATTATCCTCCGCCTGCATCACCGGAAAATCAACAGGGGTTCCGGGAAGGCTAATCCATCCTTTAATATCCTGATTAATCTGATAAAGATTGTCGAATTTGATATTATATCCATCAGGAAGCGGAATTCTCTCCTGAGACGGCTGCTCATTATAGTAAATATTTGAAATCTGCCCTGCAATCTGCGCAGAGTGATACCTCTGGTAGAAATAGTTTCCCAAATAACCGGCAGCGCTCAAAAAAACCAGCACAGCAACCAGAAAAACCAGCTTCCGAAACACCTCTCCCGCTGAATCTCCTTTCCACGGAAAAAGCCACTGCAAAAAACGAATAAAAGCCGGCCTTTTCGTCTTCTCGTTCGTCATCTTCATCTCCCCCTTTTCTCACAATTTAGTCTCTCCTTATCTTCTGTATTAAATGACGAAAATACCGTTACGTCAAATGGATAAAACAGTAACTTTCAAAATCTCCGACGCAACGGTATCATTCTTTGAATCTTCAAAACAACGAAAAGGGATTTCCTTTTAAACCCCAAAACCTTATCTAAAAGCGCAATAAATCCATCACAAACAAAGATTGAACTAATAAACACAATTTCATAAAGCCCCTAAAGAGGAAGGCAAACTATATCAAGCCAATCTAAAATTCATTAAGATTGCGCAAAAGCAATGACAAAGCCTCCATTGCCGCATAATGCCGAATGGTTTCCCTCTCTTGCTCAATTCCTCTGCTAAAATGATAAGACTGCGCACGCACACCCTGTTCATCTGCAATGCCAATCCAAACCAGTCCCACAGGTTTTTCCTCCGTTCCCCCATCAGGGCCGGCAATGCCCGTGATGGAAACCGCTACATCTGCACCGGAAGCAGCCAGCGCTCCCAATGCCATCTGCTGCGCTGTTTCACGACTGACAGCGCCCACAGACGAGAGAGTCTGTTCTGTCACTGAAAGAATCTTTGTCTTCATCTCATTTGCATAAGTCACTGCCCCCAGTTTAAAACATGCACTTGCACCCGGAATAGAAGTTAGTTTCTGCGCCACCATCCCTCCGGTGCAGCTTTCTGCCGTTGCAATCGTCTTGTTGCACGCAAGCGCCTGTTTCACCACAGCTTCTTCTAAGGAAGAAACGTCTATACCATAAATATAACAACCAAGTCTGCGCTTGATTTCTTCCATCAACGGTTCTAAAACTGCTTCACATGCTGCCTCGTCTTTATCTTTGGCAGTAATACGAATGCGAACCTCTCCCACTTTGGCATACAACGCGACCGTCGGGTTTTTTCCATCCAAAAGTTCACCTAAAATCTCATCTACCTTTGATTCTCCAATGCCATATAATTGCAAGTTATGGGAAACAATCACCTCTTCTGTCATCTCTGCGAGAAAGGGGCGAACTGCATCTTCAAACATAGGGTAAAGCTCATTTGGCGGACCAGGAAGCAAAATAGCTGTTTTGTCTCCCTTCGCAATTGCCAAACCCGGCGCTGTTCCATTCTTATTTTCAAACACCACTGCATCATTGGGAACCATTGCCTGTCGGAGATTGCTCTGCGGCATTTGTTGAGCAAACCTCGAAAAATGTTCTTCCAACCGGTGCTTGAGTTGAGCATTCATTTTTAAAGAAAGTCCTAAAACCTCACAAACTGTATCCTTGGTTAGATCATCTTTTGTGGGACCAAGACCACCTGTTAAAAAAATCAAGTCACACCGCTGCCACGCCTCCTGCACAGCCTCTTTGAGCCTCTCCGGATTGTCTCCCACCGCTGTGTGACGCAGCAAATCGATTCCGAGAATTGCCAGTTCCTTAGAAAGATACTGCGCATGCGTGTTCACAATATCCCCTAAGAGTATTTCTGTTCCAACTGCAATGATTTCAGCTTGCATATGCGTTTCCTCCTCATCTACGAGCCGCCGCTCACATTCTATTACAAACGGCGGGAACAGTGTTCCCAAAAGCTGCACGCAGGAGTTTTCACACCTGCGGCCGCTTTTCAATCTTCCCCTCTTTTGGCGGGGAAGATTGGCCGTTTGTATGTATTAGAAAATGCAGTCGATAAAATCTTTTCACCTAAAACTCTGCGCAAAACAACATCCCTTACTATGTAGTTCTCACAAACGCTTTGAACATCTCCTAAATTTCCAGCCAATCAGGCGCAATGACCTGAATCTGCGTTTGAGCAACCGCCTCCTCGAGCAACGGCTCAAAATCAAAGCTCTGCTCTGCTTTTTGAATCTCCTCAAGCTTGGGGCGCGTTCTCGGATGCTTCGGGGTAAACACCGTGCAGCAGTCTTCATAAGGAAGAATAGACGTCTCATAAGTTTTAATGTCACGCGCTCTTTGAACAATTTCGGTTTTATCCATTCCGATGAGCGGTCTTAAAACAGGCAATGTGCAAACCTCGTCTGTGCACACCATAGCCGGCAACGTTTGGCTGGCAACCTGGCCGAGACTTTCTCCTGTGACGAGTGCCTGAATAGAAGAATTTCTCTTTGCATTCTGCCTATGTGCCAAACGAATCGCAATCCGCATCATCATTCGCCGCATAATAACGGTGAACAATTCCTCTTTGCATTCTCTTTTAATCGCTTCCTGCATTTTGGTAAACGGCACGCAGAAAAAAGGCGTGTCTTGCGCATAACGTGCTGTGATGGAACAAAGCTTCTGCACCTTTTGCAGAGCACGATCACTTGTATAAGGCGGGCTGACAAAATGAACGGCATAAAGTTTCATTCCCCGTTTGGCCATCATCTGGCAGGCAACCGGGCTGTCAATTCCGCCCGATAACAACAGCATTCCCTCTCCGCCGGTTCCAACAGGAATGCCCCCGGCGCCTTGGTAACGACGACCATATATATAGGCAGCCTTGTCCCGAATCTCAATAGACACTGTAACGTCGGGATTGTGCACATCAACATGGAGATGTGGGAAAGCCTCAAGCAAAACATGACCGAGCTCTCGTTCTATCTGCGGCGAATTAAGCGAAAATGCCTTGTCAGATCGCTTAGCACGAACTTTAAAACTGCTAGCCGTGCTCAAATCCTCTTTTAAATAGACAGGAGCGTTGGATGAAATTTCCTCCATATCTTTAGGCAAAACCGCGGCACGAGAAAAGGCGGCGATTCCAAAAACAAACGAGAGCCTATCAATGGCTTCATCCAAATCAATCGTTTCGTCTAAAGGTGTGATGGCAATCGTCGACTGCGCACGGTGAAAATCAAACATGCCAAGTGAGCGCAAACGATTTCTCATATTTTTAATCAAAACCTGTTCAAAGGTGCCGCGATTCAGACCCTTTAGGGCGATTTCCCCCTCTTTAATCAATAATACTTCTTTCATGTTTTCTCCCCTCAGAAGCTTTTAAATAAATCAGAAATTCCATCCTTTAACGCCTCAAGGAGCAATGGAATTTCTGAAAGCCGGTTTTCGTGTCCAAAACTTACGCGCACAGCGCAGTCTTTTCTCCATTCCGGAAGCCCCAGCGCTGAAAGCACATGCGTCTTCGCGCCCTTAGAGCAGGCCGAACCACTGGAAACATAAAAACCACGAGACTCTAAAAAATGCAACATAATCTCTGAACGCATCCCGCGAATTGAAAAGTTGACAATATACGGCGCGCCCTCCTCAGGCGAATTCAGAGCAACCTCATCAAATTGCGCCAAGCCTTTGACAAGAAGTGTTTTCATCCGGCTATATTTATGCAAATTTTCCGCCATCTGCGCATGGGTCTTTTCGGCGGCCACTCCTAATGCTGCAATCAAAGGAACCGCCTCTGTTCCGGCTCGCAAACCGCGCTCATGCTCCCCTCCATACAATAAAGGCAAAAGCTTCACATTTCGCTTTAAAAACAATCCCCCAACACCCTTGGGTGCATAAATCTTGTGTCCGCTAAAGGTAAGCGCGTCAATATCTGACCGGCGCAGACTGATAGGCATCTTGCAAAAGCCCTGCGCACCATCCACATGCACCAGCAAATCTAGCTTTTTTCGTTTGCACGCACGGGCAATTTCTTCTGCCGGGAGGATGGTTCCCGTTTCATTATTGACAAGCATGAATGACACTAAAATGGTATCACCATCCACAGCCCGGGCAAAATCTTCGGCATAATAGCGTCCATCCTCTCTGGGAGAAACTCTGCGAATTCGAAAGCCCTCTTGTTCTAAAGCTTTAATAGGATGCGCGACAGAAGCATGTTCAATCTCCGTGGTAATAATTGTCTTTCCGCGCTTAGCGCGGCCTTTTGCAGTGCCAAACAGAACCAAATTATTGCTCTCCGTAGCACCTGAGGTGAAATAAATTTCCGCGGGAGAAACCTTTAAAACAGCCGCAATCCGGCGCCGTGCTTGGGTTAACTGCGCCTCGGCGTCCATCCCGGCACCATGCAATGAAGACGGGTTTCCATAACATTCCTCCATGCAGGCAACTGCCGCTTCCCTTGCTTCTTTCATCACCCGCGTTGTTGCCGCGTTATCCATATAATGTTCATACATTCTATCACCTCCCACATTTTTCCTCTCCATCTGTCTTTCGCCAACAGCTCTGCATCGAGCATTGGATGATATTATCCCGCTCTTTTAGATTGCAAACATCCTTAAACGTACTTTGGTCAGCTTCTGCGCACCAAACAACGCTAACATAATTTTGTTTTGCAAAAGAAAGTCAAATCTTAAAAACTGCACCTTTACGCTTCAGAAAATGCGTCCAAAAAACAAATGCAAAATCATTTCTTCCACAGGCATCCTGTCCACGCAGACTTTCCTAATAATCTGCTCCGGGCGAATTCAATCTCCAAAACGAAACGTTGCGATTGAACTGTTTTCATTATTGTAACCACTTTTTAAAATTCATTCGCACATTGATATTCTTCAAAGCGTTATTCTTATTGTAATGCAAAATTCTCCGGTGCGCAAGTCTTTTCCATCTAAAAGGTTCATCTATCAACCACGTAGGGCTTGCTGCTGCACAAAACAACAGGCGGCAGACGCTACCCTTAGAATAACGAACTGCCGCTGTGTACGCAACGTTGAGGAAAGGCGATACAGCCTGCCTCTAATAAAAATCTTTAAATAAATTCGTTCCAAAACAATACGCAGTCCACCTATCTTTTCTGCCTGCGCAATAGCCTGAAAATGCACCTGCCAATTTCTTATGCACACAAAGGATTTCAAGGGTCTTACACTACCCGCAGCTCCTTTAGTAATTTCTCATTTTGTTTTCCAAAATCACTGTTTTTTTGGCTTCGCCGCTGTTTGTGTGTTGGAAGAGGTCGTCTCGCTGTCCTCCCCAAGCGAACCTGTCATTGGAATCTCATGGGTTTGCAAATAAACTTCCTGTGGAATGTCGTCATAAATAAAAGCATGAATAATATCAGCGGCAAAATCTAAATTATAATATACCGTAGATTTTCCATTATAATTATACCCGGGATTAATCGTATATTCCTCCATTGGAACACGCGTTTGCTCAAAAGCAACATTATCACGTGTGAGAATAGTTGCCAATTCAAGAATTTCATCCATGTCTAAAGAGGTTTCCAAATAGGGAAGAACTTTCTGAATAAAGCTAGGATATTGCGTTGGGCTCATCGCTATGGCTTTTTCAAAGAGCTGTTCCATCACCTCACGTTGTCGATCCGTACGTCCAAAGTCTCCATAAGAACCATTGTCGTTGTCGATTTTGCGAATTCTCGAATACCCCACAGCTTGCAAACCATTGAGCGTCTGTGGACCCGGCTGGGTGATTTTAGGCGGGCGCGGCATGCCCAATTGATCTGCTTCCTGCGTTGCAAGTTGATTGAGCATATTAATTTCTGCCTGGCTCACATCAATGGTCACTCCGCCCACAGCGTCAATAATTTGCGCCATGCCGGCAAAATTAATGGTGGCATAATCACGAATGTTGAGGTTAAAATTGCGATTGATTGTGTTGATAGCCAAAACCGGACCGCCCAAACCATATGCTTCGGTGATTTTGGTCTTGCCATAGCCGTCCACATCCACCAAACTATCCCGCAAAATAGAAATGAGTTTCACTTTATTATGCTGCTTATCAATGCTGATAATCATAATCGAGTCTGAATTTCCGGAAAACTCCTCTTCTCTGGTGTCAACACCAAACAAAGCGATATTGGTAATATCATTTGCACCATCATCTTGTGTGATTCCCAAATCCTCATCATTTTGTGAAATCTCATTGTGATTAAAGTTACTGACAATCGACAACGCATAAGCGCCTGTTGCTGACACGAAAATGACAATCACTGTTATAATAATAGAAAGTATAATTTTTCTTCTTGTATGTTTCAAGTCTGTCCAACCTTTCTGATTCTATCAAGAACAATTTTTCCATCTACCCATGAATCGTCTGAATAAATGCTCTATAAAGCAATGCATAGCGCCACGCACACTGATGAAAAACGCCTAAAAACCCAGGCGTATCATGCTCTCTTTAAGCAGACGCTCGCTGTGAATGAAACAAAAGCAATTATAAAGCGCGAAAACCGTCCTATCTTGAAATTTGCTAAATTGCGACAGAGTTATTCTACCATAAGTTGAAGATGTTTGGAAGTGGAAATTATTAATAATTTGTAAATCGTAATAAAAAATGTCTTTTTTGAAACATAAAAGGAAATTTTTGTAAAAATATATCTGTTTTTCTCTTTTCGGTTATTGCCTCAAAAGCCAACGGCACATTTTCCTGTTAGGCTACCGCCTGCTCTTTTTTGAACACAAAAAAAGAACGGAATCAATCCGTTCTAAAACCATATCTTTTCCATCAGCCAATAAAGCTTCTGTCCAGTGTAATAATAGGATAATAGCGAGGATCCCTTTCATGAAGTTTTTGATTGATTTCGTTGAGAATCTCCTCATCTTCCTTCTCCAGCCCAAATGGCAGCAAAACATCAAAGAGAAGATTAATTTGTTGTTTGCCGTCAAGCATTCTAAAGTCATGCATACTGTAATGCGGATGAATCTCACGCAAACACTCATTCACCTCTTCACGCACCTCATTCACTCTCTTATCATCCGTTACCAATGGATCTAGGTGAATGATGACTGTTATGTTGAGTTTTTGCGCAATTTCCCGTTCCGCCCTGTCAATCACTTCATGAGCATAAATGATGTCGTGATTTGCGGGAACCTCTGCATGAAGCGAAGCAATGGTGCGAGAGGGGCCGTAGTTATGCACCATAATATCGTGAATGCCAACAATTTCAGGATAAGAAAGCGCAAGTGCACGAAGCTGTGCAACCATTTCTCTATCCGGCGGCTGTCCCAAGAGAGGATTGATTGTGTCAAGCAACACCTTAAAGCCGCCAACTACAACCACAATCGCAATCACAACACCGAGATAGCCGTCAATCGGCAAGGAAGTGAACCGGCTTAAAATCAAAGACAGCAGGGCAACAGTCGTGGTCGCAACATCAGCCAAGCTGTCAAAAGCAGTAGCGCTCAAAGTAGCTGATCCGCCGAGGGCTTTCCCAAAATGCGTGTTTGCATACCACATAAAAAGCTTCACCGCAATGGCCGCAACGAGAACAATCGCCATAGGAAGACTGAAATCAATCGTTTGCGGCGAAAAAATCTGCCCAACAGAGCTGCTGACAAACTCCACGCCAACAAGCAAAATCAACACAGAAATCACCGCGCCTGCAATATATTCTGCTCTTCCATAGCCAAACGGATGTTTTTTATCCGGCGCCTTGGCAGCTAAAGAAAAACCAACGAGCGTAACCAAAGACGCGCCACAGTCAGAAAGATTGTTAAACGCATCCGCTGTCACGGCAACACTTGCCGACAAAATGCCCACAAACAATTTTGCGACAAAAAGAACCAGATTGCAAATAATATTAAAAATGCCGGTGAAAACGCCTACCCTTTTTCGATAATCGGCTCTATTATCGGTTTGACGCACACACTTTTTAAGCAAAAAATCCAGCAAAACAATCCTCCCTTTCACCTTTGAACAAACCTACGCTTGTAGTGATGAACAAACCAAAAGATTGCCACGCCTTATTCTATCTACGACGATGTCGTTTTGCTTTTTTCTTTCGATTATATCGTACAACCACAACAAAATAAGCTATGGCAATGCAAACAAGCAAAGCAAGAATCAACAAAAACCACCATGAGGTAACAACATACGTAACACCGTTCCAAATAAAGGCGGAAAGGCTCAAAGATACATCCTGCGCCGCAACCACCGTCACCGTCTGAATCACCTCGTCCGCCAAACGCAAATCCACCTCGCCGATTTCATCTCCTTGATGAATCGGCGCGTTAACGGTTTGCGGCAAACGGCTAACGTCCCACATAATAGAAGATGGATCAATATTGCTCGGCAAAAGTTCCACAACCTGCGATTTAGGCGTTAAAACAACAGCATCCGTGTCTTTTCCATTTTCCACCTTAACGTTGTTTGGAATCATCTTTTCGCCCGGTTCGGCAACCGTCTTAAAACTGAAATCGTCAAACGCCCAATCATATAAATTGCTTGCATCTTCATAGGTAGGCGTTGTGTTTTGCGCCGTACTCGCACCCATAAGAACGAGCATATAATGATAATTGTCTTCTTCTGCCATGCTCACAAGGTTTTTAATGCCCGTGGCCGTTCCCGTTTTAATGCCCTTGACACGAGAATCATAATAAGAACCGCCCAAATATTTGCTCATCATATGATTGGTGTGTTGAATACGACGCGTCTCACTGTGTTTGTTGGTTGCAGCCATGGTGTAACTCTGGGTGGTTGCAATCTGCGCAAAGGTAGGATTTTGCATGGCATAAGAAGTAATCAAATACATATCATAAGCAGTGGAACGCTGGGTTTGTTCGTCTAAGCCATGCGGGTCAACAAAAACCGTATTGTTTGCACCCAATTCTTTGGCCTTATCGTTCATCTTCTGCACAAATGCATCAATGTCCCCGCCGCTTACATAATCCGCAATAATGCTCGCCGCTTCGCAGGCCGATGCGAGCAGAAGCGCATACAAAAGATCCTGCATGGTGAGCGTTTCCCCCGGCCGAATGTCCGCCGTGGAGGCGTCTAATCCATAAAGCTCGTCAAAAATATAAGAAGGTGCGGTCACCTGCGTTTGCAAAAAGGTGGGAATTTCCTCAGAGGGGACAGACTCCAGCGCAACAATAGCCGTCATCACTTTTGTGAGAGACGCGGGAACAAATTGCGTATCTTTGTTCTTTTCATAAATCACTGTGTCCGTGTCCATGTTCACAAGATAAACGCCCTGGCTAATGGGATCAAACCCGGGATCATAAGCGGCCGCCACTGAAAACGGCGTGCATATCGTGGTGATGCAGATGCATAAAGCTACTAAGAGGCTGATTCCTTTTTTCATTCTAGACATTCTCCTTGAAATGATGTATGATAAATAAAGATAATTCATCAAAAGCTTCCGTCTATATAGTATACCAAGCCTTTTCCAAAATTTCAACAGGCTCTAAAATAAATTTCTGCAAGTCTCCTCCCGGTTATGCAGCCGGAAACGAATTTTTGTAGTATCTCTCTATCTTTTTTATAAAGATACGTTACACGGAAGCAGTGTATGCCTAAATTTGATTGTTATGTAAATGGAGTGACATATATGCAACACAATAAAGACTATCATCAGGAAACCCTTGCGCTGCACAGCGGCTATGAACAGCAATCGCCCGACTATTCGGTCGAGGTTCCGCTCTACCTCACCAATGCCTATGCGTTTTCGTCAGTCGCACATGCAAAAAATTTGTTTTCGCTATCTGAGGCAGGAAACATCTACACCCGTCTCTCCAATCCAACCGTTGACATTCTTGAAAAAAGAATCGCCGCCTTAGACGGCGGCATTGGCGCTGTTGCCTTTTCTTCAGGTCATGCGGCCATCTTTAACGCTATTCTCAATCTGGCACAAGCGGGAGATGAAATTGTTTCGTCTGTTAGAATCTACGGCGGCGCCATCAATATGCTAGGCGTCACGCTCAAACGTTTGGGCATTCACGTTCGCTTTGTTGACCCCTCTGATTTGAACGCATGGGAGAATGCTGTGAACGAAAAAACGAAAGCCTTTTTCTTTGAAACAATCGGCAATCCAAATGCCGACCTCTCTAACATAGCGTCCATCTCTGCCATTGCACATAAACACGGCATTCCCGTCATTGCCGATTCCACCTTCACAACGCCCGCGTTGTGTTGTCCTCTTGCAATGGGAGCTGATTTTGTGGTGCATTCCGCCACAAAATTTCTCAGTGGTCATGGCGCCGTCATGGGCGGGCTTGTTGTTGACGGCGGCAGCTTCTCTTTTGGTGACAATCCCCGCTTCCCGCTTTATAACCAGCCTGATGAAAGCTACCATGGACTTGTTTATGCCTCTTTAGGCAATGCTGCCTTTCTTGCGCGACTGCGCAGTCTGATTATGCGGGATGTAGGCGCGTGTCTTTCTCCGTTTAATGCACTGCAAATTCTTTATGGCGTAGAAACTCTTACTCTGCGTATGGAACGACACTCTCAAAACGCGCTTTGTGTGGCAAAATTTTTGCAAGAGCAAAAAGAGGTCGATTTTGTGCACTATCCTCTCCTGCCACAAAGTCCCGACTATGCTCTTGCTCAAAAAATCCTCCCCAAAGGCGCCGGCGGCGTCTTAACCTTTGGCCTAAAGGGTGGAAAGGAAGCAGGCGTGCGGTTCATTAATAGTCTGCGTCTTTTCATCCACTGCGCCAATGTGGGAGACACAAAATCCTTAGTCATCCATCCGGCAACCACCACCCATTCGCAGCTTTCAAAAGAGCAATTAGAACAGGCCGGAATCACAGAGGGAACCATCCGTCTCTCTGTTGGAATAGAACAAATCGATGACATTCTTGCCGATTTAAAAACAGCAATCAAACAGGCAGTAGATTAAGGAGGGGAAAACAGTATGATTTGGGTTACAGGAGACAAACACGGCCAGCCAGAAGCGCTGCAAACGCCCGAATATAAACAGCTTCGCAAGAACGATACCTTAATTATCTGTGGAGATTTTGGTTTTATCTGGAATGAATCAAAGGAAGAAAGCAAAAATTTGCGCTGGCTTGCAAAGAGAAAATATCAAATTGCTTTTGTGGACGGCTGCCATGAGAATTTCGACAAACTTGGCGCATTTCCTGTTGAAGACTTTGCAGGCGGCAAAGCGCGCCGCATTGAAAAAAACATCGTTCAACTGCTGCGAGGCGAAGCTTATTCCATTGAGGGAAAAAGTATTCTTTGCTTTGGCGGCGGCCTAAACGAAACGCATGAAGATTCACTGCGCAACATTGCCTGGTGGCCGCAAGAAACGCCCTCTGAAGATGATGTAGACACTGCCATTAAAAGTATTGAAAAAGCAAATGGACATTTTGATTTAATGATAAGCTTTGAGGCACCGTCTTCGATTCACCGCTGCATGGAGGATTACCTTTCAGAAACAGGCGTGATTCACGATGTGCTCGAGGAAATCCGTACCCATTGTGCGTTTTCAAAGTGGTTTTTTGGACGATATCATGTCGACAAAAGCATCCCGCCCATCTATCGCGCAGTGTTTAACGACGTCGTTGCCGTAGAATAAAAGTGCACGCGATTTCACACCGGGTAATCCCTCAACCTCGCCAAAATTTCCATGCAGTTGTTGCAAACCTCCCGTAATGTAAAAGCATTACGAGAGGTTTTTTGTTTGTTTGCAGAAAACTGCAATTTCACATGATTGGGCGCAGCATAAATCCCATGCATTCCACACAAGGTGCATAGCATCTTAGAATGGCTGCCCACTACTCTGTTTCACTGCACCCGCCGCAAGAAGAACAACCATTGCAAATAAGCCTGCTTCCGCATGTTTGACAATTCTCACGATACTGTGGCACATAAAGGCGTTCTTGAGGGATGGACAGTCCTAAGCAATCTGTCAGCATAAAATCAATAGGTTTGCCCTCAAAGCTGACACCCGATTGATAGGCCATTCTGCTCTGCAAATGCTTATTCTTTAAATGATATCTCTTTGCATCCTTGACAAAATACGTTCCCGTTTCCATAAAGCAAAAGGTAACGTTGTGCATTCTGCATTGCGCGCCCAATTCTTGAACCCATTCAAAATGACACGGCCTTGCGCCGTCATAGTTTTCTCCGCCACAAACAACCTGCTCTATTTGTTTTTCCTGTAAATACCGGTCTATATGAATAGGACCGAGCAAAGGCGCACAGAAAATCCCCTTATGCACAAAAGGCAAATCAAGCAAAATGGGAATTCGTTCGTCCGCACGCCGTTGATTTTCACAAGTGACATTAAAAAATATGTTCTTCCAGCCATCTCCCCAGTCCGCAGGAAGACACTTCTCCACCCTTTCAGGCCGTTTGGTCAGCAAAAAGAAAACGACGTCCGGACGCTGCCACATGATATCCCAAGCTTCGTCCCGAAAGGCATCCGCTTCCTCCAGGAAAAAGTCTGAGGTCATGCAAACCCGAATTTTCTCCCCACTGCGCACCTTGAAACGGCCATCTTGAAATCTTTGCAGCGGATAGTAAAAACCCGCTTTGGTTCGATAAATATCAGCGCCGTTTTTATTGTGAATCTTATCTAAATAATACATATAACAGTGTTTACAGCCCTCACTGCACTTTTTGCAGCCATGCCATGGATTCCATATGTCATGCATACAACGCTCTCCCGAATACTATTTGAAAAGATGATGTTTGTGAAAACCGTCTCCGGTGCGGCGAAGCAGGCGGGTATGGTTTCATTGAATCTATCCTGCAAGGTTGTGTGTTGAATATATGCATTTCTTTGCATAACAACACTGCTATCTCTTGGAGACAATACATTGCATTTGTTGCGCGGTAGACGCGTTTTTGCACAAACCGTCCTGACTTTCTTTAAATGCCTTCCCTGTCTTCGCAATCAATAAAAGGGAGTGAAACACAAATAGGTAAACAGAGCAGAAGTGGATAAGCGTAGCGAATTGCAACCACCGGCCCCACAATTAAACTGCACCAATACACAAAGATAAATAAAAGAGGAATGAGAAATTTATATTTCTTTTGATAGAAAACAACCGCTGCACAAATTACCAATATCCAAAAAGGCAACGCCTCGCACACACTCGCCGAAGCAACGGGAACAGTTTTCATAAAGTTTTCAGAAATGTTTTCCAAATAAGAAAGATATCTCGGGCAAAGACTATTTTGCGCAATTGGCAAAGCCACCTCTGAACCGCAGCGGGAAGCAACCACGCTCCATGGGTGAACAGACGCCACACTGGGATAAAAATATCCCACGCTCAAATAGAGAAAGGCGTCGATATAAATGCCCGGATTTTTCAATCCAATTTCAAGCCAAACCTTAAAAAAGTCCGCTTTGTCCTCTTTATATGCCTCATTGTCAAACTGATCCTTCACCGGATCTGAAATTTCAGGAATATATCCGTCAATAGCTTCCGACGGGATATAGCGATAAACCATCTCTTTCTCCTGCGGCGTCACACTGTCAGGATTTAGCTCTAAAACTCTTGCAATCTGCTGAATGGGAACGCTTAACATCTCATTCGGCTGACTCGGAATAATTCCTAGGCTGTTTGAAACAGGCCCAAAAAACGCCAAAACCACCACAACGCACGAAAGGCATAACGCCGTAATCTTCTTCCAATGCGCCCGACCCACCCAAATGAGAAAGGGAAGAGCCAAAATGAACACATAAATCCCCTGTTTCCGAAAAAGCGCCATCAAAATCACAATCAGTGCGTAACGAATCATGCGCAAAGGGCTGTGAAAAAACTGTTCCGGATTTTTTACGTATTCTACCGTAAAACCAACAGTCAGCAGAAACAAAGAACTGAACAGCACGTCCTTGGCCGTGACAAAGGCAAACAATTGAATGATAGGGTTGAATGTGAAAAACACAAAAGAAAGGACTATGAAAACAGGGGGAACACGCCACCGCCGCAGCATAACGCAAAGATAGGCATAGCTTGCGGCAACGAGCAATGCCTGCAAAATTGTATAGATGGCAAGCCCCGCCTCATAACTCCCAAACAGATAATTTCCCAGTCCAACACAGCCTGACATAAGCAGGGTGTGCACAACGGGCTGTCTTGCGTCTATTGGCAGACCGTATAGCCCTTGAATAAGCTGTGCAGGGGCATCGTAAGAATAGTAACCCGGAAAGACAGCCAGAAAAGCAGGAATCCAACATAAGAGCATCAAAATAAAAAGGCAGAAAAACAAAGTGCTGTCTTTCTTTGGAAAACACCTCTTCAAAAGATCGGCAACTCTACCCTGAAAGAGCACGACTGAATGCTTTTTAATCGTTCGTAATAGAATCACAAACAAAGCAGCAAAAACAAGCGTTAATCCTGCTATGTTCCAATATTTTTCCGTATGATGAAAGTCAATTGTGCCGGTTGAAACAAATTCAGCGCCCACAACCGTGCAGACACTCAAAATCAACCCCACAACACAACCTAAAACCGCCTCTTTTCCCGTCAGGTCACGCAAAGCAGCTGCAAAAATGACAAGAAACAGCACAAAATATAAAACTGCAAACAGGCTATCTGCCGGCACAATAGCACTGCTTCCAAAAATCATACCAAATGAAAGGGTAACAGTTGCAAAAGCTCCTAAAAGAACGGTGAGTAATTTTACAACACTTCTCAAATCAAATTCCCTCCTAAAAAGCTATGTCTTCTTTTATTGTAAACAGCGCAATAGATGCACCCGGAGAAAAACAAATTGATATTGTGAACAAAATTTATCATCCTCTCTGCAAATAATAAAATAGCGCCGCAACATTTCATAGGTTTTTATTTTGCCATCAACACAAAGTGTGCCTGGCAGAATTGTGCATGTGCGTTTCTGAACGCAGTGAAGAAAAATCGCTTGCACCTTTAAATCAATAATAAAACGCT
>CAKSAY010000002.1 GCA_934438055.1 uncultured Oscillospiraceae bacterium | reverse complement strand
AAGCAAGGGCCACCGGGACCTCCGGGATGCCCGGGAGTACCGGGTAAACAAGGACCACCGGGATCTCCGGGAAAACCGGGAGAACCGGGCAAGCAGGGACCGCCGGGACCACCGGGAAAACCGGGTAAGCAGGGACCACCGGGAAAAACCACTAGTGGCTTGGTGGCATTTGGAGGTCTCTATTTTGCCGGGACTCAATTTATATGTTTTGACAAGGAAGATGTTTATGTTCCCGTGCATTTTAACCGTGCGCTTCCGTCAAAAAATATATTGCCAACACCGCATAACAGCCTAATTGTGAAACAATCGGGAGATTATGAGATCACATTTAATCTTTTATTATCAGCTACTGAGAAAGTGAATGTAGGATTTGCTGTGCGTGCTAATCATAAGGTGATTCCGCAGCTGCATGGTTCACAGGCATTGGCTTTTGACCCTGATGCCTCAATAACATGTGACGCCCGATTGAGCGGAAGCTCTATCGTCCATTTAAAAGCACAGGATGAGATCGACCTGTCACTGGCAATCCTTCGCATATTACCAAAGTGTTTTAAAATGATTCTAAATGGATACGTCAATGCTACGTTGACCATTAAAAAATTAGATGCTGCTTTATAGAAAATTTTCTCTCCTGTCATGTTTTTTATTATAGGCGGCACTGTTGGTCACTAAAACATCGATGGAATATTCGCAGAGTTTTATTTTAACAAACTGATAAAGAGGAAGACCTTTTACAAGTCTTCCTCTTTTTCTGTGTTTAAATATTTGTTTAACATAAAATAGGACTTTATTTATTAAAAAGGCGTGGTAATCAGGGTATACAGTAAGGTGTAGACAGTGTTTATGCTTAAGAAAATTCCTTTATGGGAAAATTTTATTGACTTAAGGCTCATTAAACTTGTTTATCTCTTTATTTTATAGCTGTTTATCAGGATGATTCAAATACAATAACAAGCAATTTGGTTTATAAAAAGAGAAGCACCCGGAACGCCAATTAGCGCTCCGGGTGCTGTCTGATACGAATAACCAATAGGGACCTGAAGGCTGAAAACGTGAGCGTAAAAGAAAACAATTTACTTTTAGCTTCACACGCGAACTGCCTCCAGGTGCTATCTGGTGCCGCTGACCGGACTTGAACCGGTACGATTTTATCAATCGAGGGATTTTAAGTCCCTTGTGTCTGCCTATTCCACCACAGCGGCCTGTCATAACTACAAAAGAAGTGTAGATACATAGATTCAAGGTTATTGTTTTAGTAAAGTCAGCAGAGTATCTTTCCCAAAATCAAAGATGTGTTTCATTAATAAGTACCAACAAAAAATGTTTATTATGAATCACATACAATGCATTTTATTTTATCTTAAAAAAACAAATTTGTCAATGCTGTATAGGACATATTAACGGAATATTAACAATTTTGCTTTTGCTTGACAATAAAAAAAAACTCTTGTAAAATTAATAGTCTATAGTATTCTTCTAAATTTATGAAGAAGCTAGAACGATTCTATTTGAGTAGCAGCGGGTTTATCTGCACGAATGCGTCTGCAATATCTTGTAGAATCGTTTATTTAACAATATAAGAAAGGGTGAAATTATGCTAAAATTGATTAAATATTTGAGAAAATCAATAGTTCCAATCATTGCTATTGTTATTTTGCTGATCTTTCAAGCTATGTGTGATTTGCAGCTTCCGGATTATACTTCGATTATTGTAAATGTCGGCATTCAGCAATCAGGCATTGAGGATGCTGTTCCTGTTGCTGTCAGAGAAAGCACGCTGCAGTCACTTGAGATGTTTATGACGCAAGAGCATGCCTCTTTGGTGCAGGACTCTTATACGCTTATCAGTTCTGATCAAATGGACGACAATGAGTATCAAACTGCATTAAAGAATTATCCTGCTGCTGCAACTGAGCAGGTTTATATGCTCAATGATGTGGACAAGGACGTACACAATCAACTTAATAAGATTTTTGGCGAATCTTTTATGATGGTGGACTTGCTTCAGCAAAATTCACAGTTTGTTTCGGGAGAGCACACTGCCGGAAATGATGTAAAGCTTTCAGAGGAGGAAGCGCTGGAGCCGGTCAACCAGGCTGCCTATGAACAGTTTGAACAGATTCCTGATTCTTTGGTGACGCAAACCGTTGTCCAATATGTAAGAAATGAATATAACGCCATTGGAATGGACACGGACAGTATGCAGATATGGTATATTGTTAAATCCGGTTTGCAGATGCTTATTATTGCTTTGTGCAGTTTATCGGCGGTTGTTTTGGTGACGCTGCTTTCCTCCAGAGTGGCTGCGGCTCTTGGTAAGGAGCTACGCAGTCGGATGTTTAAAAAGGTGATGTCTTTTTCCAACAACGAGATGGACGAATTTTCCACCGCTTCATTGATTACGAGAACGACCAACGATGTGCAGCAGGTTCAGCTGCTCATGGCTATGTTGTTTAGAGTGGTGTTTTATGCGCCGATTATTGCCGTTGTGGGAATCTTTAAAGTGGTCAGCACGCAGAAGTCGATGATTTGGGTGATTTTCATTGCTGTTGCAGCAATTTTCGCTCTTGTGATTATTTTGTTCTCTGTGGCAATGCCGCGATTCAAGAAAATGCAAAAGCTGATTGATCATTTGAACATGGTGGCCAGGGATGTTCTAACCGGCATGTGGGTCATTCGCGCTTTTTCAACGCAAAAGCATGAGGAAGATAGATTTGATGATGCCAATCGGGCGCTCACGAAAACCAATCTTTTTGTTAACCGTATCATGTCCTGCATGATGCCGGCAATGATGTTTATCATGAACACAGTCGCTGTGCTGGTTGTTTGGGTTGGAAGTCACGGCGTGGATGATGGAACCATGCAGGTTGGTAATATGATGGCTGTCATTCAGTATACAATGCAGATTATTATGGCGTTTTTGTACATTTCAATGATTTCTGTCATGTTGCCCCGTGCTTCTGTTTCAGCGAGAAGAATTGAAGAAGTGTTGCAAACAGGAACAGTGATTAATGATCCGGAGAATCCAAAACAATTCACCGGCTCTCAAAAGGGATATGTTGAATTCAAACATGTGTCTTTCCGTTATCCAAATGCGGACGAAAATGTTTTATATGACATTGACTTTGTGGCAAAACCCGGCCAAACAACTGCTTTCATTGGCAGCACCGGAAGCGGAAAGTCAACTTTAATCAACCTCATTCCTCGGTTTTATGATGTGACCGAGGGACAAATTTTGGTTGATGGCATAGATGTTCGCGATGTGACACAGCATGATCTGCGCGCACGTTTGGGGTACGTTCCGCAAAAGGGCGTTCTGTTTTCCGGAGACATTACATCAAATATTAAATACGGCAAGCCTCAAATTTCTGATTCGCAGATGGTCAAAGCTGCTCAGATTGCACAAGCTGAAGAATTTATTCAATCTAAACCGGACACCTATCACGACCCTATTGCACAAGGTGGAGGAAATGTTTCCGGCGGACAGAAACAGCGGCTTTCAATTGCCAGAGCGATTTCAGGCAACCCGGAAATTTATATTTTTGACGACAGTTTTTCAGCGTTGGATTATAAGACAGACTTTGCTTTGCGCAGAGCCTTAAAGTCAGAGACATCTAATAGCACCGTTTTAATTGTTGCACAGAGAATCAGCACAATTATGGACGCTGATCAGATTTTGGTGCTAGACAGTGGTAAGGTTGTAGGAAAAGGCACCCATCAGGAGTTGCTCAAGAACTGCGAAGTTTATCGCGAGATTGCAACGTCACAACTTTCAGAGGAGGAGCTGGCAAATGAGTAATAAAACGACACAAATGCAGAATATGCCGAAAGCGGCTCCTATGGGAGGGGGACGTGGTCCGGCGGCCGCAGGAGAGAAAGCAAAGAATTTTAAAAAGACAATGAAACAGCTTTTGTCTTATATGGGAATTTATAAAATTGGACTGATCGTTGTTATTCTATTTGCTATGGGAAGCACAATTTTTATGATTGTGGGACCTAAGATTTTAGGAAATGCAACAACCGAAGTATTTAATGGAATTGTTAATAAAATCAATGGCACAGGTGGTATAGACTTTCACGCCATTGGGGAGATCTTAATTTTTCTGGTTACGATTTATATCATCAGCTTGATTCTGTCAATTATTCAGGGCTTTATTATGAGTACGATTGCACAAAAGCTTTGTTATCGTATGCGCCGGCAGATTTCTGAAAAAATCGATCATCTTCCCATGAGCTATTTTGACAGCCGCTCTCACGGCGAAGTTTTGTCTGTTATCACAAACGATATTGACACTTTAGGACAGAGTTTAAACCAGAGTTTGACACAGATTATTACGGCTTTCACTATGCTGGTGGGTGTTGTCGTTATGATGTTGACCATTAGCTGGGTGATGACCATTGTGGCGTTTTTGATTATTCCTCTTTCCTTTGTGTTGGTTTCGATTATTGTGAGCCATTCACAAAAATACTTTAAGGCGCAGCAGGACTACTTAGGGCATGTAAACGGTGAAGTTGAAGAAATCTATGGTGGCCATAATGTTGTCAGAGTTTTTAACAATGAAGAGGGCGCAAAAGAAAAGTTTGACGAATTAAACGGTTCGCTTTATAAATCCGCATGGAAATCCCAGTTTCTGTCCGGCGTGATGATGCCTGTGATGACCTTTGTGGGAAACCTTGGCTATGCAGCGGTTGCTGTTTTGGGAGGTTATCTTACAATTCAGGGTACAATCACGGTGGGAAACATTCAGTCTTTCATTCAATATGTTCGTCTTTTAGCGCAGCCAATCACCCAGATTGCACAGGTTGCAAATCTTATGCAGTCAACAGCGGCAGCGGCAGAGCGTGTGTTTGAATTTCTTGATGAAGAAGAGGAAGAACTGACTGTAGAAAACCCAATCAAAATTGACGGTCTTCCGGGCAGTGTTCAATTTGCTCATGTACATTTTGGTTATACGCCTGATAAAATCATCATTAATGACTTTTCAGCAATGGTTGAGCAGGGGCAAAAGATTGCGATTGTTGGTCCCACCGGAGCCGGAAAAACGACTATGGTTAAGCTTCTCATGCGTTTTTATGATGTGACCGAGGGCGCAATTCTCGTAGATGAATATGATGTTCGTCAATTTAACCGTTCGGATTTGCGCGCGATGTTCGGTATGGTTTTGCAGGACACATGGCTGTTTGGCGGAACGATTATGGAGAACATTCGATATGGCAAGTTGGATGCAACGGATGAAGAGGTCATAGAGGCGGCTAAGGCGGCGCATGTCCATCACTTTGTTCAGACGCTGCCGGATGGTTATAATATGGTGATTAATGAAGAGGCGACCAACATTTCACAGGGTCAGAAGCAGCTTTTCACCATTGCACGAGCGATTCTTGCAGATCCTAAGATTTTGATTTTGGATGAAGCGACAAGTTCGGTTGACACTAGAACGGAGATTTTGATTCAAAAGGCGATGGATAATTTGATGAAAGGGCGCACAAGCTTTGTGATTGCGCACCGTCTTTCCACCATCCGTGACGCCGACATGATTTTGGTTATGCGAGATGGAGACATTGTAGAGAAGGGAACCCATGACGAACTGTTGGAAGCAAAGGGCTTTTATGCTGATCTATATAACGCTCAGTTTGAAAAAATGGAATCTGCTTCTTAGAAAGATAAACAATTGAGCAATAGCAAATTTGCGTTATGTCTGTTTTTCTGTTGCGTTGACACGAGCGCAAAGGGTGGAATAGATTCGCCGGTTTTCTATGTCCAATTCTTTAAGAGAAAACAATCTTGTTTCTAGGACATCTGCACTGACAATGAGACCTGTTTTATTTAAAAAACGGTGGACTTTTCACTTCTTGAATGTAGATGAGACGATTATATAGATAGTTTGATTACAGTTTTGCTTGATTACGGTGCGGTATACAATTTGCTTTCATTTGAACAAAAAATTATCTAGAGAGGTTTTTTATGTCATAGATTTTGGAATATGTATGTTTTGTAGAGCAATTTGAGGTGAGAGATTTTTTCACAATTGTTTTTTATAGATTGAAAGTTGAAATCATTGCGGGAATTGACTTTTTTCAAGAGACTTCAAAGGAATTGTTTGATGCAGACAGAAGCATTTTTGGAACCTCAAAGGTATTCGGTTGCGGCGGTTGTTTTTTCATTCACCATTTTTGTTATTTAGAGGGAAAGTGCGACTGCAGTTGTTTTGCACAATTGCAGCCGCATTTATTTGTTATAAATGCATAAAATGAGTTGTTTGGATTGACATATTTGAAAAAAGCTGGCATAATGTGAATGATGAAAAGGACTGCATTTTATCATTCTGTTTTAGGCATATTAATATATAACCCATTCTTTGTATCATAGAACAAAAAGAGAGATAATCCCTTGTCTGTAAGGAATTCGGATTTTTTTGCTTTTTTCAGTATGGATATCATCTGTCGTTACAATACTGCATGATGGCGTACACACCGATTTATTGGATGGAATTAATTTAATAGATAATGCTCTAAACTTTAGAGAAATGGAGGGGTTAGATGACAACCTATAGAGGCAAAGGCGTCTTTGGCGGAATCTCTATTGGAAGGCTTTTGTATTATCATCGAAAGCAACAGCAGATTAAACGTTGTCATGTCGAAAATCCACAAACTGAAAAGAAACGTTTTGAAGATGCTAAAAAAGACGCCATCGCGCAGCTTCAGGATTTATATGACAAAGCGGTTGCTGAAGTGGGAGAGACGAGCGCGATGATTTTTCAGATTCATCAAATGATGCTGGAGGATTTGGACTATTGTGAATCGATTTTAAATATTATTGATACGCAAGGTGTGAATGCAGAGTATGCTGTTGGTACAACAGCGGATAATTTTTCTCAGATGTTTTCTTCGATGGATGATGCATATATGAAAGAAAGAGCTGCAGATGTTAAGGATGTTTCTGAGCGGTTGCTGCGGGTTTTGATGGGAGAAAAAGGCAGTGAATTGGATTCTGAAGAGTCGGTGATTATTGCTGCGAATGACTTGGCGCCCAGTGAGACGGTTCAGCTGGATAAAAACAAGATTCTCGGCTTTGCCACCATGTTTGGCTCCACCAATTCCCACACTGCGATTTTAGCCAGAACCATGAATATTCCCGCTGTGGTTGGTTTAGGTGAAGTGGATTTGCAATCTGCGGACGGAAAAGTGGCGATTGTAGACGGTTTTACGGGGACGGTGTATATTGACCCTGACGCCTCGACGCTTGCGGAAATGGAAGAAAAGAAGAAGCAGGCTGACAAAGAAACTGCTCTTTTACAGGAGTTTAAGGGTAAATCAAACGAGACCTTGGACGGACAGAAGATTAATATCTATGCCAATATCGGATGTTTGCAGGATTTGGGTGCAGTGCTAAAGAATGACGCCGGTGGCATTGGACTGTTTCGCAGTGAATTTTTATATCTTGAAAGAGATCACTATCCAACAGAGGAAGAACAGTTTCAGGTGTACCGTCAGGTTGCCGAAAATATGGCGGGGAAACGTGTGATTATCCGCACGCTTGATATTGGTGCTGACAAAAGGATTGACTATTTTCATCTGCCTGAGGAAGAAAATCCGGCTATGGGCTACCGTGCTATCCGTATTTGTCTAAAAGAACCTGATATTTTTAAAACACAGCTTCGTGCTTTGCTTCGTGCTTCTGCCTTTGGAAAGCTTGCTGTAATGTTTCCGATGATTATTTCTCTAGAAGAAGTCAGACAGATAAAAAAGATTATTGATGAAGTTAAGATGCAGCTTAAAAGGGACGAAATTCCTTATGATGAAGCATTAGAGCTGGGGATTATGATTGAGACCCCGGCGGCAGTGATGATTAGTGATGAACTCGCAAAGGAAGTTGACTTCTTTAGCATTGGCACAAACGATTTAACACAGTATACGCTGGCTATTGACCGGCAGAATAACCATTTAGGCGATTTTTATGATCCACACCATAAAGCGTTGTTGAGAATGTTGAAGATGGTTGCAGATAATGCACATAAAAATGGCATTTGGATGGGGATTTGCGGGGAGTTGGCCGCAGACGATGCGCTGACAAAATTGTTTTTGGCTATGAACATTGATGAGCTCTCTGTTTCACCCGGATATATTCTCAGCTTGCGAAAGAGGGTTCGTGAGACGGAGATTAGACCGATTCGTGAAGAATTATTGAAACAATTAGATTAATTTTATTTAAAAAGGGACTGCAAAGGCATGATTGCCTCTTTGCAGTCCCTTTTTGCACGCTGTGCACAAAGTGAAAACGCCCAGCCAAAGGTTGAGCGCTTAACCGACTTTTTATTTAATAAAAAACAGATCGTTTTTTACAATGTTCATATCATTTTCCAGAGCAGTGAGCCGTTTGTCTTGCTCCCATTGATTTTCATGAACCTGCTTGTAGCCGTCAAAGAGAGCCTCAATGCGGCTTTCAATATTGTTTTCCATGTAGATTCGCAAGTCTCTGAATTGTTCATCAATGCTTTCAAATTTTGCATCGTGCTGATCCGGTTTGTTGATAATGAGTTCAAACATCTCCCGCATATCCTTATCCATGAATTCACCTTCTGATGTTTAGTAGTTGATAAATTACGTATAGCACAGACGCTGAAAAAAAGACAAGCGGATTGATGTAAAAGACGAGGGAGAAAAAGTGCGCTAACGTCCTGTAATTTTGGTGGTTTTTGCGGCGTAAAATTTAGTCTACTGAAAATCAGTAGACTTGCAACATTTTGGGCTTTAGTTGTTTTATAATGGAGATATCCAAGTGAAAAGGGGTGAGTATATGGGAATTTACAAAGCAGGTATCACAAGGTGGCATTACAAAATAAAGGAAGAATTGTAAATGTATCATGCAATAGGCGATAAAGGAATGAGTTGTTGCATTGTATGTTTATAGCATCAGTCTAGTTAGACAAAGGAGGATTAAATGGATTTGATGAAAGCAATTGGAGTGCGCATTACCGAACTTTGTGAGAAAAATGGATTCAGTATTCAGCAGTTGTCTGAACGTTCGGGGGTTTGTGAATCTCTGCTCACAGAAATTACAGAGGGGGACATAGATGATATAGAAGTTGTTGAAATTGCACGGTTATGTAAAGCGTATAAGATAACATTAGATCAGTTTTTTAAAAGGGATTATTTTTAATCCGAGCAATCAGGACATTTTATATGAGAAATAAAGATAATAAGCATTTAGGCATTATCATCAATGAGGAAATGCACTATAAAATTAAATATATCGCCGCATATGAGGGTCGCTCGATTAATAGGCAGGTTCTTTATATCATACACAACTATGTGAACGAGTTTGAATCCAACCACGAAAAAATTATTTTACCATCCTCCAAAAGCGATAATAAAGATGGTGAACTTTAGCAACATGTTTGAAAAAATTTTTCTTTTCTCCTTGTATTTTCCTCTTTGGAATAGTATAATAATCTAGAAGAATTGTCTTTTTGCCATGGGGCGGGAGGACGAGAGGAAATTCAAATGTTTGGGGGACGACGCATGTGCGGTTTTGTGGGGTTTACCAACCCTCCTGCTGATGGAAAAGAAATTTTGCAATCCATGATGGATAAAATCACCCATAGAGGGCCTGATTCAGACGGCTCTTATCTCGATGACGAGATTGCTATGGGATTTCGCCGGTTGAGCATTATCGACCTTGAGGGCGGAGATCAGCCGATTTACAACGAAGATGGTACGCTGGTTTTAACTTTCAACGGAGAAATTTATAATTTTGAGGAGTTAAAACAGGATCTTATTGACAAGGGGCACACGTTTTCGACCAATGCAGACAGCGAGGTGCTTGTGCATGGTTTTGAGGAATATGGGCAGGATATTCTCCCGAAACTGCGGGGAATGTTCGCATTTGTGATTTGGGATAAAGAAAAGAAGCGTCTTTTTGGCGCAAGGGATTATTTTGGCATTAAGCCGTTTTACTATGCGCAGATGGGAGATACTTTTTTCTTTGGATCTGAAATCAAGGCTTTTTTGCCCCACCCGGACTTTGTGAAAGAACTGAATCAGGAGGCGCTCGAGCAATACCTTTCCTTTCAGTATTCTGTTTTAAACGAGAGCTTTTTCAAAGGTGTTTTCAGGCTCCCGCCGGCGCACTGCTTTTTTTATCAAAACGGAACACTTGACATTCAGCGTTATTGGGAGCCTAAATTTACCCCTGAAGAAGATAAAGATGAAGCTTATTGGATTGATGAAATCGAAAAGGTTTTTGACGATTCCGTCAGGGCGCATAAAGTCAGCGATGTGGAGGTCGGCTCCTTTCTATCCAGCGGCGTAGATTCAAGTTATGCGGCTTGTTCCGCGCATGTGGACAAGACCTTTACCGTCGGTTTTGCACAGCACCAATATAATGAGATTGACTATGCGAAGGATTTATCAGAAAAAATCGGTGTAAAGAACATCAGTAAAGTGATCACCGCTGAGGAATTTTGGGAGGCTTTCCCGAAAGTGCAGTATCAAATGGACGAGCCTTTGGCTGACCCATCAGCTGTGGCGCTGAACTTTGTTTGCCGGCTTGCGGCTGAACACGTGAAAGTCGTGCTTTCAGGCGAGGGTGCTGATGAGATTTTTGGCGGCTATAATGTCTATCGAGAGCCGATTGAAATGACAGCTTATGACAAAATTCCGTTTGCCATTCGGCGTTTCATTGGCAAGATTGCAGAGTGTTTGCCGCCTCACCGCGGCCGCAACTTTTTGGTTCGCAGAGGAAAAACGCTCGAGGAACGCTTTATTGGAAACGCCTATATGTTTACCCAAAAAGAGAGAGAGAAGCTTTTAAAACAGCCTTTAAAAACGGCTTCTCCCGCACAGATTTGCGCACCTTTTTATGAGAAAGTCAAAGACAGCGATCCGGTAACGAAGATGCAGTATTTGGATTTGCACCTGTGGATGACAGGGGATATCCTGCTCAAAGCTGATCGGATGAGCATGGCACATTCGCTTGAACTGCGGGTTCCGTTTTTGGACAAAAAGGTCATGGAGCTTGCGCAGAGAATTCCGATGAAGTACCGCGTGAATGCTCAAAACACAAAGTTTGTTATGCGCCAAGCTGCCCTGCGCCGGATGCCAAAGGAAGTGGCGGACAAGAAAAAACTCGGATTTCCGGTTCCCACCCGTGTTTGGCTCAAAGAACAACAGTATTATCAAAAGGTTAAGGACGCATTTTTGTCCGCTGAAGCTGAAAAGTTTTTCCATACGGATAGCCTGGTTCGTCTCCTTGACCGGCATCGTGACGGAAAAGAGGATAATAGCCGTAAAATCTGGACGGTTTATACCTTTTTGGTTTGGCATGAGCAGTATTTCGGACAGGCGGAGGCGTGAGAATGGAAAAGGTGAATTTTATCCCGGTTTTGTTAGGGAGCGACGTTAATGTGTATGGAATGGCGCGTTCGTTTCATGAAGCGTACGGTGTTTGTTCGCTTGCAATCGGCAAAGGGAGACTTCCTGCCACCGCAAACAGCCGAATTGTGAAAGTGATGGTTGCCGAACCGAATTTAGAAGACGACCATGTGTTTTGCGAGACGCTCATTGCCTTTGCAAAACGTTTTGAGAACGATGCAAGGACGCTTTTGCTCGTCTCCTGCGGCGATAATTACAGTAAATTGCTTTCTCGCAATGAAAAGGCGCTGCGCCCTTATTATGCGTTTCATTGCATTGATGAAGCCCTGCTTTCTCGCTTGAGCGTCAAGGAGAATTTTTATCAGGTTTGTGAAGAATGCGGTTTGTCTTACCCGAAAACGGCTTATGTTACCAGTGAGAATTATAAACATTTTGTTCCCCCTTTTTCGTTTCCTGTCATTGTAAAGCCGTCGAATAGCATTGCCTACTGGAATTGCTCTTTTGCGCACAAGAAAAAAGTGTTTTTGGCTAAAGACAAAGAGGAGTTTGACAAGATTCTTGACGCAATTTACAGCTCCTCTTATCAGGATGCGCTGATTATTCAGGACTATATTATCGGTGATGACAGCCACATGCGCGTGTTAAACTGTTATTCGGATTCGCAGGGAAAAGTGAAACTCATCTCATTGGGAAATGCGCTCTTAGAAGAACACACCCCTGAGGGAATTGGAAGCTATGCGGCTATTATCAGCGGCTATGATGAGGCGCTGAGTGAGAAAATACAAGCTTTTTTGAATGGAATCGGCTACCGTGGCTTTTCCAATTTTGACATGAAGTTTGATGTTCGAGATGGTAGCTATAAATTCTTTGAGATGAATCCAAGGCAGGGCAGAAGCAGTTTTTTTGTGACGGCCGCCGGGTGCAACATGGCCAAATGGCTGGTGGAGGATTTGGTGGAACACAAAGAACTTCCTGTTACCATTTCAAAAGAAAAATCGCTCTGGACGCTGATTCCTAAAGACGTTTTGTTCACCTATCTTCCTGACGGCGAGAAAAAGGAGGAGGCAAAAGAGCTTTATCGAGCGGGAAAGGTGTGTCATTCTTTGTTTTATAAAAAAGACATTGGCCTTCGTCGTCTGATTTTTTATTTTGCCAACCAACGGCATTACCGCGAAAAGTATAAAAAGTATTTTGGTAAAAAAGGGTTTGATGCTTAGATATTTTGCGTGTGAGAGTTTTTGAGCAGTTTACTCTAGAGGTGTAGGAGCTTTGTTTGGCAGAGACGTCTTTGAGCAAAAACTGTCCATTGAGAATAGGGTAACTTCTATTTGTGTTTTAGGAGAATAGCAGCTTTTCTGATCAAGTCATACGCATTGCCTTATGAAGAGCGTACGGTGGAGCGGCTTTCGGCTTTTAGTGTGGGTTCTTTCAGAAAGGACGTCTTCAAAAAAGCGGGAGGTTGCGTTTGTTGTTTGGAAACCTGAATTATTTTGAGTTTATTGAGCTGAGAGAATGTGGAAGCACATAGAAAGGAATTGATAGGATGAAGACGTTGGGCGTCATTGGTGGATTGGGTCCTTTGGCCTCGGCTTATTTTATGGAACTGCTTGTTGCGGTGACTGATGCGAAAACCGAACAAGAACATGTTAATGCCATTTTGATGAGTTTGCCGTCCATTCCCGATCGAACTGCTTTTATTCTCGGGCAGAGCAAACATAGCCCGGCACCTTGCATGATGCAGGCTGCGAAAACGCTTGCCTCTTTAGACGTCTCTTTCTTGTGCGCACCTTGCATTACTTCTCATTATTTTTATGAGGAGATTTCTCACAGTGTTTCCGTTCCGTTTTTGAATATGATATCCATTACCGGGGAGGCGCTCACACGTGAGAATGTGCAGAAAGTGGGGCTTTTGGCCACCACAGGAACGGTGAAAACGGGCATTTTTCAAAAGGAACTCTCTCAAAGAAACATTTCGCTTTTGCTTCCTGACCGGATGGAACAAGAGGACGTGATGCATTTGATTTATCAAAATCTCAAAGCGGGAGAGCCGTTTGAAAGAAAGCGATTTGAATGGGTTGCTTCTTCATTGAAAAAAAAAGGCGCGCAGAAGATTATTTTAGGGTGTACTGAATTGTCTCTGGTGCAGAAAGAAATGAAATTAGACGACTGCTTTGTCGATCCGCTTACGCTTTTGGCTGTTGCGGCGGTGCAGGCGTGTGAAAAGCCTTTAAAAGCCAAATACTTACGATAGAACAGGGAGGATGTATAGAATGTGCGGATTTGTTGGTTTTGTAAATCAATCGAAAAGACAGCCGGAGGATGTGATTCGCAGCATGGCGGACACCATTCGGCACAGGGGACCGGACGATGAGGGATATTTTGAGGACGATTTTGTATCGCTTGGTTTTCGTCGTTTGAGCATTATCGACCTTGCATGTGGAAAGCAGCCGATGGAAAATGAGGATGGTTCTTTGGTGGTCGTCTTTAACGGAGAAATTTACAATTATCAAGAGCTTCGTGAGGAATTAACTGCAAAAGGGCATTTGTTTCGCACACAGTCAGACACCGAAACGCTTCTGCACGGTTATGAGGAATTTGGTCGGGAATTACCGTCTCATTTGCGCGGCATGTTTGCTTTTGTGATTTATGACAAGAAGAACAAAACGCTTTTTGGCGCAAGGGATATGTTTGGCATTAAGCCTTTTTATTACTATCAAAAGGGCAGCGTCTTTTTGTTCGGTTCAGAGATTAAGGCGTTTTTGCCGCACCCTGACTTTGAAAAAGAATTGAACGAAAAAAGGCTCCCTGATTATCTTTGCTATGAATACCTCCCGGATGATGAAACGATGTTTTGCAACATCTTCAAACTCCCCAACGGCGCGAGCTTTTTCTACAAACAGGACGATTCTTTGCAGATTGAGAAATATTTTGAGTATTCTTATCAGATTGACGAAAGCAAAACCCTTTCACAGTGGAGAGATGAAATCGCTTCCTCTTTAACAGAGTCGGTCAGCGCGCATCAAATCAGCGACGTGGAAGTGGGATGTTTTCTCTCGTCAGGCGTGGATTCGAGCTATGTGGTGAAAGAGGTTTCCAAAACTACCGATAAGGTGAAGACCTTTTCGATTGGCTATGATGAGGAAAAATATAGCGAACTTCCATATGCACAGGCGTTGTCTAAGGCCATTGGCGTTGAAAACATTTCTTCCAAAGTTGACGCTGAGGAGTTTTTTGACGCAGCCGGTCAGATTCAGTATTTTTTGGACGAACCTTTGCCGAATCCCTCTGAAGTTCCGCTTTTCTTTCTCGCCAAAAATGCGGCGCAGTATGTGAAAGTGGTGCTTTCGGGAGAGGGTGCTGACGAATTGTTTGGAGGCTATCCGCTCTATTTAGCCGGCGGCCATTTTGAACGTTATAGCCGCCGTTTTCCCGCATTTTTGCGCAAGGCTGTTGCAAAGGCGGCCGCCGCTTTGCCGGCGTTTAAGGGGAAGAATTTTCTCATTCGCGGCGGAATGAAACCCTATGAGCGTTATATGCGCGCGAATTATGTTTTTAACAGCAAAGAGAGAGCGAAGTATTTGAAAAAAGACATCCCCGCTCGCCCGCCTGAGCAATTAGTTAAGCCGCTCTTTGACAAGGTTTCTCAATTTGACGAGCCGACCCAGTTGCAGTTTGTTGATTTGCAGACGTGGATGCTGTATGATATCCTTTTAAAAGCAGATAGGATGAGCATGGCAAATTCTCTCGAGCTAAGAGTTCCGTTTTTGGACAAAAAGATGCTTGCACTTGCAACCCAAATTCCTACACGATATCGTTCCGATCATGAGGTGACGAAGGTCGCTTTGCGTGAGGCTGCGGCAAGAGAACTCCCTGAACAGACGGCAAAAATGAAAAAGCTCGGTTTCCCGGTGCCGTTGCAGGATTGGCTGCGAGAGGATAAATACTATCAAAAGGTTCGCACTGCTTTTTGCTCCGAAATTGCCGATAAATTTTTCAATCAAGAGGCAATTTTAGAGCTCTTGGATGAGCACAAAGCCAATAAAGCCTCGAACATGAAAAAGATTTGGACGATTTATAGTTTTATCTTGTGGTATGAACAATTTTTTGTTTTACATTAAAAGAAGAAAAAAGCCTCTGCTATTTGCAGGGGCTTTTTTGCATTAGAGCGTTTGAATATGATCTTATTTTACGCTTACCTTTTTCTTTAAGAGAATGATGGTTAGTATCAGCAGAATGACGATCATGGAAAGGTCTGCAATGGAAAAACCGGCACCAACCGTCATACCCATGGTGATGTTTGTTGCCTGCTCTGAAAAACCGTCGCCATAATATTGCAGCATGCTTTGCCCGATAATCTGCGTTTTTTCGGGCGTAATCGTGACTGAAACAGGAATAAAAATCATACTAATCACTTCCAGCGCCCCTTGGATGCAGGCGAAGACCAGATAGAAGACAAAGCTAAAGGCAATGTTGTTGCGCAGGAACGGTCTTGTATTTGCAAGGGTGATGCAAAAGTCAACGGCGACAATAAAGAGAATCATTTGCACAAAGATGGCCGTAATAAAGAAGAGAACCATTCCCAGACACGGGGGTGCGAACAAGGTGTGCAGCAGTTCAAGAGCAGTGTCTGTGTTCATTAAGCAGAAAAAGCCAAACAAAGAGACTAAAAAGAGAATAGAGCTAGCTGTAAGCCAGAGAATGCTAACGATGAGCTTTGAGCAATAGAGCGCGCTCTTTGCAACAGGAAGTGTCTGTGTGAGATACCCCTCACCGCCAAACATGCTCTTATAATAACGCATGATGCATAAGATAAGCGTTAGAATGAAAACGCCTATCGACGCGAGCAGAAAGAGAACCGTTGGAATCATTGCCACAGTTGTCATTTCACCGACGGCGAGCTTAACAATCCATGCAACGAGAAAGAGAATTGCTGTTGCTAAATAGGCAAAGGGGAGTATTCTTGCAGTTGCCCTGCATTCATGTTTTATGAGTTTTCCTAACATTTAAACACCTCCCGAAATACTTCATCAACTGATTTTTGATACGTTTCACGAATGCTGTCTACAGTGTCTTGCAAAATAATCTTTCCATATCCCATCATAATCACAGAATCGAATAGTTTTTCAACATCATAAATCAAATGTGTTGAAAGAAAAATGGCGGCGTCTTCTGCATAGTTTTTTAAAATAACGTCTAAAATCGCGTCCCGTGCTGCTGCATCCACACCGCTTAGGGGTTCATCCAGCACATAAAGCTTTGCGTTCCTGGACATCACTAAAATCAACTGCACCTTTTCCTGCATTCCTTTTGACATGGACTTTAATTTCTGCGTTGGGGAGAGTTCAAAGCGGGAGAGGAGCTCGAGTGCTTTTTTCTTGTCAAAGTCTTGGTAGAAGTCAGCCATCATATCAATCGCATAACCGGTTTTCATCCAATCACTTAAATAGGTTTTTTCAGGAAGATAGGATATTTTTTCCTTCGTCTGGATTCCAATTGGAGCATTTAACACGTTTACCTCTCCGCGGTAGTCGTTGATAAGTCCTGCAAGAATCTTCATCAACGTGGTTTTTCCACAGCCGTTTGGGCCGAGTAGACCGATAATTTCTCCTTGATTCAGGGTGAGACTCAAGTTTTCTAACACAGGCGTTCGTCCATAGCTTTTATTGAGATTTGTTACGGTTACAATCGGATTCATGTTGTTCTCCTTTCTCAAATACAAGATTGACCAGTTCGATAATTTCCGTAGGGTTTAATCCTAAGGTCAGCAGCTGATGCGTTGACTTTGCGGCAATTTGAAAGGCCTGTTCTTTTTTTAATTTGCAAATCAGCTCTTTGTTATCTGTCACATAACGCCCGGCTGTTCTTTCTGCAAACAAAAGGCCTTGTTGTTCCAGCTCGGCGAGCGCTCGTTGCATAGTGTTGGGGCTAACGCCAAATGTTTGAGACAGTTCCCGAACAGAGGGGATTTTTGTCCCGGATTGCCAGACCTCTGAAATAATCATCCCTTTCATTTCTTCTATAAGCTGTTTATAGATAGGAATTTCGGGTTGAAATTGCATGGGTGCACCTCCTTGTATTATTGTATTAACTTATTAATACAATAATACAATATAAATTCGTCTCTGTCAAGAGAAACTTTTTGTTTAAACAAAAAACATGTCACCTATGGGCATGTCTTTTTCGATTTACTATCGTAAAAATTCATTTTATTGGTTTGCGCTCAATTCATTCAACCGCTCTTTTGTAGAGTCAATTTGTTTTTTACCTGCGCAGGAGCGAGTCCTCCCGGTGTGTTCTGGATATTCACATAGGCGTTGAGAGCGATTGCCCGGGAAATATCCTCTTTAAAGAGAGGGGAATGCTCTTGAAACCGATGCAGTGTCAAATTATTGAGTGTGCATTTTTGCTCTATACAGAAAGCGATCGGCTTGTCTGTGATTTGATAGGCCTTACGCAAGGGAAGTCCCTTTTTGACAAGATAATCTGCACAATCGGTTGCGTTTAAAAAGCCCTGTTCTGTTGCTGCTTTCATTTTTCCCTTGTTCACCTGCATCGTCTCGAGCATGGGGGTAGCCACGATAAGACAGCTTTTGATTTAATCCACTGCGTCAAAAACAGCTTTTTTGTCTTCCTGCATATCTTTGTTGTAGGCTAGGGGAAGGCCTTTCATAGCTGTTAACAATATTATTGGGATTCCATAAATGCGCCCTGTTTTTGAACGGATTAAATCTGGAATGTCAGGATTCTTTTTTGCGGCATAATGCTCGAACCTGTTGCACATTTGTCGTTAAGCGAAATAAACTCAAATTCCCAGGAATACCATGCAATGAGTTCCTCAGCCATGCGAGACAGGTGCATACTGCAAATAGATAAGACAGAGAGAAACTCTAAGGATAAGTCTCTGTCGGAAACGCCGTAAAGACTGTTTTGCGTGATTCTTGAAAAACCAAGTGCAGCAGCTGTCTCTTCACGTAAAATAGGGTAAATCACTCCGGCCGGAGCACATGAACCAAGCGGACATTCATCAGCACGGTTGTCCCAATCATTGAGATGCTCAATATCCCGCAAGAACATCTGCACATAGGCCATAAGATGATGCGCAAAGGTGATGGGATGCGCTCGCTGCAGATGCGTATAGTCTGGCATGATGGTGTGAAAATGTTGTTCAGAGAGAGCGAGCAAAACACAGATAAACTGTTGGACAAGCGCTTTGATTTCTCTGCATTCTGCCGGCAGACAGAGCTTAAAGTCCGGAGCGCTACCTGATCGTTCCTGCTTCGAGCTGTGTGAAGCCGTTTGCCAATGCTGCCGAAACGTTTGGTTAGTTTTTCCTCAATAAACATATGAATGTCTTCTGCCGTTTCAGACACGACTAGGCTTCCATCGTCTAGTTCTTGTAAAAAGTGTTTGTAGCGCACCAATCAGTTTGTTTGCTTCTTTTTGCGAAATAATTTCCGTTTTGCCCGGCATCTTTGCGTGTGCAATACTTCCGGCAATATCATACGGATAGAGGCGTTTGTCATAAGAGACAGAGTCATTTAATGCGTTCACTCTTTTGTCTATTTCCTGATTCAAACGACCGGCATAAAGCTTTGCCATACGCAACCTCTTGATGTATTTTCTTGAAACAATTTTTGGATATAATATACGAATTGTTATATATGTAGATTATATACTAAAAGTATTTATTTTATCACAGCATGCCAATGTTTTTTGCTCTCTTTCTTTTTGCAGCATGGCATTTACCTTAATAGGAAGACCATATAGATTGATAAAGCCTCTGCATCGTCATGATGATACACATCATCTTGGCCAAAGGAGGCAAATGTTTCGCTGTACAATGTGTAAGGCGGACGAATGCCGGCATTGATAATATTTTCTTTGTATAATTTTAGCTTGACGTCTCCTGTTACGGTTTGCTGTGTCTTTGATACAAAGACGCTCAATGCTTCCCGTAAGGGTGTGAACCACTGGCCATTATAGACAAGATCTGCAAAAGTTAACGCCGCCTTTTGCTTGAAATGCTGTGTGCCTTTATCCAGGCAGATGAAATAAAGTTGTTCGTGCGTATGATAAAGGATGGTTCCGTCGGGAGTTTCATAGACGCCCCGTGACTTCATTCCCACCAAACGGTTTTCTATAATGTCGGCCAATCCAATTCCGTTTTCTCCTCCAAGACGGTTGAGCGTTTTGAGAAGAGACACAGTATCCATCTTTTTTCCGTCCAGTGCGGTGAGAATCCCTTTTTTCAAAGTGCAGTGTGATGCAGTGCGGTTTGTTCGGCACTTGTTCGGGCGAAACGCCTAATTCGAGAAATCCCTCTTTTTGATGGGCAGGTTTGTTCCACGTGTCCTCTAAGTCCAACCCCTCATGGGAAAGATGCTAGATATTTTTATTTTTAGAATAGTTTGTCTCTTTGCTCAGCGGGACAGGAATATTTCTTTCTTGGGCATAGGCTAACTCCTATTCACGGGAATGCAAATCCCATATCCGCCATGGCGCGATGATTGGAATCTCCGGTAAAAAGCGCGTATTGCCAATTCAAACCGTACTTGATCGTTGACTTTGCCTGTGAAGCCGTGTGCAATTTCATTTGCATTTTCATTAACTGCGATTTCGGCAAGTCTTTTGCCAATGAGTGGTTGTGCAAAGGAATTACCGAGCAGATAGGCATTTTCATAGACTGCTCCGGACTGTAGTGTGGGAAAGGTATAATCTTCTACAAATTCTTGCGTTAGCTCTTCAATATAGAGCTTGGATGTGCCGGTTTTGAGAGTCCTTTCCTCCGGCCCTTCCAATTCCTCCTCTTGACCCACATCTGCCGCTACGGCGATCACTTCACACTGATTGTAGTGTTTTTGAGCTGGGAAATAATAATGGATGGTATCTAAACCGCCAGAATAGGCGAGAATGACCTTTTTGATTGCTTTTTCTTTCATATTTAAGCTTCTTTATTCATAGAAATAGGAATTGAAAATGCTGTTAAACAGACGCTGTTCTTTTTCCTATTATAAAACACACGGCAAGAAGAATATTCAATAAACAAATAAATATGCAAATAAATCTACGGAAAATTAGGGTAAAACAGGGGGTTGTGGTGTATAAATGCAGTAGTATTCATTTGTTTGCAAAATGGAACAGGAACCTTATCGTATTGGTTTTTTAGGTTTTTATGCAGAAAAATTTGTTTAAAATCTATTTTGCATTTTTGTCCAAAAAATGGTATAATGAATTTATTATTAATGAAGGAGATGATTGTTATGTTTCAGCCTTTAGATTTAGAAAAATTGACCTTTTCCCCTTTTAGAACGATTGGAAAGCGCTGGATGTTGATTTCTGCGGGGGACAGAGAGCATTATAATACAATGACAGCTTCATGGGGAGGCGTGGGTGTTTTATGGAATAAAAATGTTGCTATGATTTATCTTCGCCCACAGAGATACACCAAAGAATTTATTGAGGCAAATGAACGCTTTACACTTAGTTTTTTTGATGAGAACGAGCGTTCTGCACTGCAGTTTTGTGGCAGCCATTCCGGCCGGGATTGTGACAAGGCCAAGGAGACGGGGTTGGTTCCAACAACCCTTGACGGCAGCGTCACTTTCTTTCAGGCAAAGATGGTTTTTGTTTGCCAAAAACTTTATAAACAGGACTTTCTCCCTGATGGATTTTTAGATACCTCTCTTGTGGAAAAAAATTACCCAAATCGTGATTTTCACACTATGTATGTCGCGGAGATACTCTCTGTTTATGCGCAGTAGATGAATGATTTTATGGCGTTGACCAGAGAATGGTTTTGTTATATTCAATACTAAAAAAGAATTTATATTACTATTTTAAAATTCAATACGATGCACAATGACACATGTAATATTTTATGTATGTAAATCTGATGAGGGTGTGAATTTTTGGGTTTAGATTCATAATGTTTACATGTGTTTTTTGTGTCTAAAAATCAAATGCGGCAGAAAATTACTAAATAAAGTGGCTCCGGGCCACCTTGCTTGCTAAGTGTGAAACCGGCAGACTTCGCACGGCGGCAAGGAGGGCCATCTTTGCCATGCTTGCCACTCCGTGTTCGGTCCTGCAAACGCGCCCTATTTTCAATCGATGATGAGTCCCGCAGATGCGATTGAAAATCATTGTGCCGTCACTGCCTTGGATTGATGCCTATGGTCAATAAAGAAGTATGGATGGATTTTCGGAAGCGGCTGCCGATAATGAGCCTCTAATGGATTTCGTAATATCTTCAGCCGGAACGATTGGCGGTCCATTTAAAAACGGACAGAAAATTAGTATGCAAGCGTAAACAGATACTCCTCACTACCATGGCGGCAGTGAGGAGTATCTGTTTTATGTGCCCTGTGTGGCATTTTTATTTGAGGAGTTGTTTTAAATCCTCCTCCGGGGTAGAGACAGGCGCAATTCCGAAATTTTCCACGAGGTAGTTCAGCACATTGGGCGAAACAAACGCCGGCAGCGTGGGGCCGAGACGGATGTTTTTAATACCCAAATACAGCAGGGTCAACAGGATGCACACCGCCTTCTGCTCATACCACGAAAGAACCAGGGACAGCGGCAGGTCGTTGACGCCACAGTCGAAGGCCTCCGCCAAGGCCAGCGCGATCTTCACAGCACTGTAGGCGTCGTTGCACTGTCCCACGTCCATGAGTCGGGGTAGACCGCCGATGGTTCCCAAGTCCAGATCATTGAAGCGGAACTTGCCGCAGGCAAGGGTCAGCACTACGGTATCGGCAGGCGTCTGCTTCACAAAGTCCGTGTAGTAATTACGGCCGGGGCGGGCTCCGTCGCAGCCGCCTACCAGGAAGAAGTGCCGGATCGCGCCGGCCTTTACTGCATCGATCACCTTGTCCGCCACGCTCAGCACCGTGCCGTGACCAAAGCCGGTCATGACCGTGCTGCCGCCGTTAATGCCGGTGAAGGGCTTGTTCTCGGAGTAGCCGCCCAGCTCCAGTGCCTTTTCAATGATGGGCGAGAAATCCTTGTCCTCACCGATGTGGGTGATTTCAGGATAGGATACCACCGCCGTGGTGAACACTCGGTCAGAATAACTCGCTTTCGGCGGCATCAGGCAGTTTGTGGTGAACAGCACCGGCGCGGGGATATCCGCAAACTCCTTCTGCTGGTTCTGCCATGCTGTGCCGAAGTTACCCTTGAGATGGGTGTACTTTTTCAGCTCTGGATAGCCGTGAGCGGGCAGCATCTCGCCGTGGGTGTAGATGTTGATGCCTTTGCCTTCGGTCTGCTCCAACAGCAGTTTCAGGTCGTGGAGGTCATGACCGGTGATGACGATGAACGGTCCCTTCTCCACCGTCAGCGGGACGGTAACGGGCGCGGGCGTGCCGTAGCTTTCGGTGTTCGCCTTGTCAAGAAGCGCCATGCACTTGAGATTTTTCTCGCCGACCTCCATCACAACAGGAAGCAGCTCATCCATACCCCAATCTTCGCCGATGGCAAAGAGCGCCTTAGCGAAGAAGCGGTTCACTTCCTCGTCGGTATAGCCCAGCACCATAGCGTGATGTGCATAAGCCGCCATGCCGCGCACACCGAACAGAATAAGAGATTTGAGACTGCGTATATCCTCCTGCGCGTTCCAGAGCAGGTTCATGTCGTAATCATCGTTCCGCCCGCAGCGGGAGCCGCAACCGGAGCAGTTTGGTACCAGCCGCGCTTTTTCCGCATGAACCCGGTCAATCAGTTCCCGAATAGTTTTTTCATTGAAATTCACATTGGTGATGGTGGTGAACAGTCCCTCTATCATCAGTCGCCAGGTATCCGGCGTTGCGTGTGTATCGCCGTCTGTGACTCGTGCCAGACCGATCAACGCACCGGTCAGCTCGTCCTGAAGCTTCGCCACATCGGCAGTCTTGCCGCAAACGCCTGCTCTTCCGGTACATCCGGTACAGCCCGCCGTCTGTTCGCACTGGAAGCAAAACATTTTGTTATCCATATTCAAATCCTCACTTTGTTATATTTTTAATTCTTCAATCAAGTATTTTTCCGTCCGTGGAAATGTTCACGACCTGCCAGGGGATGAACTTACCGCTCTGCTGCAATGCTGTTTTTGCCGCCTGCTCCAGTCCGCCGCAGCAGGGTACCTCCATGCGCACGACGGTAACGCTCTTGATATCGTTATTGTGGATGATCTCCGTCAGCTTTTCCGAATAATCCACGCTGTCAAGTTTCGGGCAACCGACAAGAGTGATATGCCCTTTTATAAATCGCTCGTGAAAAGCGGCATAAGCATAAGCCGTGCAATCAGCGGCAATGAGCAGCTTCGCTCCTTCAAAGTACTGTGCATTTACAGGAACGAGCTTTATCTGCACGGGCCACTGCGACAGTCTGCTGACAGGTTTCGCATATGCCGCTTCCGCATCGGTACATTCCATGTGTTCAATTTTTCTTGACCGACTTCCGGGACATCCGTAGGGCAATGTCATTCCCTCTTTTTTCATCTTTTCCTGCATCATTTTCCGTTTATTTTCCATAACGGCCTTTTCGTCATAAGGGGTGGCTTCGCGTTCCACGAAGGTGATGGCTCCTGTGGGACAGGCGGGCAGACAGTCGCCCAGCCCATCGCAATAGTCGTCCCGCATGAGCTGCGCCTTGCCGTCCACCATGGCGATTGCTCCCTCGTGGCAGGCCTCGGCGCAGGCGCCGCAGCCGTTGCACTTTCTCTGATCGATCTCAATGATTTTTCTCTTCATGACTGTACCTCCTTGCATTTTCACTCTCATTATAGTACAATAAACTCAATAAGTCGGTTGAATTTTCAACGAAAGAGGATTTTTATGAAAGATTTTTTATCCGTTATTCGATCTGCTCAACTTTTTTCGGGAATTTCCGAAAATGAGCTTATCTCTACGCTCTCCTGCCTCAAAGCCGAAAAAAAGGATTTTTCCAAAGGATCCTTCGTATTGCGCGCCGGAGATACATCTGAAGCAATCGGTCTTATACTGTCGGGAAATGTCCTGATTATACAGGAAGACATCTGGGGAAACCGTAACATTCTTTCCAAGGCGATAGCGGGACAGACCTTTGCCGCTGCATTTGCCTGTGCTCCCGGATCTGTACTGAATGTGAACGTGATAGCAGAAAGTTCTGTCATAGTGATGTTTTTTAATGTGAAGCAGATCTTGAACGTCTGCCCATCAGCCTGTGTCCATCACAGTCGAATCATCCGAAATCTCCTCAGCGAGCTTGCCGAGAGAAATCTGCGTTTCGGCGAAAAACTCACACATATGGGACAGCGTACCACACGGGCAAAGATTATGTCCTATCTTTCTGCAGAAGCACAGCGTCTCGGAAAATACGAATTTGACATTCCTTTTTCAAGGCAGCAGCTTGCGGACTATCTTGCGGTCGAACGCAGTGGGCTGTCGCTTGAACTTGGAAAAATGCGCAATGAGGGGCTTCTTGATTTTCACAAAAGCCATTTTATTTTGAAAGTGTAATCAGCTCCTTAATATTTATGGCTGTCATTTGGAGCTTTTGTAAAATCACATCATATTCGCGGTTTATATCGTTCATCGGATCGGTTTATATTGAAAATTATCAAACCAAACAAGGGGGAAGCGTAGTCTTTTTGCGCCACACTTATCCGTTTTTGTAAGTTATTTATTTCTTTTTTAACAGGCTGGCAAACGCAGAAAATCAAATAGTCCCCATCTATCGTCCGCAGAGAATTTCTGCGGCTTTTTCGCGCCCATCTTCAAAGAGTTATTCGCAGGCTCCGGCAAAACACGCTTGTCCGGCTTTTGCAGGAAGCAGAGATAAAAACTGCAAAACCGACACGGTGGTAAAAAGGTGGAAGTTGCAGAGCAAAATTCTACCGAGGTGCCAGATTTCGCCTGTCGTTCATTCTGTCCCATCAGAATCTTGTTGGGGCGTGCCTTCCCCAAACCCTGCTTTACGCAGTCTGACGGCTGCAGCAACCTCTTCCACGTCGCCACAATACGAAGACGAGATGCGGATGATAACGTAAGGTAAGCCCCGAAATGGGGTATACCCGACTACACCTGTAAGGGGTGGGAGAGCGTTTATGACGAATATTTTTGAAGATGCCGTTTTGAAGCAGGTAGAATTTGCGCATGAAATCAAGGACTATCCGGGCAAGGACGGGCTTTTATTCTGCGTCAAGAACCGCAGGCAGGACTGCTGCATCTGCGGCAACTGTAAGAAGTGCGTTAGGAACTGCGCAGCGAACCTTTTCCGTGAAGCCGTATGGGAATGTATGCTGTGACCGTGTATATCGTTATTTTTTGTAGATGTAACCCATAACAGGCAGAGCCACTATTGACATTTCACCAATTCCATAATAGAATCCTCTTGTTGAAACTTCAACATTTGCAAGGAAGGGAAGCAGCCATGCAGGAAAGATTTGAAGCGTTTACTGTCTTAATCAACAAGATCAGCCGCAACATACGAAAAATAAAAAATCAGGAGATGGCCGCATATCATCTGAGAAGCGCCCATGTATCCTGCCTGTACTATATTTATTTGTTGGAAGGTGTGACCTCTGCAGACCTGTGCGAGCATTGCGAGAAGCATAAGGCGACCATTCCCGTGTATTGGATTATCTTGGAGTCAACGGATTCATCGTACGCAATTCCGAAGGAGTCAAACGGTATAAAAGCCCTTTACGTTTGCCTGAAAAAGGACGTGAGGTCGGCAAAAAAATCACAGGGAAAATCAGCGGCGTCCTTGATACGATCAATCGCGATTTAATAGAGGACAAAAGAAATGTATTTTATCGCAGCCTTTTCATAATCAGCAGCTTGGAGGCCATTGCCAAAGACAGCAAAAATAAGGAGATATGATTAAAATGAAAACGGGAATTATTGTTGATTCCACAGCAGATTTGATTCCCAAAATCAAAGTGCGGGTATATACGGTACCCCTCACCGTTCATTTTGGTTAGGAGGAATACATCTATGGCGTGACCATCAACTACAAAACATTCTATGAGAAGCTGATTCAAAGCGATGTGCTGCCCACCACCGGTCAGGCAACTCCGAATGCCTCTATGCAGGAGTTTGAAAAGGCAAAGCAGGCAGAAGAGGCCGCCGTTGTCATTACCCTTGCATCTAAGTTTTCCGGTGCTTATCAAGGCGCCGTGATTGCAGCGGCGGATTATGAAAATGTCTATGTTGTAGACAGTACAAGCGCGGCAATGGGCGCCGGAATTCTGGTGGAGCTTGCGTTCCGGCTTTTGGACGCGGGAACGTCTGCGGAAGAAATCGCGCGAATCATGGAAGATGAGAAGAAAAAATCGCTGTTGTTACGTTGGTGGATACCCTCGAATACCTGAAGCAGGACGGTCATATTTCCAAAGCAGCCGCATTCGCCGGCGGCGTGTTGATCATCAAGCCTGTACTTTCGTCATTGACGGTGAAATACACCTGCTTGGAAAAGCTTGCGGCTCTAAAATGGGGAACAATCTGCTCATTTAGAAAATCGACAAGGTTGGCAGAATTGATTTCAGCAAGCCGGTTCTGCTCTGCTACAGGGGGATTTCTGATGCGCCTTTATTAAAATACATCGAAGACAGCCGCCGCATCCGGGGGGATTATTTGCAGGAAGTCCGCTACACAACGGTAGAAAGACGTGATCGGAACACATCTCGGCCCCGGTGCTGTTGGGATAGCGTTTTTCAAAAAACAAATGAAAAAAGGAGAAGCTGCTTTTCCTCGCAACGGCCTTGTCCTGTTTCATCAAAATATGCATGGGCGGACATAGTCTGTGCTTACCTGCCTTGTATGCCGAAAAGCGCGGCGGATGGCGGCCGCTAACTACTGTGCCATTTCATCTGTCAATCTGTAAACCGAAATTATGTGTCGCCATCTTTCGTTACTTTGCTATTAACGGGCAGTCCGGTCGCTGCTATAATGAAAACACAATTTAAGACACAAGACACCGTGCAGATGACCCGAAGGGCTTGATAGGCGGCTGCGTTTTCATTTTCGGATGAGACAGGAAGGATGTGAAGGGAAAGAAAAAGCAGGACAAATGACGCTCAGGATATCGTTCCTCCGCAGCGCGGGAGAAAGATGCGGCAAAATACTTTTTCGGAGGTGCGACTTGAGCAGGCGAAAGAAGCTCATCAACAAAAGCGGGATCCCGCAGCATGAAATCGAGAACATCGCAAGGATCCTGCTGTCAGACATCCTCGCCTACTATAAGAGCGAAGAAGGTCAGAGGGAATTCGCCGAGTGGGAAGCGGCACGGGACGCGGCAAAAGTGGACAAAGACAGCAGCGGCGATAGATATAAGGCGATTTCAAGGGGTATATACTCCTGAAACAACATAGCAAATGGGATAGACCACCATCTCATTTGTGCGTTTGTTCAGTTTTTGTAGGGTTTATACTCTGTGACAGTATTCAAATATGTCTCAACATCTCCGTTTAGAACGAGGTCGGCACAGGTCAGCGGGTCGTTGTAGATGAGATAGTCCGGCTCCGACCGCTGCAAACGGTTGTCTGCCACGTCGTTCTTCACGGCAGTGCAGTTGATGGAGATCACGCTGCCGTCCGGAAATCGCAGTTCCACGCAGTCCGTGTTCATATTGAATTCACAGCTTTTGATGCTTTTCATAAGCGTCCTCCCGATCCTTTTTCCGCTTCGGCTTTCTCGGCTTGGATTCTGGATGCTTCATAACGCCATTTCTAAAATGCGTATCCTCGAATTTTTCAAAGAAAAAAATAATCCGAACCCGTCTCCCACAGAGAAGATCTGGTTCGGATTATTTTGGTTTGGTGCGAGTGACGGGACTTGAACCCGTACGCCAATGACACACGCCCCTCAAACGTGCCTGTCTGCCTATTCCAGCACACTCGCAAATTTAATAATAAAATTATTATAGCAATTCAACTGATATTTGTCAAGACAGAATAAAAATAATTTATAATACCATGCTGGTACTTCATAAAGAAAAATTTTTGGTAGATGAAGTTTCTTAGTGTTGTTCAAATAAGCAGAGACAGTAGATAGCTATATTTGTTCTCTTAAAAAAGGCCTTGACATTTATTTGCATATGCGTTACAATATAACACTGTAAAGAAAAATGCTTTACATCCGATAAAGGACGGATGATTGATGAGTAAACATTTAGATGTATCGCTTTTGCTTGATTATTATGGCGCCCTGCTAACGGAAAAACAGCGCGAACTCGCAGAGCTTTATTATAATGAAGATCTTTCTTTGGCTGAAATTGCAGAATTGATGGATATTACCCGCCAGGGTGTGCACGACAGTGTTCGTAGAACGGAAACGATTTTGCGTCACTTTGAGGAGCATGTGGGGCTCTTGAAGAAAACCGAGGAGTTGTCAAGACTTTTAGCCCGGGTGAGCAGTTTGGCTTCTGTGATGAAAGCTTTGGCCGATAGCGGCAATGCGGAAAGAATTTCGCAGTGCGCAGAAGAAATTTTGCACATTGCATCTTCTTTTGCCGACAATCAAGATTAGGGGGAAACAGAATGGCTTTTGAAGGCTTGTCTGAAAAGCTCGGAGCGGCGTTTAAAAAACTTCGTTCTAAAGGGAAGTTGACGGAAAATGACGTAAAAGTTGCCATGCGTGAAGTGAAGCTTGCGCTGTTAGAAGCGGACGTGAGTTATAAAGTGGTGAAAGATTTTGTTTCTAAGATCACCGAGCGCTCGATTGGCAATGAAGTGCTTGAGAGCCTGACGCCGGCACAGCAGGTTATTAAAATTGTCAATGAAGAGCTTTGCGTTTTGATGGGCGAGGAAAATAGTCGGGTTCGTTTTCCCTCGCATCCGCCCTGTGTGGTTATGCTCTGTGGGCTTCAGGGAAGCGGCAAAACAACCCATTGTGCTAAGATTGCCAAAAGCTTTAAGTCTAAAGGGCATAGACCTTTGCTCGTTGGCTGCGACGTTTATCGTCCGGCGGCCATTGAGCAGCTAAAGGTTTTGGGTGCCCAAGTGGAGGTTCCGGTTTTTGAAATGGGGCAGGGAGATCCTGTCAAGATTGCCAAGGCCGCGATCAAACATGCTAAGGATTATGGAAACGATTTGGTTTTGTTGGACACAGCGGGAAGACTGCATATTGATCAAGCGCTTATGAATGAGCTGGTTCAGATTAAAGAAGCGGTTTCACCTAATGAAATTCTATTAACTGTGGATGCTATGACAGGTCAAGACGCTGTGAATGTCGCTGAAAAGTTTAACGACGCGCTCACCATTGACGGCGTTGTTTTAACAAAGTTAGATGGCGACACAAGAGGCGGAGCTGCGCTGTCGGTTTTGGCGGTGACGGGAAAGCCGGTCAAATTTGTGGGTATTGGAGAAAAATTAGATGATTTAGAGCCTTTTTATCCTGAAAGAATGGCGTCTAGAATTTTGGGCATGGGAGATATGCTCACCTTAATTGAAAAAGCACAGACGGCCGTGGATGAGAAAAAGGCTGACAAAATGGTGAAAAAACTCAAGGACAATTCCTTTGATTTGGAGGATCTTCTTGAGCAGACAAGGCAAATTCGTCAGATGGGTTCTATTAAAGACATTGTTGGAATGATTCCCGGTGTGGGAAACAAGGTTAAGGATCAGGATTTAGACGACGCTCAATTTGACAAGGTTGAGGCCATTATTTGCTCAATGACCAAGAAAGAACGCGCAAAACCTTCTCTGATTAATGCTTCACGCAAAAAGCGCATTGCAGCGGGAAGCGGCACGACAGTGCCGGATGTGAATCAACTTTTGCGGCGTTTTGAAAGCATGCAAAAGATGATGAAACAATTTGGGGGACATAAGGGAAAACGTCATCGAAGAAGACTTCCACCCGGCTTTGGACTATAAATTTTTGTTTTTGTGGAGACATTTTGTTTTTCAAAAAAATCAAGCTTGCTTTACTGCTTTCATTTAGAAAGTTGTAAAAATCTGTTCAAGATGTATATCTTGGGCAGCATAGATAAAGATTATAATAAGGAGGGAATCCCATGGCAGTTAAAATCAGATTACGTCGTATGGGCGCAAAAAAAGCTCCATTTTACCGCGTGGTAGTTGCAGATTCGCGTTATCCTAGAGATGGGCGGTTTATTGAGGAGTTGGGCATTTACGATGCCAGACAGGAACCGTCTCTTTTTAAAGTGGATGAGGAAAAGGTTAAATCCTGGATTTCTACTGGCGCGCAGCCAACCGACACAGTCAAACGTCTGCTTAAGGAAAAAGGCGTTATTTAATGCAAATAACAAATAAAATCAAGTTAAGGAGTTGGATCAAGTGGAAGAATTATTAAAATCAATGGCAAAAGGTTTGGTTGAAGATAAAGAGTCTGTAACCATTACTGTTGACGAACCTAATGAAGAAGATGTTGTGGTTTATCATCTGCATGTTGCTGAGAACGACATGGGTCGTGTGATTGGCAAGCAGGGTAGAATTGCAAAGGCGATTCGCACGGTGATGCGTGCAGCTGCAAGCCGTACAGGCGGAAAAGTAATGGTTGAAATCGACTAATGTCAAGATAAGATGTCAAAGTCAAAAGCGCTTTCCGCTCTTTGGAGTGTGTAAAGCGCTTTATTTATGTGCAGAGGAGGAGAAGGACATGCCGGTTAAACGCTATTTGGAGATTGGGAAAATTGTTTCAGTCCATGGTCTGTGTGGAGATGTGAAGGTGCAACCATGGAGTAATGCACCGGAAGATCTTTTGCAGTTTTCTTCCTTTTATGTAGATGCACAGGGAGAAGAAACTCTTTCGGTTACAAAATCCCGTGTGCAAAAGAGAATGCTTATCATGCATTTTTCTGAGGTTCAAACGGTGGAGGCGGCACAAAGACTTAGAAATAGCATACTATATATTAACAGAGAGGACTATGCATTGCCAAAAGGGCAATATTTTATTCAGGATTTAATCGGTCTGCCTGTTTACGATCAAAATGATCCCTCTGTTTGCTATGGAAAAGTGAGAGAGATAACCCAGTATGGTGCCAGCGATGTCTATCATTTGGAGGATGATGCAGGGCATTATAGAATGTTTCCCGGAATTCCTCAGGTGCTCAAAGAAGTAAATCTTAAAGATGGCTTCCTTCTTATCTCTCCATTGGAGGGGTTGTTCGATGAGAATTGATATTGCCACTCTTTTTCCTCAGATGTGTGAGGCCTTTTTATCAGAGAGCATTGTGGGACGCGCCCGAAAAAGCAAAAAGGTTACGTTGTACACGCACAATATACGTGATTATACACTTGACAAACACAAATGCGTTGACGATGCACCCTATGGAGGCGGAATGGGGATGTTGTTGCAGGCCGAACCGGTTTTTCGTTGCTATCAGGCTGTTGTGGAGCAGCTCGATGTTTTGCCGCATGTGGTATATCTATCGCCGCAAGGAAGCGTTTTGACGCAGAAGAAAGCGCTTGACCTTTCACGGCTTGATCATTTGTTTCTTCTCTGTGGTCATTATGAGGGGATTGATCAGCGCGTATTGGATGAGATTGTCGATGAGGAATTGTCAATTGGAGACTATGTTTTAACAGGAGGAGAACTACCTGCTCTCGTGCTGGTAGACAGTGTTGTTCGATTGTGTGAGGGGGTGCTCCCCTCCAGCAGCTGCTTTGAGCAAGACAGCATTTTTCATGGTTTGTTAGAGCATCCACAGTTTACCAGGCCGGAATATTGGCGTGGTAAAGGTGTTCCGGAGGTGCTGTTGTCTGGCCATCACAAAAGGATTGCCGAATGGAAGAGAAAAATGTCTTTAAAAAACACACTTGACAAACGGCCTGATTTACTCTCTCAGGCAAGACTTTCGGAGGAAGACTTACAGATTTTACAACAGATTATAAAAGAAAAATTAGATTTGTATAGCCTTGACGAGGAATAAAGTTGTTATTAAATACATAAGATTCGTATAGAAAGTCTTTGTTCAGACAAAAACGTCGAGATTTGTCGTCAATTTATACAATTTTTCATCAATAATTAGTTTTGAATTACCAATCTAAGAGATTTTAAAAAAAATTCAGATTTTATATTGACGAATCAATGGAATATGGTATAATAGATGTATAATTTTCTAAAATAAAAAATTCTAGGATATGAGGTGTCTTGTATATGTACGTAAAAGAGGTTTCTGTTAAAAATCAGGTAGGATTACATGCAAGACCAGCTACTTTTTTTATTCAAAAAGCAAATGAGTTTAAGTCTTCTATTTGGGTTGAAAAGGAAGAGCGTCGGGTGAATGCAAAAAGTTTATTAGGAGTTCTCTCCTTAGGTATTGTTGGAGGAACCCCTATTCGCATTATTGCCGATGGTTCTGATGAGCAGGAGGCAGTTGAGAGCTTGATTTCTTTAATTGAAAGCGGTTTTACTGAGTAATTAAAAGTAGTTAGGTATTTTGTTGTTTTGCTTTAAAATGTAATCAGGATGTTATGTTGCAAAAATTTTGTCCCTTGTAAAAAGTGATTTATTTCATTATTTCAATTGTAGGATGTTGTTTGCAGCGCTTCATTGGACTGGGTAGAGACGGGTTTAGTCTGGCTTGAACAGCTTTGCTGTGCCAGATTAATTCCGTCTTTTTTCGATTTCTCTAAACAGTTGGAGAATATGACTTTTAGAAAAGTAGCATTTTTTGGTGCAGCAATCGGCCATGAAATCCACTGCATGGTGGATTTCATAACACCCCCATGACAGGTGCTTTTTTCTCCTGTCATGGGGGTGGAGAGCATGCTCTCAGGCCGATTGCTGCGTAAAGAGCTTTTATTTTAAGAGACAAACCGGCAAAAAAGGGATCATCTGGGAGGCAGAAAGATGGATAGGATGGAATATCTTGCAGACAAAGCGAGAAATTTAACAGATCAACCGGGTGTATATCTTATGAAAGATAAGGATGGAAAAATCATTTATATTGGCAAGGCCAAGGCTTTGACTAAGAGAGTGAGCAGTTATTTTCGCAAAAATGCAGCACACAACGATAAAGTGCGCAAGATGGTTTCTTTAGTGGCGGATTTTGATTTTATTGTCACGGAATCGGAATTTGAGGCGTTGGTGTTAGAATGCAGCTTGATTAAGCAGCATACGCCTAAATATAATATTTTACTCAAGGATGACAAGGGCTATCACTATATTCATATATCAGATGAGGCTTATCCAAGAATTCGCTGGGTTAAACAGAAAGAGGGACAAGGGGAGTATATTGGTCCTTACACCAGCTCTTTTGCCGTCCGTCAGGCTGTTGAGGAGGCAAACCGTGTATTTCTTCTGCCGACTTGCAGAAAAAAGCTGTCTTATCATGCTAGAATTGGGCGGCCTTGTTTGAACTATCACATTGGTCGTTGTGACGGCGTTTGTTCCGGCAAGGTGTCTGAAAAAGATTATCGGAAAAGGGTAGAGGAAGCGATTGCATTCATTAAAACCGGAAGTCGGACATCTGTAGAGCAGATGAAACAAAAAATGGAAGAGGCTTCTGCTCAAATGCGATTTGAGGAAGCGCTTGTTTTGCGAAACCGTATTCGTGCAATTGAAAAGGTAGGTGAGAGCCAAAACATTTATTTGCAGGAGGAAAAAAATATTGATGTGATTGCGATGGTGCAAAGCGGGACGGAGTCTTGTTTTGCCGTTTTAAAATTTCGAGCGGGGCATCTGGTTGATAAAGCGGATCACACTTTTAAGGACACGTATGATCCTCTTGAACTGAGAAATGATTTCATTGCCCGTTTTTATTCGTCTTGTAATGACTTTCCAAAGCTCGTTTATATTGATGACGAAAGGGTAGACTTAACGCTTTTAGAGGAATATTGTACAAGTTTGGCGGGGGTTCATGTGCAATTGCGTGTTCCACAGAGGGGTGAGGGAAAGCGCCTTATGCAGATGGCTGTAGACAATGCAACCGCGGTTCTCTCTAACAGGATTCGAAAGGGAGAGAGAGAGATCAAAGCGTTGCACGAGCTGGCGAATCTCTTGGGGATGACTGTCCCGCCCAATTATATTGAAGCGTACGATATTTCAAATTTAGGCGATAGTGGCATTGTTGGCGGAATGGTGGTGTTTGAAAATGGCCGTCCGTGCAAACGATTCTATAAACGCTTCACCATTCAAACAACCAACGGACAAGATGACTATTCGGCTATGAAAGAAATGTTGACGCGCCGTTTCCTGCGATATGAACAAGAGAAAGGCAAGGAAGGTTTTGGCAGACTGCCGGATTTAATTTTGTTAGACGGCGGTTCCGGGCATCTTTCCATGACGCTTGCGCTTTTGTCTTCTTTTCATCTGCAAATTCCCTGTTTTGGTATGGTTAAAGACAGCCGCCATCGTACCCGTGCGATTACGGCGCAAGAAGAGGAAATTTCTATATCAGCGCATAAGGCGGCTTTTTCTTTGGTCACCGCCATTCAGGACGAGGTGCATCGTTATACCATTTCTTTTCAAAAAAATGTTCGGAAAAAGACTATGCTTGAGATGAACCTGACAAAAGTCAAAGGAATTGGGGAGAAGAGAGCGCTGATGATTTTAAAAAGATATAAGACAAAGAAGGCTATTTTAGAGGCAGATGAACAGGAGTTAGCGCGTGAATGCCGGATTACTAAGGAACAAGCGCGTTTGATTCACCAAGCACTGTCTTAAACACAGAATAGTTTTTGTGTTTTTAAAGTTTGCGATTGCCTGTTTTGGAATGATTTTTTTTCTTTTCGGTTAGACTAAGAGAGACAGTATTTCAGGAGGTGATGGTATGGTAACGCTTGAACAGGTTCGTGAGAACCCTGAGGTAAAGGCCTATATTAGGGTTGCAGATGATATGCTCAAAAGCCGGGGGGTTACGGAACACAGTTTCGCCCACGTGACAAGAACTGCCGATATGGCACAGCGATTGATGGGGGAGATGGGGGGAGACAAGCGCCGACAGGAACTCACATATATGGCCGGATATCTCCATGACATTGGAAATGTGGTAAATCGCATTCATCATGCACAAAGCGGCGCTGTTATGGCATTTCATATTCTTGAGAAGATGGGGATGGAAGCAGAGGAGATTGCGGCTGTTGTTGCTGCTATAGGAAATCACGATGAGGGAACGGCCGGTGTGGTAAACGACATTGCCGCGGCGCTAATCTTAGCGGATAAGAGCGATGTTCGCAGGAGCAGGGTGCGCAATCGTGATCTTGCAAGCTTTGACATTCACGACAGAGTGAATCATGCGGTGACAACCTCTACCCTGCTTTTTTCCGCAAAAAGTCATGATATTATTTTAGATTTACGGATTGAAACCGACCTTTCCCCGATTATTAGTTATTTTGAAATTTTCTTAGATAGAATGCTATTGTGCACCAAAGCCGCGGACTTTTTTCACCGTTCATTTGGTTTGATTGTGAACGATCAAAGGCTTTTATAGAAATGATAGCGAAGGATACGCTGATGATTTTTTCTCTCATTTTTCTAGTTGTTTTTTAGAAAAGACTTGACAATCGATCTGTTTTCGTTTATGATAAGGTTATTCATTAAGATAGTTTGTTTTAATGGTTTTAGATAATACTTTTGACTTCGTTTAAATGTCTGCCATGGTTTTGCATCTTTTTGATGCTCTCGTTGCAAGTTGCACCGGCGCTGATCAGACAGAAGCTAAAGTTTTCTTTGATTTTTATGTTTGATATGGCCCGGTAGCTTAAAGCAGAGCGTTGTTTTTCAAAGGTGATGGTGCGAGTCCGTCTGGGGCAAATATTTTTTATTTAAGCGAGGTTTTTTAAGATGTTTGAAGACAAGACGTTAGTATGTAAAGAGTGTGGAGCAGAATTTGTGTTTACTGCCGGTGAGCAGGAGTTTTATGCAGAAAAAGGTTTTGTGAATGAGCCTCAGAGATGTAAGGCTTGCCGCGATGCTAGAAAGAATGCTTCTAGAGAGATGTACACTTCTGTTTGCGCTGCTTGTGGAAAAGAGGCAAAAGTTCCTTTTCAGCCACGTGAAGACCGTCCGGTTTATTGCAGCGAGTGCTTTGCAAAGATGAGAGAAGAATAATTGTTATTTTTTAAAGACGGCGAATTTTTATCAGCCGTCTTTTTTTCATATCTATTTTGTGAGGAGAATCATAAAGGGTGCATATCAATAGGAGCCGTTCTTTAGTGGACAATAGATTTTTATACAGTAAGTATATAATATCAAAATTTATACAAAAATGCTCTAACTTTTCCTATGATTGTGAAAGGGTTCAGATAGGAACTTACATTTTTGCAAAAAGATGTTACAAGAAGGTACAATTTATGCAGACGAGTTTCCTGTTGGTTTGACGGGAGGAGTTGCCGTTGGCGTTGGTAAAAAGCAGAGAAAGGATACTTTTATGATGTTAAAAGATAAAACTGTTATTCTCGGCGTGACTGGAGGGATAGCCGCCTATAAAAGTGCTGCTCTTGCAAGCATGTTGGTGCATGAGGGCGCAGATGTTCGCGTTATCATGACCGAGCATGCGCAAAACTTCATTCATCCTCTTACATTTGAGACGTTAACCGGACATAAATGCATCTGCAATACGTTTGATCGCAGTTTTGAATACAACGTTGCACATGTTGAGCTCGCCAAAAGAGCGGACGTCGTCATGGTTGCGCCGGCAACAGCCAATGTGATTGCCAAACTTGCGCATGGAATTGCAGACGATATGCTCACAACTACCTTTCTTGCAAGCAGTGCGCCCAAGATGATTGTTCCGGCTATGAACACCGGTATGTATGAAAATCCAATTGTGCAGGAGAATCTATCCCTTTTGCAAAAATTCGGCATGGAGGTTGTTCCACCTACAAGCGGCCGCTTGGCCTGCGGTGACGTGGGCGTTGGGAAAATGCCGGAACCGGAGGTGTTGCGTGAACATCTTCTGCGCTGTGTTGCTTATAAAAAAGATTTGGCGGGGCAAAGAATTTTGATAACGGCCGGTCCTACGCAGGAGAAGATAGATCCAATACGTTATATTACCAATCATTCTTCAGGAAAGATGGGCTATAGCATTGCAAGGATATGTATGCTGCGGGGCGCAAATGTCACTCTGGTTACGGGAAAGACATGCCTGACACCTCCAATGTTTGTAGACGTTGTTGAGGTTGTTACGGCAAAGGAAATGTTTGACGCTGTGAGCTCTGTGCATGAAAACATGGATGTGATTATCAAAACCGCCGCGGTTGCAGATTATCGTCCAACCAACGCGGCAGACGAGAAAATAAAGAAATCTAAGCAGAGCCTTTCGATTGCGCTTGAGCGCACCGAAGACATTTTGCAATATCTTGGGAATCACAAGAAACCGGGACAATTTTTGTGTGGATTTTGTATGGAAACGCAGGACTTGCTTGGTTATGCGCAGGAGAAATTCGAGCAAAAACATCTGGACATGATTGTGGCCAACCATCTCAAAGAGGCGGGAGCCGGCTTTGGGACCGACACAAATCGCGTTGCCCTCCTCACCAAAGACGGCGTCGAACAACTGCCGCTTATGCACAAGCAAGACGTTGCTATGACTTTGATGGATAGAATCGTATCTTTGCAAAGGGGGTGTTTGATTTAGAATACAAGCATATGATGTATTTGCCAACCATATTGCAGATTGGCGCTTGTTATTGACTGCGGCTTTTTGGACTTTCCATTGCCTGAAAACGCAATATGATAATAAAAAAGGCCTCTAGATATTGTCTAGAGGCCTTTCTGTTTATTTGTCTCGTCACTTTCCCAATTTTTCAACATTTGTTCTTTAATTGCATTTAGAACTTCATGTGAAATATCCACAAAAATAGACTCCTCACATCGTCCTGCGTTGTCAATGGATATACCGTCCAAAGTACAATATCCATTTTTCCAATAAACACAATACATGGTCTCACACGCTATTTTTTGTACTTAAATCGCCTATAAATTAATACTGTCTAATATTTTCTCAATCTCTTGCCTTTCAATTGCACCATTTGCATGTTCGTACTCTTGTTCAAAGAGGTCTAAAATAAAGGCAATCTGTTGATTCATAGAACGATGTTGATTCCTTGCAATATATTTAATTTGCGCATATAAATTCTCGTTAAGTCGTAGTTGAAATGCTATTTCATTAGATTTCATAATTCATACTCCTTTTGAAATGATACTATTATGATATCCTATTGACTTTAAAATTAATAGTGTTATAATAATATTATTATAATATCATTATAGGTGATTTGAATGAAAAAAATTATATGTGAAACTATATATTGTGTCTATTGGAGAAAAGGATACTGTGCTTTAAACAGTATTTCAATTGATGGGCTTGGACGCTGTGGGGAGGCTATCGTAGTAGATTTATCAGATGAATTGCTCGAACCCATAAAGGAACAGATGCTTACAAGCTGGAAAGAAGACGAGAAAAAATAGAAAAGAATAAACCCCTCTAGGAATGCCCTAGGGGGTATTTTGTAAGCTTTATTACTAATTGCTTTTATTGATTTGTTCTATAAATGATTTTAATGAATTTAGCTATTGATTAAGCTTGTTTAATATTTTTTCTATTTCCTCATTTTGAATTGCGCCGCTCGAATTTTCATGTTCTTGTATAAAGAGATCTAAGACATAGGAAATTTGTTGATTGATTGAGCGGTGCTGCATTTTTGCAATATATTTTATTTTTGCATATAAGATATTATTAATCCGAAGCTGAAATGCTACTTCATTGGATTTCATGATTCATACCCCTTTAAAAAGTGATACTATAACAATATACTATTGATTTTAAAATTTCTAGTGGTATAGTAGTATCATTATAGTATCAATCAAAGAATATGATGGGGAGTCTATAAGCCTGCATTGGTTATGCAGGCCGGATAAAATGCTCATATTATCCAATTTTGATTAGAAAAAATAAACCCGCCGGATAACCGACGGGTTTATATACATATTGTAATTTATTTTATATCAATACGATTTGTATTATTCAGGGTCGTACAGGCCAAACAGATGGAGCAGCTTTTGCCACCAATTCATCTCGGGTTGTTCTTCAACCGGCGCTTTCTCTACAATTGGTTCGCTGATTCCATCGGTTTGAAGAACGAATTGCACCGAGTTTACGTTTGTGTTTTTATCAGAAGCAAAGGAGGGCGGCTGATAGGAGGGAGAAAATTTGTCTGTGAAAGCGCCAAGCTGTTGCGTGAGGGTTTGGCTGACAGTTCCCACCTCGTCTTTTAGAAACTGCGTTCCGTTTGCAAGCGCGTTTGAACCGGTTTGCAGGGTGGCCATGCCTGCATGAAGTGCGCTGATTCCTTTGTCAAATGCCGAATAGCCGCTTTGGAGCATAGACACACCGGACGTGTAAGAGTTTATTCCGCTGTCAAGGGCAGAAAATCCGGTGGAAACTGCTGCAATTGCGCTCTTTAGTGCTTCCAGTTCATCGGTTAGGGTGTTCAGCAGGGTTGGAAGCTGTGCAATCGCTGCGTCAAGCTGTTCATAAGTGGATTGTAAGGTTGAAGCCCCCGCTGTCAATTTATCTATGCTATTGGCGGTTGTTTGAATGGTTTGGCCATCTATGGAAAGCAATTGCGCATTGCTTGAGAGTAGAGCAGCAATTGATTGACACTGCGTCAGTTGATTTTGCAGAGCAGAGACGTCGGCGGTAGGGTCGTTTTGCAGCGTTGCCTCAATCTGCGCTTGCAGATTTTGCGCTTGCTTCTTTAAAGAATTGGCTGTTTCTCGATTTTGCGCGATGATTGCATCTGGGTTTAAGCCGGCCTTTTGAAGACCGTCTCTATAAGCTTGTAGGCCTGTTTGCAATGCCGTTAAACCATTGGTCAAATCGGTGATTCCGTTTTTAGTAGCGGCAGAGCCGTTAACAAGCGTTTGCAATTGGTCAAGCGGGATGGCCAGAGACTGCAAGGCCTGATTTAAGGTTGCAAGCGCCGTGTTTAGCTGCGAAGACCCTCCTGTTAGACTGTCGTTTTGCTGACGGAGCATAGAAAGACCTTGATCGATTTGGCGAGAGCCCTCAACTAAATCCTGCGTTCCCTTTGAGAGTGCGTTTGCACCGGCAGAGAGCGCATAGGCACCGGAATTAAGTGCATCCACGCCGCTTGTAAGCGCTTGCGTTCCGTCGGCAACACCGTCGGTGACAGACTGTAGGTCGAGTGACATTCGAATGCCGTTAATAGAAATACCGCTCATGGTGAAGTCTTGCACGTCGGCGGCAATAGTGTATTCTCCGCCGGCGCCGGGCAAAACGGTGTATACCAATTGTTTGTCATCACCGACACTTGCAATGGTTGCTCCGTCTGCCCGGAGATTTTGGGTGCAACTTCCTTTCATCGTGAGGGTGATTTGCAGGGCAAAGTTGTCATAAAAGCTCTGGTTTGCTTCGGGATTTTGCGCAATGTTGAGTTTGATTTCCAGATGGCCGTCCTTTCCACCCAACTGTTCGGGTGAAATTGGGTTGCCGTCAAGAGAATAGGTGATTTGCAACAGCCATGGAAGCTGCGCGTCTTGCATAATTCCCTCATAATAGAGTTTGTCAGCGTCTGTTTGTATGGTGCACAAATCGCCGTTTTGCGCAATAGAATCATTGGTTGTCATATTTGAGACGCTTTGGTAATTCCCATAGTCGGTAATCATACCGTTTTGTATATCATGAAAAGAATTTACGACATAAACGCCGGTTATATTTCCATTTGCATCGAGATTTGCATAGATGACCTCGTCCTTTGTCGTATTGACGTCTGCCGCAAAGGTTGGCAGGGTCATGCCGGCCATGAAGGAAACGGCTACTACAGCGGCGAGTATACGCTGATGAATTTTCATTTTCGTTCCTCCTTAATGATGATAAAAGTTTGCTTTTAGGGTGGTTTTTTCGATGATTTTATCAAAGATTGCAAGAAAGGCGGGGAGAACAAATAAAATGGCAATGGTGGACAAAATTGCACCCCGTCCAATCAAAAAGCCCAGTTCGCTTATCACGCCGTTTGTGGAGACAAGGCCGAGCAAGAAGCCGCAGACGGTGAGAATAGAAGCTGACGTTAGAATGGGAAGGGTGGCGTCTTTTATGGCGCCAATGGCAGATTGTCGTGCGGCCTGTGTTGTTCGTCGCTCAAAATAACGGGAGGCGAGTAGAATTGCGTAGTCAACAGTGGCGCCCAATTGGATAGCGCCGATAATGAGGTAGGATATAAAGCTCATGGTATTTCCCTCAAAATACGAGAAAGAGAGATTAATCCAAATGGAGGGCTCAATCACTGCCAGCAGAATGACGGGAATGCTCAAAGAACGGAAAGCCAACAACACCAAAATGCCGATAGCGGCAATGGAAATGATGTCAACCCGAAGCTGATCTTCTGATACGATATCACGCATGTCATAGGTGCTGACGCTGTCCCCGGCTAGATAGTAGCTGTCCGGATAATAACGCTGTGCAAGGGCACGAATCTGTTCTACAATGGAGAAAGTTTCCTCACTCTCTGCCGGACAATCCACGTTGATAACCATTCTGCTATAATTCTCTGAAATGAGCTGGTCAACAAGTGCATCCGGAAGGAATTCCGGAGGAATTTCCGCGCCGACAGTATCGACATAGGAGAGAATCGAGGTTACCTCTGGAATTTGATGGAGTTCATTTGAGAGCTCTGTCTCTTTGGCAAAGTCGCCTTTGGGAACCATGAGAACCATTTCGTTTTCCTGCCCAAAAGTCTCATTGATTTTATTTGCATCACGGGTGATTTGAATGTCCTGACCACTATACATCCCGCTGGTTCCATAATAAAATTGATTTTGGCTTTGCGCCATAAAGCTTGGAATGATGAGAATACAAAAGAGAAGGAGAACGGGAACCCGAACCTTTGAGACGGCCTTTCCAAACTTTTCAAAGGAGGGGAAGAACGCTCGATGCTGTGTTTTATCAATCAGCTTATAGCAGCTAACGGTGAGCGCCGGCAGAAGCACAAGCACACAGATGAGGCTCATAATAATGGCCTTGGCCATAGCAACACCCATGTCAGATCCAATTCTAAAACGCATGAGCATGAGCGCGGCAAATCCCATCATGGTGGCAAGCCCGCTGGTGAGAACGGTTGTAAAGGTTTTGGGAACAGCGTGCCGCATTGCCTCTTTCACGTCCATTCCCGATTCTCTGAATTCGCTGAAGCGGTGAAGCAGAACAATGGCATAGTCCATCGAGACAGCCAACTGCAAAATGCTCTCTGCTGCCTGTGTGACAAAAGAAATTTCTCCCAAAAACGCGTTGGTTCCCTCGTTGAGTAAAATTGCAATTCCAATGGTTATGAGAAAAAGAACAGGCTCAAACCACGACCGCGTGGTGAGTAATAGTATGATGAACACAATGGGGATGACCATCATCATAATATAGCCTAATTCTTTGACAGACTCTTCTTCAGCGTAGGTATTATCCATTGCGCTGCCTGAAATGGCGCCGTCGTCTCCTATAATAGAACGAATGGAGGAGAGCGCAGTGTCCTGCTTATTTGTATCTACGGTGACGGTAAAGAGGGCGTTGCCGTCTTTATAGTAGCTTTCAAGAAGCTCCTCATCAATCATTTCAATGGGTTGATAGATATTTGCAACGTCATCTAACCATAGAACGCTTTGCACGCCGTCCACCTGTGCGATTTCGCTTTTATAATCGAGCGCTTGGGGAATGGTGACATTGCTCACCATAACGCGCGCGTTGGGAATCTCCTGTTGATATTCATCTATAAGTACGTTAATGGCCTGTGTGGAGGGTGCGTCTTCTGGAAGATAATCGGCGATGTTGTAGTTTACTGCAACCATCTTTGAGGCAAAAAAGCATATGATAGCTGCAATGAGAAAGAAAATAATGATTGGTTTTCTGTGCTTGACTAATTGATTAGAGAGTTTTTCTCCCATAGACAAGACTCCTTTCTAAAATCATGGCGCGGCATGAAGCTGTTTGTGCATTGCTGCTGGTTTGTGTTGGAAGAACAAGAAAGGCGTTTGCCTCATTGATTGCAATGCATTCAAAACGTGCCTTTTGTGAAACATTTTAGATAACATAATAATAGACAGGTGTTGATTTATCAACTAAAGTATATTATAATCAAGATAATGAAAAAAGGCAACCATCAATAAATTGTCAGTTTGTTGAATAATAGACATTTTATTTTTATTTGTTGAGAAATGGGGAAGGGAATATGAGAAAAGATCAGGATCGAAGAACTCGAAAGACTTTAAAGACGCTCAAAACGAGTTTGATTTTGCTCTTGCAAAAAAAGAGCGTGAAGCAGATTACGGTTCGAGAGCTTGCAGAAATTGCTGATATCAATCGCAGTACGTTTTATCTTCATTATCGCGATATTCCAGATATGGTGGCACAGATTCAGCAGGAATTGATCGACGACTTTCATAAAATCCTTGAGACATACACGCCAAAACAGACAAATGCAAATCCTCTGCCTATATTGCAGGAAATTTTTACGTTTTTATATCATAACGCTGATTTTTGCAAAGCGTTATTGGGAAGAAATGGAGACATTGCATTTATGGAGAAAATTCGGGAACTGCTTCGACAGGAATGTCTGCCTGCATGGCAAACGGCCTTTTGTATTCCTGAAGGGCAGGACGCGCGATATTTATCTTCTTATGTGGTATCTGGCTGCGTGGGTGTGATTCAAACATGGCTCGAAAACGGCATGAAAGAAGAGCCGCTTTTTATGGCGTCGCTTGCAGATGAAATGATTATGCAGGGCATTTCTCCATATCATAAAGAAAGATAGTTTTTCTGCGTCGAAGAATGATTTTTGTTGCGTTTTTTATAGATTGGATGCAATGCATAAAAAAAGGATGGAGAGGTTAGATGTTCCCCATTCTTTTTAAATAAAGTCTATGATTTGACATCGTGCTGGGCAGAATGCTTTTGGTTTTCAGCGGCGATTGCAACGCCTTTGCTATTTTGAAACAGTCGCTATCTGCACAGCGTCATAGCGCATTGTCTTTTTGCAGAAGAAAGCGGGCAAATAGCATTTGAATCAAACAATTCAGGAATGAATATTTACCCCTTAGCCTTTTCTGTCAGGGAAATCTCAAAGTGTGGATTTGGGGAAGAAAAATGATTGCAGTTTAATGCTTGCTGAATGTCTTCTTTTAAATCTGTTTCCAAGTGCGAATAATCATCACCGGTGTTGGTCCACACGCGAACACCGAGCTCGATTCCGTTTTGTTTATAAGATAGAATGCATACGACGGGATTTGGATCCTTATGCGAAAGAGGATTTGCCAGCACGGTTTCTAAAATAATCTGTTTTGCTTTTGAAACGTCTTGTTGATGGCCAATGAGAAAGATGAGCTCTAAGCGGCGGGTTGGCTGTGAGGAGAGATTAATGATTTTTGCACCGGCGACTTCACTGTTGGGAATGAGGATGGTTTTATTGTCCGGTGTTAGCAGTCTGGTGTAAACGATTTCTATGCTCTGCACAGTGCCTGATACACCCTGCGTTTCAATAGAGTCCCCCACCTTAAAGGGACGGGTGATCATTAAAAGAAGTCCTTCTGCAAAATTAGCAAGAGAATCTTTCACCGCGAGACTGAAGGCGAGGCCTACTGCGCTTATGATAGCGGCGATTGCCGTGACGGGAACCTCAAAAGCATTGAGAATGACCAACACAACGATTGTATAGATAACTGTACGGAGAGTGTTTATAACAACTTTCACAAGCTTTTCAGAGGCGTTTGCACGGTGAAGCGCTTTGGTGATAATCTTTTTTAGAATAAACAGTATTAAAACAGAAATCGCTAAAAATATTGCGCTATACAAAAAGGCACCCGCATATTTTATGATAAAATTTTTGAGATAATTTAGGATCGTTTCCAGTGGGGTCATTGCAATTCCTCCTTATTTTTGGTTACAATAATGAGAAGACAGTTTCGTTTAATGCGACGCCGCATTCGATCATTTTGTGATGGATTCTGTTTTCATAAAAGACAGCAAACATTTATTTTTTATTATAAGCTATTATAAGAATTTTTTCCATATAAGTCAATGAAACGAAAAGATGTATTGAATTTATATGGAAAATCATGTATAATACTAAATTAGATTATTTTTGCTTTTAATTGTTTGAGATGGAAGTTAATTCCGCTCTCAAATGCTCAATGACGGGGCAAAGCCCTTTATTAAAATGGGAGGAAACGCTATGCAAACGGATTGGGGTATGGTGATTGGAATTACTATCACTGGCTTATTGGTTGTTTTTGTCGCACTCATCCTGCTAATTCTCTGCTTATATGTTATTGGGGGTGTGAGCGTCTTTTTGAAAAAAAGAAAAGAGGACAAATGTCAGAGTCAACCCAAGGCGGAGTCGGTGAAATCTGTTCAGCCTGAATCGGCTGCTGAAGATTCTTTGGAGGAAGAGACTGTCGCTGCAATAACAGCCGCTGTTTCACTCATGCTAGGTCAGGACAAGGATTTTAGGATTCAGAGCATTCAGCCGGCTCAATCAGGCGTTTCGTGGGGTGCTGTTGGCAGAGAAGAGGGAACGCGTCCTTTTAGCCCGTTTTATCGGAGAAACAGGAGGTAATCATGGATATTTTTATCGAGACAATTCAGAGCTTGGTGAGCGGTTCCGGATTTGCACAGCTTTTTTCAGCAGATGGCTGGAAGACGATTGTCATGCTCGTGATTGCCGGTGTATTGATTTATCTTGCAATTGCAAAGCAGTTTGAACCGCTTCTCCTTTTGCCCATTGCTTTTGGAATGCTGCTCACCAACCTTCCGGCGCCTGAATCAGCCGCTATTTTTCACCCTGAGTTTTTTCAGTCCTCTACGATTGATTATGGAATGGTTTTGCAGCAGGGAGGGCTGTTAGACATTCTTTATTTGGGTGTTAAGCTGGGAATTTATCCGCCTCTCATCTTTCTTGGCATTGGTGCCATGACCGATTTTGGCCCTTTGATTGCCAACCCCAAAAGTTTTATTTTAGGGGCGGCGGCGCAGGCCGGCATTTTTCTGACGTTTATTATTGCACCTATCTTGGGTTATGATCTGAATCAGGCCGGAGCTATTGCCATCATTGGCGGCGCAGATGGTCCTACAGCGATTTATGTGGCTAAAACGCTTGCGCCGGCGCTGCTCGGCTCAATTGCCGTTGCAGCTTATTCGTATATGGCGTTGGTTCCTGTTATACAACCGCCGATTATGAAGCTTTTAACCACCAAAAAGGAGCGCTCTGTGGTGATGGAGCAGCTTCGTCCTGTTTCAAAAACAGAGAAGATTATTTTTCCTATTATGGTCACCCTCATTGTCGCTCTGTTGATACCTACTGCGATTCCTTTGGTTGGCATGTTGATGCTTGGTAATATTCTCAAAGAGAGCGGCGTTGCCGATAGATTGGTGAAGACTGCACAAAATGAACTGATGAATATTATCACCATCTTTTTAGGCGTAACTGTGGGCGCTACTGCCACTGCCGATGTGTTTTTAACATGGGAGACGATTGGAATTGTGCTGCTCGGGCTTTTTGCTTTTTGCATTGGCACCGCTGCGGGCGTTTTGTTCGGAAAATTGATGTATCTTTTTACAGGGGGCAAGGTCAATCCTCTCATCGGTTCGGCCGGCGTTTCGGCAGTTCCTATGGCTGCGCGTGTTTCACAGAAGGTTGGTCAAAAGGAAAACCCAAGCAATTTTTTGTTGATGCATGCAATGGGGCCTAATGTTGCCGGAGTGATCGGCTCGGCAGTTGCCGCCGGTGTGCTTTTAGCAGTGCTGGGCTAGCGTTCTTGTAAACAAAAAGACACCCGAAAGACAGTTCGGGTGTCTTTTTGTATCTGTTGCTAGCCGCTGTTATTGTGCTTGTGCGTCCGTTTAACATCATAACAATGTTGTTTTGCAGGTGCTTTGGAAAGTTTGGGGGTGTTCTTTTTTGACAAAAGGTGGTATAATAGAAGATAAATAAAGCATTGGATAGGTATGAATTGGAGGATATTATGGAACCTAAGGAATTTATCCGGCAAAAGAAAGAGTTTTTAAACCATCAATTTTCGCATTTAAACGACAAACAGAGAGAGGCGGTTTTTTCAGTGAATTGCCCTCTCTTAATTTTGGCAGGCGCCGGGAGCGGAAAGACTACTGTCATTGTCAATCGAATTGCTTATCTTCTTGATTATGGAAATGCCTATCACAGCGAGACTATGCCCATTCTCAGCGAAGAAGACTGCAAGTTTCTTGCCGCTCTGGATTCTAGTGAAGTTGATAGACAGAGGGCGATTTCGCTCTTTGCTGATAACCCTCCTTTTCCATGGAATGTTTTAGCCATAACATTTACAAACAAAGCGGCAAATGAATTAAAAGAGCGTTTGGAACGTGTTTTGGGGGAAAGAGGCAGAGATGTTCATGCCGGAACGTTTCATTCCCAATGTCTGCAAATTTTAAGACGTGAGATAGATAAACTCGGTTATCAGAACAGTTTTACGATTTATGATACGGACGACAGCATTCGGTTGATAAAAGAGGCGCTGCATTCTTTTAATATGAGCGATAAAATCTATCAGCCTAAGGCGGTGTTTCACACCATTAGCCGCGCTAAAGATGCAATGAAGACAGTGGACGATTTTGCACAGGAGACCTCTGCGGACTTTCGGCAGCAGGAAATTGCAAAAATTTATGATTATTATCAAAAAAAGCTTTTTGAGGCCAATGCGCTCGATTTTGACGATATTATTTTTAAGACAGTCGAACTTTTTGAACGTTTCCCCGAGGTTTTAGAAAAATATCAACAGCGTTATCGCTACATATTAGTGGATGAATATCAGGATACCAATCATGCGCAGTATCGCCTGGTGAGTCTTCTCTCGAGCGGGCATAGAAGGCTCTGCGTTGTGGGAGATGACGATCAGAGCATTTATCGTTTTCGAGGCGCCACCATTGAAAACATTCTCAGCTTTGAACAGCAGTTTCATAATGCACAGGTTGTGCGTTTGGAACAGAACTATCGTTCAACGCAGAATATTTTAACGGCGGCCAACCATGTTATTGCCAATAATCTGGGTAGAAAAGAAAAGAGACTTTGGACAGAGACAGGGGATGGCGTACCTGTTTCAATTCACCGTGTGGCAACAGAAAACGAGGAAGCGGAATTGGTTGCAAAAACGATTATGCAGACGATAAAGGACGGTGGAAAATATTCCGATCATGCTGTTTTATACCGCATGAATGCACAGTCTGCCGCAATTGAGCGCTATTTTGTACGCGCCGGAATACCCTATAAAATTGTTGGAGGCTTACGCTTTTATGATCGCAAAGAGGTCAAGGATGTTCTTGCTTATTTGAATGTGATTAATAATCCTGCCGACGATTTGCGTTTAACGAGAATCGTCAATGAACCAAAGCGGGGCATTGGTGCGGGAACTTTGTATAAAATTCGGGATATTTCTGAAAAGGAAGGGCAATCGTATTTTGACACAATGAAAAAGGCGTCCTCTTATGCTGCATTATCCAATAAGGTATCACATATCGCTTCTTTTGTCGATTTGATTGAACAGCTTCGACATCAGGCGCTCATGGGGGATTTGGATGAACTGTTTGATTCGCTGCTTGAATTGACGGGATATCTGGAGTATTTGCAGAACCAGGGCGTTGAGGGCATGACAAGACTGGATAATATTCAGGAGTTAAAAACGAATATGATTCGCTTTCAGCAGAGCGATCCGGAAATGGGACTTGCTGAGTTTTTGGAAGAGGTTGCGTTATATACCGATTTGGACGACTACAACAGCGAAGAAGATAAGGTTGTGTTGATGACGCTGCATGGCGCAAAGGGGTTAGAGTTTCCCACAGTGTTTTTAGTTGGAATGGAGGAAGGAATTTTTCCGGGCTTTCAATCCACTCAAACGCAGGAGGATTTGGAGGAAGAACGAAGACTTGCCTATGTTGGCATAACGCGCGCTCGTCGCAGTCTTTGCATAACCAATGCTGCACAGAGAATGCTCTTTGGCAACACGCGCTGCGAACGTCCCTCTCGTTTTATTGATGAAATTCCTGAAAATGTGCGGGAAATGGAAGATCAGACGGTTTCTAAAATTATTCATTTTGAAGAGGCTTCGCCCTCACGATGGAAGAATGCGGATATTGCCAGCGTCGGCACACGCACAAAGGTTGAGAAAGCAGTTATTTCTTATCACGAGGGAGATAGGGTGCAGCATTCGGTTTTTGGCGACGGAAAGGTTCTTTCAATGACGCCGATGGGAAATGACGTTTTGGTTGAGGTGGAGTTTGACACCCGTGGAAAAAAGAAGATAATGGCCAATTTTGCAAAACTCGTTAAAGCATAGCGCAAGAGATGCATTGTGCAGACAAGTGTTTTCGTTTTTCAGATTTATGCTAAAACGCGATAAAAGCGCCCATTGGTTTAGAAATGACTGTTGCCGATGTTTTGTGAAGAGAGCAACGTGTCAGTCATTCCAATTTCCTTTTATTTTTCAGGCAGATGTCTTTGCTTGCTCTGTCATTGAAACATTTAAGATGCAGTACGATCTGCAAAATGCATTTTAAGGCGTTCTTGAGCGTTTGCAAATGTTCGCCTTTATCCTCCGTGTTGTGGATGGAAAGAGACGGTTAAAATAGGAAAGGATGACTTATAGCATTGCCGCACAAATGATTCTTTGCAGTGCAATCGAGCGCAACATGCTATGCTCATGCAGGAATCTATTCTTTTTCAGGCGAGACTGTTCATTTGGATGGGGCGTCTTCTAAAATCTTCTCCGCATGGACGTCGCTGCTTGGTTGTTAAAAAGAAAAGATCGGTTGCTAGTTTATCCCACTTTGCAAGCATTGGGTATTTTCGATAGATAGTGGGAAAATCGGGCGTAATCAGCAATGCAGACACCTGTTGCATCTGTCGCAGCGCCTGCCTGCCGCGATTGTTAAAACCGAGCACTCTTGCATAATGTGGCAATTGGTGTATCTCTTGTTTGTGAATTCCTAAGAGCGCGGAGAGTGCAATGCGGCGGAGACGGGAGTGCGTATAGCGCTTGGTTTTTGCAAGCGAAAGAAATTCTTCTAATGTTTGCGCTTGCTGCGCTGCGCGAAACAAACGGTTTTCTAACCCTTCGGTCACATCAGGCAGCTCTAGGAAGTTTTCTTTTGAGAGTTGTCGAAGACGAACCATAGTAGGTAGTTCTAACCGCTTGTTATCAGATTGACAACATGATTTTGCGTAAAAAAAGGGCAGGATAGACGGAGGAATAGCTATGGGCATTTCAGATGGATGCGCGCGCAGATAAGATGAGCTTGAAAACTTTCCTGTTTGTTCTGCGTCATGCATAGCACCGATTCGTGCAACAGTGTGAAAGGAGAGAGCGGCATTCATTTCTTTTGCCGCTTTGATATATTCAACGCCAAGTGTGTTGTTTGGAAGAGACAGTGCGTTTCCCCTTTCACCCAGCGCCTTTTGCCTTGCGGCGGGATAGCTATAGCCCTGTTTTAATAGATTTTGCATTGATTGACTTTTGTGCAGATGAATACAATCTTGTGCAAGATTTTCGAGCAGATGCAGGTTTCCCGCTTCACTGCCAAAGCTTACCGTTTGCACACAGCCTAGATGATTCAACAAATCTATAGCGCCATGAGCAAATCTCTCTGCGCTTGCGTAGGAAAAAAGAGCGGGGAGTTCTATGACCAAATCTCCACCCCCTAACAGTGCGGCTTTTGTACGAGTCCATTTATCATAGAATGCCAGTTCTGCCCGTTGCACCAAATGGCCACTCATGACAACGACCACGCAGTCAGCAAATTCTCTCACTTTTTGAAGATGGTAGGCATGTCCGTTGTGAAAGGGATTATATTCCGCAATAACAGCAGCTATTTTCATCGTAACACCTCTTTTAGCAAAAAATGAATAGAAATTACTTGCAAAATTTCTAAAATTGTACTATAGTATTCTTAGTTGTATTTTGATTTAGAACATAAAAATGCGGCTGCACTTTTGTTTTGTTCAGGCAGGATAAGAGAAGCTATGTTCGAAAGTCGCTGTTTCGCGAAAAGCGAAACAGTTCTTCCGCGTTGCGGATTACGGAATGGCATTTGCCATTCCATGCGACTTTCGTGGCAGAGGCTCTTATGCAGCTATGTTGCATGTCCGGCAGGTGCGGGAATGAGAAAGAATGCAAAGGTGCGGCACCGGATGGAAGATGCAAATTTTCACAAGCATCAGATGCTTGTGAAATCGTTTTCTTTTCCTGCGTTGCGGAGGGCTTTGTTTCTATATTTTAGGAGAAAGGCCTTTTTTGGAGAATTTTTCTATTACTTTTATATTATAGCATACTTTTTAAATAATTTCAGGAAAGGATTTAGTGGGTGGATGACATGAAAGTTTTGGTGGTTAACGCAGGCAGTTCTTCGCTTAAATATCAGCTTATCCAAATGCAGGATGAAAGCGTTTTGGCGAAGGGTGTGTGTGGACGAATTGGAATCGGCGGAGAAATTAATCACAAGACAGCAGACGGAAGATCGTTTTGTGAAGAGCCTGATTTTCCAACACATACGGAGGCTTTTGAGAAGGTGATATCGCTTTTAACCAGTAAAGAATATGGTGTAATATCTTCTATTGATGAAATTGCAGCGATTGGACATCGCGTTGTGCAGGGCGGCGAAAAATTTAAGGAATCTACCCGTATTACACCGGAGGTTATGCAAATGGTGCAGCAGTACTGCGAACTTGCGCCTTTGCACAATCCGGCAGCGCTGCTGGCGATTCAAGCCTGTGAAAAGGTTTTCGGCAAAGAGATTCCTCAGGTTGCTGTTTTTGACACGTCTTTCCATCAGTCCATGCCTCCGGAAGCTTATCTTTATGGGATTCCTTATGAATATTATGAGAAGAGAAATATTAGAAAATATGGTTTTCACGGGACCTCACATCGTTATGTTTCGGCTAGGGCAGCAGAGCTTATGGAGAGACCTTTGGAGAAGTTAAAACTCGTCACCTGTCATTTGGGAAACGGTTCTTCGATTACGGCTGTTAAAAACGGCAAATCGTTGGACACAACGATGGGTTTTACACCATTGGATGGCCTGTTGATGGGCACTCGTTCGGGCAGCGTTGACCCCTCGATTATCACCTATTTAATGGAGAAAGAGCAGATGACAACGCAGCAGATGAATGACATGCTCAATAATCAATCCGGATATTTAGGACTTTCCGGTGTAGGAAGCGATGACAGAGATGTGCGTTCTGCAGCAGATGCGGGAAATGAAAGGGCAAAAATTACTTTGGATATGCAGTCTTTTCAGATTAAAAAATATATCGGCGCTTATGCTGCGGCCATGGGAGGACTTGACGGGGTGGTTTTCACCGGTGGAATCGGCGAACATTCTGATGCTTTGAGAGAAAGAGTCTGCGAGGATATGTCTTTTTTGGGGATTGAACTCGATAGGGAGAAAAACGTTTCTCTTTCTGCATCGGAAGCGAGAATTTCAACTGATACTTCTGATGTTTCGGTTTTTATCATCCCCACCAATGAGGAATTGATGATTGCCAGAGATACAAAGGGCATTTTAAAATCGGGTAAATAAGATTTTGTTCATTTTTTTGACGGCAGAGAAAAATGAATTGTTTTTCATTTAAAAACTGCATATTTCTCTTTTGCCGTTCTTAATTTGATTATTTGTTCAAATTGGGACTGTGCGCCCTTGATTAAAAAGGAGGAAAAAAAGATGATTAATATTTCTGCTAGAGGTTTTGAATTAAAACAGGGTACCAAAGATGGTATTGACAAGGAACTCAAAAGGGTAGAAAAAATGCTTCCGCAAACCGCTCTTTTTGACGTGACAATTTCTAAAAATGTGGCGGGTTATAAGACTGATATTACGGTGAAAGACGCGGGCAGCTTTATTCGTGGAGAGGCTGTGGCAGAGAAGATTGAGCCTTCGATTGACTTTGCTGTTGATAATTTGAAGAGAAAGCTCCGCAAACTCAAAACCAGCTTGGTTGACAAAAAGAGAAAGTCCGGCATTGATGTCTTGGCAAGCGCCATGGTTGGACTGGATGATAATTTAGAGTTTTCAGAAGACAATCCATCTACTGACATTAAACGTGAGAAAAAGGTTTTGCTTCAAATGATGACCGATGATGAAGCTATTGTGCAGATGGAGATGCTCGGTCATAGCTTCTTTGTTTATCTCGGTGAGGATGGGATGACCCATATTGTCTACAATAGAAAGAATGGATATGGTATGCTCATTTGTGAATGAGATATGTAGCGCATAAAAACATAGATCTTGAACAAAAAAAGGAGTTGTACGTAATGTACAACTCCTTTTTTCTATGGGATGTGTTTTTCTAATATAACTTACTGCACAATTCAATACGTTGTCTTAGCATGGTGTTTCATTTATTGCGAGGGAGTGAAAGTGACAGGAGCTTTCACGAAATTCAAAGAGAGCATTTTATTAAGAGCAAGTGATTTGCAGACGTTATTGATACTGCTCGAGTAATTCTCTGAGTTTAGATGCCTGCATTCCCTCTTGCTTTGCAAAGTCTGAAAAAACTCTGGCCACGTCTTCGTCATCTTCAATTTCGTTTGAATAATTCACAAAATCTCGAACCATCTCCATAGAATTTTGCCATGCTCTGAGAAGTCTGTCTCTCGTTGTGATTTCAATGTGTTGGTTTTCGTTCATTAGATTGCCTCCATTTTACAAAATAGTGAATAAATATGCGGTTTGTGCTCCTTCGTTCTTTCAAACAGAGGAGTATTTTTGTTTTTTGAGCAGACGACTATACTGCTGCTCAACGCTAAGGTTTCAATACTTTATGCACCTATTTAATTGCTAGTATTCCCATTTTAATGAGTATTATGTTGTTCCTTTTGTTTTTTATGAAAGAGAGTAAAAATGACAAAAATGAATATTTTGTATTATTTGTGTGTTTTGCAGTTATATTTCTATATAAAAACAGCTATCGCAAATTTTGATAAAAAATGTAACTATCTGTATTATAAATTTTTCATATCATAAATTATAGAGTTTTAACAAAATTTTGTATTATAATTATATTGTCAGGATTATATTATCAAATAATTTACATTATATCCTATATTCATTAGTAATTATAGTTTATCATTATGTTGCTCAACAATATAATGATAATATACATAAAATGCAGCAAAGTAATTGTTAATATTTAGCATAATTACTAATTGGCATTTTGAACAAAGAAAAGGGGGAGGAATAAAAAATTATATGAAAGTTTGTTTATGAAAGTTTGTTTATGAAAGGAGAGTCAAAATGAAGCACTTAATGAAGAAATTTATCGCCGTTTTTGTTTGCGTATGCATGACGGTTACTTGTATTCCTTCAATGGTGGTGGGCGCTTTAGGTGATTATATGCAGGAAAATGCTGCCGCCCAAGCGGCGCAGCAGTCTCAGCCTCCGCTTTCTGTGCCGGAAACGACTGAGAATGCAGAAGACTTTACACAGGAAGTTTCTACCGATTCTGAGGAGGAAGAAGCAGCTTCTGAGAATGTTCAGGAAAATGCAAATCAGCCACAGGAAACAGCAGGAGAAACGCAACAACAGTATGACAGCACATCTGCATTTGTTGGTCCTGTTGTTCCGCAGATTCACATAGTAGGCAAGGGAACCAATAATGGAGGTGACGCTTATAAGCTTTCACAAAATTGTTGGTGTCAGACAAAGCTCAACAACAGCAAAGAAAAATATGCTGTTGAAATTTATGTTGGGACCTGTGACCAATATGTCCAGAGATTGGGTGATGAGGTCAATCCGGTTGATATGAATGGATGGGATAATACCAATAAGACCATTAAATATTGGAAGAACGTAGTCTCAAATCGTTTCCAGAGATTTGGCGCTCACTGCTTTGAAAATCAGACTCTTTATGATTTTGAGGATGATTTTGCAAGTTTTGACAGCGATTATCTGAGCGGGCATCGTCTTCACTCTTTTGGGGATTACTGCTTCCACAACACTACATTTACCGGAGATGGTTGTTTGAGTTTTCCGGATCATATTGCTCAGCACGACTTTTGTGGAGAGACCTATCAACCCTTAGGAATTTATATGTTTGAGGGTTCTAATATTAAAAGAGTAGACTTTAGCAAATGCGGCAGCGTTTATGAAATGCCGCAGGGAATTTTTAAAGATTGTAAGGATTTAGAGTATGTTGCTATGCCGCCGAATACGACGCAGATTTCTAACGAGGCATTTGAAAATAGTTCTTTAGAGACGCTAAGTGTTCCTAATTCTTTGCAAACGATTGGTTCGTTGGCATTTGCCGGCATGGATGAAATTACCCTTGACCTTTCCAATACTGCTGTGAAGAATATTCCGGCCTTTTGTTTTGCGGGTTCAAAAAAGGTTGATTTGATCCTTCCCGCTGGATGTACAGTTTCAGCTGATGCATTTTCCGGATGCGGAGATGTAACTATCCATTGCAATGGAAGTATCAATTTTGAAAACAATGCGTTTGGCGACTGTGATTCTATAAATTTGGATCTTTCGGAAACGAGTCTAAGCTCTTTTTCTTTAGCAGCAATCGGAGATGCTAACAGTCTTAACATTGCTGTTCCGAGCGGATGTACGATTTCCGGGTCAAATACATCTACGTCTATTACGATTCGCTCCAATGGAGACGTCAAGCTAAGCGCTGGCATTTTTCAGAACAATACAAATATACAAACTGTTGATTTGTCTCAAACCTCTTTGACTGCTATTCCGGACAATGCATTTAACGGCGCGGTGAATCTGAAAAAACTGGCTTTGCCTAACCAGTCTATTACATTTGGTACCAATGCATTGGGAGGTTGTGCTCAGCTCCATCTATCCGGAAACGCCAAAGGAATAAATTTGCAGGCAAGCGGCATGGAGGTCATTCCTGATAGTTTCGCAAAAGATGTAACGTCTTTGCAAACAGTTGTTTTCCCTGATAACTGTAATACTATCGGCGCAAACGCTTTCAGCGGCTGCACAAATTTACAGATGAATTTTGAGACATTGCCGGGAAACATTAAAAACATTGGAGCGCATGCCTTTGACGGATGTGTAAAGGTCACAGGGATTGTTGACTTAAATCTCTATCTTGATAGCGCCAATGTTTCCACAATTGGCGAATATGCATTTGCAAACACAGGAATTAGCACTGCGATATTCCCAACTTCTAGAATTTATTTTACCATTCCGGATGGCATTTTTTACAATTGTGATAATCTCACTTCTATTGATTTGTCAAATTGCTTGTCAATTGGTGACAGCGCCTTTGAGGACTGCACAAATTTAACCAGCGTGGTTTATCCGGTGGTTGATGCGAGTGAGCCGGCTGTGACGGATCAATACTATATTCACGATTATGCCTTTGCAAATTGTACGAGTCTTTCAGGCGGGTTGAACCTATTGAATTGCCAATTAATTGGGCAATATGCCTTTGCGGGCTGTTCACATTTGAGTGGAGAAATTTCTATTCGTAATGCGCTTAACTGTTCTATTGGTATTGGTGCATTTAACGATTGTGGAACGCAGAGCAGCGGCATTATATTTTCTTTCCCGGCCGGCGGTCAGGTTCGAGCCCAATTTGCCAGCCAGAATCCAGAGCATCAGTCATCTTGTTTGGGTGCAAACATTGTTGGTGTTGACACAAGTAAATGCACTGAAATTGGCAAATTTGCTTTTTATGGATGCACGACCCTAAGAGGAAATGTGGACTTGAGAAATTGTCAAATGATTTATGAGTCTGCTTTCCAAAATTGTACTGGTTTAGACGGAACCCTTACCCTCCCGGCTTCTACAAATATTAGGGATATGGTTATTGGAGAGTATGCTTTTAATGGAATTGGCACAGACTCAGGAGGAGTGGAACTCAATTTTGTAGATGGCGCCACAGTTGAGGCGAATCTTGCTAATCAGACGCAGGTAACTTCTCCTTTATATGGTGCTAACATTTATAGCGTAGATTTATCTAATTGTGTTGCTATTGGAGACAGTGCCTTTAAGGCTTGTAGCTTTTTAAAAGATGACTTAGATATTACCAGTTGCACTTTCATCGGAAAAGAAGCATTTTATGATTGCACCAATCTTTCCGGAACGGTTACGCTTGCGGCTGATTTCTTAATCGACAGTGTTGGAAAAAACGCTTTCTATAACGCCGGAACTAACAAAGGCGCCGGAATTACCATTGCATTTACTGATGGTGCTGAGGTTGTGCATGATCTGGTTAATATGGAAGATGAGAATTCCCCATTTTATGGGGCGTGTGTTGTAGGCGCAGAACTTGGTAATTGCAAAAGTATTGGTGATCGCGCCTTTAAAGGATGTACTTTCTTGAGCGGCGATTTGGACTTATCTAATTGTAAAGAAATCGGCGAACAGGCCTTTGCAAATTGTGTTAATTTAGACGGAACCATTACACTCACCGCTGCATTGATAAACACCGATGGTAGCATTGGAGATGGCGCATTCAGCAATTGTGGAAGTGATGCTGGCGTTATGTTGCACATCCAAGGTGATCAAATTGAGATTCCTGCCAATTTTGCTAATCAGACTGATTCTGATGCGCCTTTTTATTCAACCAAAATTACTAAAATTGATTTAAATAACTGTGTTCGGATTGGAGACAATGCGTTTAAGGATTGTAAATATATCGACGGTGTTGCGAATGCAGAGAATATAACCTCCATTGGTAAATCTGCTTTTGAGGGTTGTACTTCTTTAGATAGTATGTATGTAAATGCTGGTTCTTTGCAGACTATTGGTGAGAACGCCTTTGCTGATATGGATTCAGATTTCTATCTTCAAATTTTGGCGGATTCTGAAGATCAGTTGAGAGCATTCTGCAATGTGCAGGATCAGAGAGCTGCTTTGGACGATGTTCTGAAGGTGGCAACAGTTGGAGGAACGATTTGTCCCGGTGTTGCTGTGTCAGGACAATGGATTGACGGTGTTACCAATAAATCGGCTGACTACACTTATTATATATCCGTCACTCCGTTGCCTGCACCATTGCAGACGTCTAATGCAGATCCTTATTGGTACCTCTATGATGGCGTTGTTTACAACGTTCAAATCAAGACTTTAAATAATCAGGGAATCAATGGAAATCTCGCCTCTTTTGATGCTGCTGAGGGCGGCGAATTATGGCTCACTCTTCCGGTGAACAATAATGATCCTACTATGCCGGACAGAACTTTTAAAGTGTTTGTGAATGGAGAACCGGATTCTGCTCTTTTGACCCCTGCTCTTTGTGAAGATGGAACCTATGCTGTTTCTTATAGCTTAACTTCTCTTTCAGGCGCCAACACAGAGGTTGCTGTAAAATACAATGATGTTGTTCCCACTATGACTATACACGCTAATAACGATATGGTTTATGGAGATACGCAATTTGCTTCGGCAACCATTGACAATGCCGAATATGGTGAATTCTCAATGGCGAATTTAGAGTGGAGCAGCGACAACGAGGATGTTATTAAAATTGACGCAAAGACAGGTGAAATCACCACAACCGGTGTAGGAACTGCTACTATCACTGCAAATCTATATGGTGCTGTGGGGACGATGACCATTCAGGTGGAGCAAAAACAATTAACCATTGCCGATCCGCAACTTACGAAAGTGAAAACCTATGATGGTAATACTGTAGCGAAAGCATCTGTAGGAGAACTGGACGGCGTCTTAGAGGGAGATTCGGTAAATCTCTCTTACACCTCGAATTATGACACCGCAGATTGCGGACAGAACAAGTCAATTACCGTACATTATACAATTGATGGGGTGCAAGCGGGCAACTATAAAGCGCCTGTAGATTTTGTTTGTAATGACGGCGAGATTCAAAAACTTGTAATTAATGGAAGCATTACATTTACGGACTCTCCTGTTGTTGATACTTCTTATACTGCCGATATTTCCGCAATTTTAAACAGTGCTGTTAACAGTACACAAGATAGCTTTAACTACCAGTGGATGATTGCAGACGGTGGTGTGTGGAAAAATGCAGTTGGTGACGGTAATCAGACCCTAACCTATACCCCTGTTGCTGCGGACTATGGTCATCAGTTAAAACTTCAGGTATCCGCTAAGAGTGACAGTAACTATGCAGGTGCTGTTGAAGCTGTGACCGATTTCGTTCAGCCATGTATGCTTGAGGGTACCGCCAATATTGACAATACAACGCCGACTGTGGGAGACACACTAACAGCTACAGCTGCATTCAATACTTTCTCGGGTACGCCTATTTCATCTTATTATTATCAGTGGTACTGTGATGGCTCAATCATTGACGGCGAAACTGATGCACAGTATGTGGTTCAACCTGCTGATTTAGGAAAATCACTATCTGTTAAAGTACGTGTTGCAGATTCGGGCTATGTCGGTGAAGCAATGGCACAAACCGAATCGACTTGTTCTCAGACTGTTACAGGCACAGTAACTCTTTCAAACAACAATGGTCATGAAACTCCGGTTGTGGGAGATGTACTCACGCCTGAGATTTCTGGATTCACCGTTGTTCCATCTGGGGCCCAAATCACACATTACAACTATTCATGGACAGTGCGGGATGCAGAGAATGCCTCGATTGTTTCAAATGATTCGACCTATTTAGTAAAAGCAGAAGATGTTGGCAAAACATTAGTTTTGGATATTTCGGTGGCTCAAAATGGTTATGAGGGAACTGCTCAGGTAGAGACCGGCGCAATTTCAGACCAACAGCTCACAGGTTCAGTAGCTCTATCAAATACTGCTCCTATCGTAGGCGACACAATTACTGCTACTGTGGACGGTTTTAACATCATTCCTTGCGGAACTGCAAAACAGTTTGGTTATGAGTGGTATGTCTGCTCTCCGGCAACAGAAGACCAGCCTGAACCAACCAAGCAGCTTGTGTCTGAGGAGAGTGCACTATTTATTGAAGACGAATATGTTAATCAGACGATTGAGCTTGTTGTTACGGTGAAGGATCAGGGTTATTATGGTTCAGCGTCTACTGTATCTACAGCAGTGCAGCCGCAGCAGCTCTCCGGAAGCGTGAGAATTGACGCCTCCAAGAATCCGGTGGTGGGAGATAATCTACACGCAAGCGCTTCTTTCATCAATAAGATGGGAGAGCAGATTTCCGATATAGGCTATCAGTGGTATCTTTCTGGCGTTCCAATTGAGGGGGCTAATTCCGAGAACTATCTGGTAAAACCTGAAGATAGCGATGAGATTCTAACTGTGCAAGCGACGATTATCGACCCCGCCTATGTTGGTTCAGCAACAAGTGTCAGCGATGAGGCTTATCGCGTTCAGGGTAAGACACTTACAGGTAGTGTAACGATTGATAATCAGGATCCAATTGTTGGAGATACACTTACAGCAACTCCGAGCTTCTGCATTGATGAGAGCACTGGTGAGATGGTATCTGACTTTAATTACCAGTGGTATCAGGATGGCGTGGCGATTCCCGGTGTGACTTCAAATGAGTTGGTTGTTTCGCCGGATCAATTCGGCAAAGCAATCACTGTTATGGCAACTGTCGACCAGAAAGGATATTTGGGGATTGCATCGAGCACTTCTACAAATAGAGTGTTAGCGCAGAGCCTTGAGGGCAGTGTTGTAATCGACAATCTGACACCGGCTGTTGGAGATACTATAACTGCTATTCCTGATTTCCACAAAACGCTTGATGGACTAGATTCTGTCACAGACTTTACCTATCAATGGTATAAGGACGGAGAGCTTATTCCAAATCAAACCGATGCAAGCTACACAACGACAATTGATGACTACAATAAAACGTTGTCTGTTGCAGTGACGGTCAATGAAACCGGATATGAGGGCAGTGCAGAGAGCGATGTTGCTCTGATGGCGCCTGTCTCTGAAAAAGTGCTTTCCGGCGAAGTTGTTGTTTTAAAAGAAGATGGCCAGACTGAGATTCAATTAGATTCGCCAACTGTTAATGATCTCTTAAAGGCAAGTGATGCTCAATTTGTCAAAGATACAACAACCGGCGAGATAGTTCCAGAGGAAAATATTATTTATCAATGGTATCGCGGCGATGAGTTAGTCGGTACCGGCAAAGAGTATAGAGTGCAGCCTGAAGATGCATTGAACAGTATTACCCTTATTGCTTCAGTAGACAGCACGAAAGAAATCGCTTATTCAGGTACGGCTCAATATCTAACAACTCCGGTGCTTCCTTTATCTCTTAGCGGAACCGTTGAGATTGATAACAATCAGCCTAAGGTTGGCGACACTATCAATGCAGTTACCGATTATGTCAATCCCTGCACAGGAGAACTTTGCACAGAAGACGACTTTACCTATCAATGGATGAGAAATGATAGGGCAATTCCGGAGGCTACCTCTTCATCTTATATAGTTGTCGGTGATGATTTGGGTCAGCAGATTTCTGTTTGTGTTACATTCAGTAACTCCGGTTTCACGGGCGTTGCTATCAGTGAATACACAGATGCAGTTGCAGTTGGACAGATTCAGCAGTCGGTGATTCAAGTGTATGATTTGACCACCCGGCAGGAGTTGACAGATACATCCTTTGTTTCACTTGGCGACACTTTAGAGGCAGTTGCTACTTTTACAAAGGCAAACGGAGAGACTGTCGATCAACAGTATGTATCTTATGAGTGGTTCCGGCAAAGTGATGGCATATGTGTTTCTACAGATGCGATGTATACATTGACAGAGAATGATCTGGATACTACTTTTACGCTCAAAGCTACTGTCAACGAACCGGGCTATGAGGGAATCACGGGTGCAGAATTGTTTACCAACACAACTGTTTCCCCGGATCATGCAATTCCGGACGAGGAAACTCCGGATGAAGAAATTTCAGGAGACGAAACAGCGGTTGAGGGGATGGATTATCAGTCAAGTTCGACTGATGATATTATGCAGCTTATTTTGAGCTTAATATTTCCCCAGTAATCCTATATAAAATGACAGATGTGCAGTATGCACATCTGTTTTTTTGTATAAAGAAAACCACTCGCTAGGCGAGTGGTTCAGTGGAAGGCGAAAGCCGATGATGAAAAAAAGAAACTCCTTTTGGTGTAGAATAAGGTTGCGGCTTGACAACTGCAAAAAAACACCAAAAGGAGGTCATCAAAATGAATGACACGAATAGTTTAACACATACAAGATGGAATAGCAAATACCACATCGTGTTTGCACCGAAATACAGAAGAAAAATCTTTTACAAGGAAAAGAGACAGGAAGTAGGAAAAATCCTGAGAATGCTATGCGAGTGGAAGAAAGTAAAAATTGCGGAAGCAGAAGTATGCCCGGATCATGTGCACATGCTAGTAGAGATCCCGCCTAAAGAGAGTGTTTCAAGCTTTATGGGGTATCTAAAAGGTAAGAGCAGTCTAATGATCTATGAAAGGTTTCCGGAGTTAAAATACAAATATGGCAACAGAGAATTCCGGTGTCGCGGATATTACGTGGATACGGTAGGAAAGAATGCAAGAAAGATAGAAGAGTACATAAAAAGACAGTTGGAAGAAGATCGAGCCGGAGAACAACTGACGATGGGAAATTTCTAATAGGCTCGTTTACGAGCAGCAAGTAACAAACTCTACGCAAGTGTCAGGTCGTACCAACGCAACGTGATGCGTGGCTCGTAACAAAGGATTATACCCGTCTATGAAAAACCCCCGGCTTTGCCGGGGGATACTTATTTACATGTCGATAAGACAAACCCTCTTTCCCATCTTTGTGGCATAATCAATGGTGAACTTTGTTCCTTTGCTGGATTTATCCCAAAAGGCTAAAACCATATCGCAAACTTCTACAATGCGCTTGTTTCTTTGCAGCGGAGCGCTCCTCCCATAACGCGCATAGTCAGGGTAATACTCAATGAGTTTAATCCCATGCTCTTTTGCATATTTGGCCGCGCATTGGTCAATGCCCTTTGCGCCGCCGCTGATGATAGCTGTTACGCCTTTTGGCAAATAATCTTCTAGGTTATTCACCTGTAAGGTTCTCGATCCTATAATTGCAACTTGCATCAATAATCCTCCAAAAACATTTGATTTTTATCATATTTTTGCTGTCTTGCGCTTTGTTGTTTGAATGCACATTGCTTTGATATAGAAATATAATGCTAATGATTTGCTCTCATTGGTGAGAAAACATATTTAATGGTATTATTCTATCACTTTCACTATTTGTAATCAATATTTTGAATATATTAATGTATTTAAAAAAGCACTATAATACATATGAAAGGTTGTGATTGAATGAAACCATTTCAACCAATTAAAAAGGCTCATAATAATGATAAAATAGTTGTATCTGTTCGTATTAGTACTGAAAAATTAACTAGAATTGATGAACTGGCAGGAAATTTTGATATTAGTAGAAATGAATTTATTAATCAATGTATAGATTATGCTCTAGATCATATTGTTTTCAAAAAAGATAGCGATACTGCATAATTCAATTCAGTCCATTCTATTAAGACTGACCATATTGTGTGGCGCATTTGCCACTTTTTCTGTTAATGATCTTTCTGTATGTTTTTAACATTCAAAGGTTATGCAATTTCATAAATATTTTTTGTGTAATCATTTTGGTATTTTTAATTTGTATTCAATATTTATATTCTTAATTTTGAATATATTAATGCATTCTAAAAAATACTATAATACATACGAAAGGTCGTGATTAAATGGAACTATTTCAACCAGCTAAAAAAGCTTATAATAATGATAAATTAGTGATATCCGTTCGTATAGCTATAGAAAAATTAGCTAGAATTGATGGACTAGCAGGAAAATTTGATATCAGTCGAAATGAGTTTATTAATCAATGCGTAGATTATGCCCTGGAACACATTAGCTTTGAAAACAACAAGAATAAAAAATAATCAACTAATACATTCTACATCCTCCGGAATGCAATGATATGGTGCGCACGGGCATTTATCCTCTATAATATAAAAGCCGCAATAAACGAAAATTAAAAATGAGTAAATGAAAGAATATATGAGTATAAACGATTATGAAAGAGTTATTCTAAAATTGCTTGAATTTTTCTGAAATTTTGCTTGACAATTTTCGCTTTGCTGTTATAATAAATAGAGTAATCATTGAAAATAAAACTTAGGAGGAACGAATATGTCTACTACCATGGCAAAACCAGCCGAAATTGTTCGTAAATGGTATGTTATCGATGCAGCCGGCAAACCGCTGGGTCGTGTTGCAGCAAAAGCTGCCTCTATTTTACGTGGTAAACATAAACCTATCTTTACACCGCACGTTGATTGCGGCGATCATGTGATCATTATCAACTGCAAAGACGCTGTTTTAACAGGCAATAAACTGCACGATAAAACGCATTATTGGCACACAGGTTGGATTGGCGGAATTAAGGAAATTAAATATGACAAGCTCATGAAAGAGAATCCTGAAAAAGCTATGACTTATGCTGTGACCGGAATGCTTCCCCACAATCGCTTAGGAAGAAAGATGGCAACCCGTCTTAGAACTTTCCCGGGGGCTGAACATTCGCATCAGGCACAACAACCGGAAGATTGTACTTTTTAAGAGAGGGAGGCAATTAGTATGTATGAAACGAAACCCTATTTTTATGGGACGGGCAGAAGAAAAAGCTCTGTTGCCCGCGTAAGACTTTATGAAGGAAGCGGAAAGTTCACCATTAACGGCCGTGATATTGACGACTATTTTGGGCTGGAAACATTGAAACTCATCGTTCGTCAGCCGTTGGAGTTAACAGAGCTTAACGGCAAATTCGACATTGTGTGTAATGTAGGTGGCGGCGGCGTGACCGGTCAGGCAGGCGCCATTCGTCATGGAATTTCCCGTGCTTTGCTGCTTTATAATCCTGAATTGCGTCCAGCTTTGAAAAGAGCCGGTTTCTTGACAAGAGATCCAAGAATGAAAGAGAGAAAGAAATACGGTCTTAAAGCGGCACGTCGTGCACCGCAGTTTTCTAAACGATAATTCTTTGTTTTTGCGGATTCTCACAGCACAGATGTGGTTGACGCTAAACACAAGTCTCAAAAAGATGAATATGATTTTTCAAAAAAACCGCAGGCAAAAAGCCTGCGGTTTTATTTTGACCTTTTTGATTAGCTTCATGTGAAGAATATACTTAAAATGAAATGGATAGAGTATCAATAGCATATCGATTTGTTTACAAAATATTTTTATATAGGCATTCAGTGAATGTCAAAACCTTTCTGAATATATTGGTATAATAAAAATACAGCCAATATATTTTTAAGGAGATTACGTTATGAAAAGTGTATTAGAAGAATTGTATCATGGAAACATTTGTCCGGCGGACGACTGTTTTCCCGGAGACAAACAGTACTATAAACTTACGCAGGAGTTGGGATATACTCATAATGAAATGATGAGAAGATTACGAATGTCAAATTCCATACTAGCTGAAAGGTTAGAGCACGCTATAGACACTCAATATCGTCTTTCTATGCTTGAGAATTGTACTACATTTATAGATGGTTTTTATTTAGGTGCAAAAATAATGCTGGAAATTTGTCAAAATAATTAAGCACAATATAACATTCAGCGATCAACTTTTCTTAAAGCACTAGTGTTTAAAGTAACAATTGACTTTTCCTATTTTTTCGTTATAATAAAAGCAGTTGGGACGTTTCGTTTAGTCCTTGCGATGATTTGTTATATTCAATGAGTCACAGACTATAACGTTGATTGTTATGGTCTTTTCTCTTTTATATAACAACTTTCGCAAGCAAGCTACGAAAACATCTCTCATGATATCACCTCCTCCCACCCCAAAGATGAAAGGTATAGACGGGGAGGTTTATCACAAGGACTGCGTCCCAACTGCTTTATTCATTATACAGTACTTCCTATTTTGTGTTAATGCGACAATCTATGCATTTGATGGTCGTCTTTTTATAAAATAATTACTGCAATAAAAGTATGCAAATAGTATTTGATAAGCGCGAGTTTATCATACTGGAAATTTTAGCTCTAATTTAGATCACTAGCTGCAACGATTGTAATAGCGAGTTCAAAGGGATTTGAGGTTTTGCATCGTCTTTCTGCTCGCTAAGAAGACACTGATGTTGTCTATCTACGATTTAGGTGGATTTTTTAAGAATTTCTATATCTCCGGTTTGTATTGCATCTATAGATTTCATAATTTTTTCTTTTGGCCAGTTCCACCATTGTATTTGTAACAGCGCTGTAATCGTATCCTTTGAAAAGCGCTGTTTTATTTGTTTTGCAGGGACGCCTCCAACAATTGTATACGGTGGGACGTCTTTTGTGACAACTGCACGGGTTCCAATAATAGCGCCGTCTCCAACGGAGACGCCGGCTAAGATAACGGCCTGATAACCAATCCATACGTCGTTGCCGATGATGATATCTCCTTTGTTCTCCCATGCCTTTGTTATATCTTTAGATTTCAATCCCCATTCCTCATAAAATAGGGGAAAGGGATAGGTGGATAGGGAAGATAGTGTATGATTGGCGCTGTTAAAAAGAAATTTTGCACCACAGGCGATAGAACAGAATTTTCCAATTTTCAGTTTGTCATTATTGATTGGATAATGATATAATACATTGTTTTTTTCAAACAGGGTTGGATCATTTACGAAGTCGTTATACATTGTAAAATCGCCCACTGTTATATTAGGATTTTTGATTACGTTTTTTAGATAGATAGTTTGCGTATCTCCTGCTCGGGGATAGATTTGTTTATTGGAAATTTTCATAGAACCTCCTCTTAACTTTTTCGGGCGGGCATAGTAATAGAACGAAAGCGACTCCGTCTGTTATTCGCAGCGCTTTGTTGAACAGCGGTGGACGATAACAATTAAGCAAACCTATGCATTATAGAATTCTAGATATTTTTCTAAATGAGATGATATATACATCGCATCATGATGTCCTTGAAACAGATGATTTTGAGATGTAACTCCTTTTTCTTCTAGAATGTTTTGCAGGATTTTACAACCCTCATAAAAATGACCTTCATCTTGATCTCCGGCGTCAAGATATACGCTCAGCTCTTTAGAAAGATTTGTAGTTCTAGCAATTGTTACAGGGTCGTATTTTTCCCATATAGACATATTTGGAAAATATGGAGCATCCTCTTGTTCCAAACCTAGTTCTATGGAAGGCATATGACCTCCCACTTTGCAGAACAGTTCTTGATGCCGGAAAGCAAAATGCAATGCTGCATAGCCTCCTGCTGAAACCCCACCAATATACCGTCCGCTTTTTGTGCAGATAGTATTGAATTGTTTATCGATTAGCGGCACAACCTCTTTGATAAAATAGTCTTCATACATTCCGATATTTATCACAGTATCTGTTGAGGATACAATTTCTTTGCATAGTGGGGATGAATTAATGCCTCTGCTATTTTCTATTCTAGGGCAAACAATGATGAGCGGATTTATTTTCTGTTGTGCTATCATTTCGTCAGCCTTAAGATGAATGTTTAGATCAAACAGAATATTTTCATTGCCGCTTCTTCCATGGAGGAAATACAACACCGGAAGAGGATTTTTATGCTCTTCATATGCCGGTGGTAGATACACATTTATTCCCATAGATTTGTTGAGGAGAGCGCTGTGAAAAACGATATGCTTTATATTAGAATCACTCATTTTTTCTACTCCTTTTGTAATTGATTTCATTTTTGTCTATAAAAAGTGGATGGTTATGGATTATATTCTTGTATTGTTATATAGCTGTTTTGGGACAAATTCTTTTAGTTGCCTCCGCTATGTGCCAGCTGAGAGAGACATTAGACGGCACAATTGCCTTTCTTCAAAAGCCTTGGTTGTTTTGAACAGTCCTGAGAGGTTATGTGTGCTGCTATAGCAGCTTTTTTATATAGGGAATCAGTTTCATAACTGCCGTGCACACCGCACCGCATAGATAGATACAGATTTGAAAAATAAGCACAGCGACCATAATATACATTTGCGATTTTAGGTGTTCATACATAGGACCTAAAATTCTTATAAACATATCTCCCCAAAGATAGATGCCAAGGGTCAGTCCGCCAACATAGCTAATAATTTTGCAGAGAGTTGGCGATATATTTATTGAAGTAAATATGTATTTAACAGACATATATATGCATGCGGCACTCAGAGTTATTGTTAAAAACGTGCAGTCATCTAATTGCATAAAATTATTTTGATCTAACGTATATAGGTATCTCGTTAATAAAACTTGTAGAAGAATGGAAGCCGAAAAAATAAGGGACGACACCCAAGCTTTGCTCTTTGTAATCGTTACATATTTTTCAATGTAATATCCCAAAAACATAATTCCGAGATAGGGACTAAATAAAACAGATAAAAATTTTGGATACACTGCAAGACCTGTAAAAACAGTCAACAATGGAATGCCGCCGCCGATAACAAGAGAAATCACCAAAAACAGCTGCATTTCTTTTTTTAATAGCGCCTGTGCGAGCTTTTGTAGAATGGGAAGCATAATTAGAATTCCCAAATATAGATACAGATACCAATAGGCGCTAGTGACACAGCCAAACAGAGAATCTAAAAAAAGAGAGAAACTTACATCCTGTCCACGATAAATATATGCAAAATTGATAATAGTGAACAATACAATCATGATGACACAGCGTATAATACGGGTAAGATACTTTTTAGGTGTATCTCTTTTGCTCAACAACAATGCGCCGGATATCATCAAAAAGATTGGTACAGCAATTTTGCTTATATAGAGACAAGCAACAGAGACATACCATGTTGTTGAAATGGGTATATTCAGAAATATAGTGTTAACAGTGTGATTTACAATGACCAAAAAGGCTGCTATAATGCGAAGCACCTCTATATAGATTCTTTTCGTCTTTCTGTTGCTATGTTCTTTATTTATTTGTTGTTTTTTTACAGACGGGTGAATAACCATATGAATTTTTCCATTTTCCTCCGGATTAATCAAGATTCGTTACGCAAAAGCCTTTTTATTTTAGAATATCTAAAAGGTTGATGTTACGTATCAATTGTCGTTTTTGGGTGAGATTTAACGAACAATGTCTTATCTTCATATCAAAATCACTTTAATTTATTCTTTGTTTCTTTGTTTAACGTGGCTTTTAGGCGATTTGCAAAATTTTATTTATGTTTATAAAGCATAGACGTTTAGCGCATAGCATGAATCTATGCTTTTAGTGAATGATAAATCTTTTCTAATATCATTAAGAGAGGTATTGTGAAGACGACCTATCTTTAGTGGCATAAGACAACCAAGAACGGTTTATCTCACCCAATTATTCTAAATGGCAGATGCAATCAGTTTGTTTTTTGCAGACGCGGTAACCATAGGGGATTTAGCACCTTTAGATTGTTATAAAAAGAAGCATTCTCCCAATTATCTCATAGTTATACAAAAAAAGCAACTGTTTCCAAGGCTTCAAGTTTTAGTAAAACAGTTTTGATTGTTATTTAAGAGATTTATTTTTATTATAGAATATTTGGCTTCTATCTTTCAGATTTTCACTATATTTCGCTGTGGACAGCCTCGCTTTCCGGCCATGACAGCCGTTCTGATGACGGCCTATCTACATAGAAACATATTTGTGATTTCGCATTAGATGGTTATAATGCGATTTTTCTATATTGGTCTCCCTGTCTACGGATATGCCTGTAGATAGGGAACTTTTTGCAAGACTTTAGAATCGCTTTCTAACAGAATGGTTAGTGAATTGCATTGAGTTTATAATTCTCACAGATAGGACATTTTTGCTGTAGCATATTTTTGAGACAAATTTGGAGCAAACCATACTATGATTGCTGTGATGGAAGAAAATTCATACTTTTTCATATGTTGATCTACTATCTTGTTCATCTATGGAGATGCTTATCTATATTTTTCACAGACATGTATAGCAATGCGCTTGGGAGTCTTTTGTTCAAGAGGAGATTTATGCGGTTCCAGCCAAAGTCAAATTCTATTGCTGCATTTTATTTTAGAAGACAATGAACAACTTTAGGCACATAATGATGTGTTACGCAAATCACCTCGAAAATTTCCGTTGTGCTCAGCAATTCCACAAACACTTTTTCAAATCAACTCTGTTTTCGTTTATGAATGGTATGCCTTCTTGTTGGAGCAACTCTTTTTGTTGTTGCCATCCGGGAGCAAGCCTGCCTGCATGATTGACGACTCTATGACAGGGGTAATCTCCGTAGTATTGTGCGACACTGAGTGCTTTACCAACAAGCCTTGCATTTTTATCTCTGCCAATTAGCTTTGCAATTTGCCCATAGGTGGCAACATAACCTAGTGGAATTTCCCCGACTACAGAAAGTATTTGATAGATTAAATCTTGTTCTAAGATGCGTTTCATAATATTATAAGGCTGTTCCTTTAGTCGGAACAAAAAGCCTTGTCATATTCACTCCTTCCAATGTTAATAAGGCTCTTTTTTTATCAATGCCGCCGGCATAGCCTGTTAAACTTCCATTTTTTCCAACAACTCTGTGACAGGGGATGATAATGGATATTGCATTATGCCCAACGGCTCTGCCTACAGCTTGTGCAGACATTCCGGCAAGTTTTCTTTCGATTGCAATGTGTTTTGCAATTTCACCATAGGTTGTTGTTTTTCCATAAGAAATCTTTTGTAGAATTTTCCAAACAGACAATTCAAATGTAGAGCCAATCATATGGATAGGCGGCATAAAGTCAGGCTCTTTGCCGGAAAAATAAATATCCAGCCATTTTTTTACCAGCGCAAACACAGGCAGATTTTTTTGTTTGTGTTTAAAATCAAGGTTTTCCGGATAATATTGATTTGATTCAAACCATAACCCGGTTAGACCTACATTGTTGCCTGCAAGCAGTATCTCTCCAAGCGGAGAGGAATAGGTCGTTGTATACTGCATCATTTCATGATACCTCCAGATCTCATTTGAAAGAGCTAGTTTGGATTCATCATAAGCATAGTTTTGTATAGGGCATTAAAAGTTTCATTTTTATCTGCAAATAATGGATAGCTTGCTGCTATAGAAATGGTGATTAGTGGAGGACTTTCTTTCACAGGCAATAATGTTTTTGTTTTAGACCGCACAATAGCGGGAATGGAAATTTTACCGGATACAGATATGGAAGTCAACCCTAATGCGCCTTTGAGCCTGCGATTTATTTTTTAGAGATAGTTTGATAGCCGATTATAAAATACATATCATTCAATGTCGAATGTCGCATTATTTGCTTCTGTAGTTTGAAGAGACGAAAAATTTGCCACACGATTTCTTCTGAAAGACTAAACTATTGCACAGGAAATGTCCGTTCTTTAGATTCCGAAATTTTAAAGAAAGATTTCTATATTTGAGTCTGCAGATTGTTTGTCTTTATTTTCGTTTTAATCCTTGCAGCGATTTGTTTTACCTATTTTATCATTATAGCCTAAAACTGAAAATTTTTCCACCCATAGAAGTGGTATAATACAATCCGTTTTTGTAAGGTGCTATGTGGTTGTCCAAAAAGGGATAGGCGTTTTGAAACACAGCATTTTGCGAGATGTTGTTTTATTTCAAGAGGTATTATGCGTTTTATTGTCGAATAATAGGAAGGTTGATAGCAGTGACATTATAGTTTTTTAGACGTTATGCGAAATGCTATCTATCGATCAAGACAATTATGCTACTATCATATTACTTAGGGGAATCGGTTTTATCATGTTCAGTAGAATGACAAAATGGCTCAAAACTATTTTTTGTGATTTGCTTTAACATTGTTAATACTTATGATTATTATTGGCAGCGTTGATTAGAGACCTTTTTTAGGTTGGAAAAAAGATGAGAATTTTAGAGAAAAATAAGATACTTGCCGGATATATGACCAAGTAGTGAAAGAATACGATGGCAATTGATGATAGGATATATTTTTAGATTTCTACGAGGAGCGATGTAGAAATATCTTGAAATAGTAGGGCTTTGAGAATAGAGTGCGGATGTGTGTTTGGTGTAGTATAACACAGATTCATGAAAGCTGTAAGGGGAGATTATCGTGGTATTTCTGCAGGCGATCGATATTGCGCCACAGGTCCTTAATGTTTCTGACATTGACAAACTATATCGGGCTTATGCAAACCTTATTCATCCTTGGAGATGTTTACCGATTTGACCGTTAGCGAAGCAAATGGAGAGGTTTGACTGAAGGTCAACAAGGACAAAGATAAAGACACTGCCGAGTTGTTCAAAATGCTTTCCGTTTGGAGAGAACAGGTGGACAAGTTTTTTGAAAAAATCAGCAGGGAAGAATACGATAACCGGCGTTACCGCTATCCGCAGTTTATACCATACAACAATGGACGAAAGCTCTATCACAAAAATTGAATGACACATTGCTTGGAGCATTTAGGGACAAACTCAAAACCGATGATTGAAAGCAGGCGTATTATGACTTCAAGTAAAGAGTATTTATCCTTTATATTAGAGCAACTATCGGATTTAGACGGTATTTCCTGTCGGGCAATGATGGGCGAGTATATTATCTGTTTTCGTGATAAAATCGTTGGCGGTATTTATGATGACCGTTTGTTTGTAAAACCCATTGTATCTGCAATTTCTCTTATGCCGACAGCAACCTACGAATTACCCTATGAGGGAGCAAAAGAAATGCTCTTGGTTGATAACATTTACAATAGGAGATTTCTCTGCGAGCTGTTTCTTTTTATGTATGATGAACTTCCTGCACCAAAGAAAAAAACTCCTTCAAAAAAATAGCGACAAAAAATGCCTTTAACCATATGTTCCTATCCACAGCTAAGGGCGGCGTTATAACGATTCTAAGTACAAGGCTACACAGCAATAGGCAAACATTTGGTTGCAGATACTTAGACGATATAATGTTTGGGTCTTTAAAGACAAAATGAGAGACGATTAAACACAGAAAGGACACAATATATGCATTTGATCAAAGTTGAAAATAATGGTATTCTTTGTGCATTAGCAAAGAGCGATAATAAAGTGATTATGAATGTTCACTCTGCGATTGATTTGCTCATGAGCGCTAAGTATGATGTGGGGACGGAAAATATTGTAGTTTCCAAACAGCTTATTGCAGAAGGTTTTTCTATTCTCAGCACCGGACTTGCAGGGGAGATATTACAGAAGTTTATCAACTATGGCGGACGTATTTCCATTTATGGCGATTATTCGCATTATACAAGCAAACCGCTAAAAGACTTCATCTATGAGAGCAATAGGGGAAAAGATGTTTTCTTTGTTACAATACAGGATGAAGCTATTGATATGTTGACGAGGAATCATTCAAAAGACTAGTTGGATGAACGAATGTTTTTAAAAACCAAAAGATGTATCAGACGCCAAAAGTTGAACTGTCCCAAATTGTGCAGACAGTAGAAAAAGGCATGTATGGCAGTTGAAATAAAATTTTAGGCAACATACCGGCTTCGTTTTTCAAGCGGAGTCAGTTTTGTTTTGAGCTGAATCTTTGGCTGTTATAAAAAGTAAATGCAGTTATCTATGAGGAGGCGAGCTTGCTCATAGAATTTTAGCTTGGTGCGATAAATACATTCTGCTTTCAGCTAAAGCGTTATCATATGGATTTCCACGTCTTGAGATTGAAAGCGTAATGTTGCATTCTTGCGTTAGCTTAAAATATCCGTGTGAGATATGTTGAAAGCTTTGGGCACTGTGGAGTTGTAGCTGTGCAGTGACTTTCTCTTTTTTCTTTGCTGCTCTGATAGAATTTAAAACAAGATTTACATTTTGCTTGGTGACGGTTTTGTAGTTAACAATACTATTATCGTACAAATCTCTGATGATCGAAAGGTACAATGTTCCTTGTGACGTCTTGATATATGAAATATCTGTCAGTCATTTTTGATTTGGTCTGTCAGCATTAAAACTTTGGTCTAACAACTTATCATAACAATGAAGACAATTACTATAATTGCGGTATTTCTTTCTTCTGGTTACAGATAACAATTCATATTTGTGCATAATTTGCAGTACTATTTTAGGATTACGGTAAATACCTTGCTTTAAGGTCATATATGTACCGTAGGTTTTGCCGTACTCTTGCTGACACTCCCGAATCTTCTCTGCAAGCGGCAAATCCCGTGTAGATATATCCATTTGCGACACATATCCGTAGTATCCACTGCGAGATATGCCAACGAACCGACACATTTTGCTAATTGAGTATCTTTGTGACGTTAAATTAGCATATATTTTATGCTTGTTCTCTCTTCCTTTCGGTGAGCGAGAGAAAATCCTGCATCAGTTCATCTTCCATTTCCAATGACTTTATTTTTGCTTGTTTGCGAGCAAATATATATTTTAGTTCAGCAATTTTATCCTGTTCGCTTACTACATCATCCCTTGGTGGTCTGCCCTTGCACTTTATTGCTATTTCTGCTTCGGGCTTTTTTTGTTTTGTATTATATCGCGTTATAAAATTGGTTAATTGCTTCATTGAAAAATCATATTTCTCACATATTTCTCTTTTGTTTTTTTCTTGCTTTCTTAACTCCAATATCTCTTTTTTCTATTGTCCGTTTTTTACGGACCTGTGCAAGTCTGATAGTTCTTTACTTTTATAATTATTTAAATAACGTTGCCATGTTGTTGCCACAGAGGGCGTCAAAGCGGTGCAAGGTTTTTGTTTACTGGTTTTTTCTTGGATATGAAATTATTCCCACTCGATAGTTGCAGGAGGTTTGGTAGTAATATCGTAAACGATACGATTAACAGAATTTACCTCGTTGACGATTCTGTTGGAGATTTTTGCGAGAAGTTCATAGGGGATTCGTGCAAAATCTGCCGTCATAAAGTCTGTTGTTGTCACGCCGCGCAGGGCAAGTGTATAGTCATAGGTTCTGCCGTCGCCCATAACACCTACGGATCGCATAGATGTAAGGACAGCGAAATATTGATGTATCTCTCTATCAAGACCGGCATCTGCGATTTCTTCACGGAAGATAGAATCCGCCTCACGCACAATATGCAGCTTTTCAGGCGTGATTTCTCCGATCACACGCAGAGCAAGACCGGGCCCCGGAAAGGGCTGCCTAAAGACGATGGATTCAGGAAGACCAAGTTTCATTCCCAGCTCTCTCACTTCATCCTTAAAAAGAAGACGCAGGGGCTCAACAAGTTCTTTAAAGTCAACAACAGAGGGAAGTCCTCCTACATTATGGTGGCTTTTAATTGTAGCAGAATCACCTAATCCGGATTCAATCACATCAGGGTAGATGGTGCCCTGTGCAAGAAAGTCAACCTCTCCAATTTCTTTTCCTATTGCTTCAAACACACGGATGAATTCTTCTCCGATGATTTTTCGTTTTCTTTCAGGTTCGGTTACCCCTGTCAATTTTTCTAAGAACTGTTTTGATGCATCAATCCGTTTAAAATTTAGGTCTTTATCAACAAAGGCGGTTTCAACTTCATCTGCTTCATTTTTTCTCAAGAGACCATGATCAACAAACACACAAGTGAGTTGTCGCCCAATTGCTTTTGACAGGAGCGCCGCCAAGACAGAGGAGTCTACTCCACCTGAGAGCGCGAGCAGCACCTTACCATCTTTTACCTGATTTCGAATCTGTTCAATTGCAGTATTGGCATAATCCTGCATGCTCCAATCACCGGTGCAATGACAAACTTCATATAAAAAATTGCGGAGCATTTTGACGCCATATTGTGTGTGTGACACCTCAGGATGAAATTGTAGAGCATAAAGCCCTCTTTCTTGATTTTCCATTGCGGCAACAGGACATTGCGGCGCTTTTGCGGTTACAACAAATCCCTCGGGAAGCGTAGAAATATAATCGGTGTGACTCATCCAGGTAGTCACAGTTTTTTTCATGCCGCTAAACAGAAGGGATGAAGTGTTAAGCTCTGTCTGTGTCATACCATATTCATTCTTGGCTGCACTTTGGACTTCGCCTCCGCACAACTGTGCCATGAGTTGAGCCCCGTAGCAGATGCCCAAGATGGGGATGTTGCATGAAAAAATTTCTTTTGGAAGACTAGGCGAATTTTCTGCATAAACGCTGTTGGGTCCTCCCGTAAATATAATGCCGCTGGGGGAAAGCTCTTTGAGTTTTTCTACAGCTTTTGTGTAGGGGTGGACTTCGCAATAAACTCCGCATTCTCTTACTCGACGGGCAATTAGCTGATTATATTGACCGCCAAAGTCAATGACTAAAATGGTTTGATGGTTCATAATGATTTCCTTTCTTCACTGTTTTGCCGCAGTTAATATTTCCTTTCTAAAATGGAAAAGCATTCTCGCTTGTGTATGGAATAACAATATGTGTGTAAAAGCGAGTGGGATGTCTTATCTGCCCTTTAAGCGGAAAGAATACACTGTTCATCTGACGCAATGCTGTGCATAATAAAGTCATAGTCAAGGTTGTTTTTGCTTTGGAAATGGAATTTCGTTTTGGCATTTGCACAGACACTCGCTTAGAGCAGATGAATAGATTGACCCTTTGTTCTTTTTGCAATTGATACTCTGTTGTATAGTAGTGTAGCTGCATATAGTACAGTTTTTTCTATTAAGGGAAACAATATCTCATTAAATTTATTATACAACAATTTGTCAAAATAGCAAGATGCTATTCAAAAACGAGAATTGAAAGGTAATTTGTATTTAAATCAGTATCTTTAAATTGTTTTCAAAAAACTACTGCATTTGGAAGATTTGATGTGTATGTTTTGGGAAATATAGGCCAAAAATAAAATTGTGGAGGTGAGTGCATGGAAAAGAGAATGGCGGGATTTCTTACATTTTTATTTGTTCTTTTTGCTCTGTTAATGATTCGGGTTGTTTATTTAGCGACTTCGCCGGAATTGGTACAAACTGCCGCTACGCAAAGCGACTATACCTTAACGCTTAGTGCCTCAAGAGCTGAGATTTATGATAGAAATTTTAACAGTTTTGTCAATCAAGGCACTGCCTATCGGGCAGTCGTTTTGCCGGATCCTGCTTGTATTGACGATTTACTTTCTCTCAATGATTCTTTAGATAGAGAGGAATTGGCGGAGAAATTTCAAACAGGCAAACCGTTTGTAGTCGATGTAAACAGTCCTTACAGCAATAATGAAAACATTCAAGTTTTTGAGGTTCCCAAACGATATACTGACAATAGTCTTGCTCCCCACATCATTGGATATTTAGATGGGGACGGTGAGGGAGTTACGGGCATTGAAGCATCTTATAATGATTATTTAGATGAGAATGGTGAAAAGACTTTAGCAACCTGCACGGTCAATGGTGTGGGTGACTATTTAAAGGGAAGCGGTGTTACCACATCTTCAACAGGAAGTTCGCAGGCGGGTGTTGTGCTCACCTTAGACAAAGGAATACAGGACATTGTGGAGCATGTTGGTGAAAAATATATTGACAGAGGCGCTGTTGTTGTTTTAGACGCGCAGACGGCTGAGATTGTCGCCTCTGCAAGTTTTCCTTCCTTTTCACAAAATAATCCGGCTGCGAGCATGAACGATGAAGTTAACACCCCTATGAACAATCGAGCGCTGCAAGCTTTTAATGTGGGTTCTACATTTAAAATTGCAACAGCTGCTGCGGCGTTAGACAATGGATGCACCCCTGAGAGGACATTTAACTGCACGGGCAGCATTGAGGTTGCCGGGCAAGTTTTTCATTGCCACAATCATGCAGGCCATGGCGTTTTAAATATGCAGCAGGCTTTGCAGGAGTCCTGTAATCCCTATTTTATCAGTTTAGGGTTGGAAACAGGGGCGGACAAAGTTCGCAAGGTTGCTTCTGACATGGGGTTTGGTAAATCGTTTACTTTGGCAGATGGCATCACATCTTCAAAAGGCTATTTTCCCAGCATGGATGAACTGCAAAACCCTGGTGATGTTGCAAATTTTTCTTTTGGACAAGGAGATTTAACAGCAACCCCTCTTCAGGTTAGCGAACTTCTTTTATCGGTTTGCAATCATGGGCAATCTATTGCGCCGAGTTTAGTGCAGGGCACGTCTTCTGACGGCAGAACCATTGATGCACCGGCTTCGATTCCTGCTCCTATTCAGGTGATGTCAGAAGAGACGGCGTTTGAACTACAGGAAATGCTTGCGCAATGCATTGCCAATCAGCCTGACGCGTCTTTTCACCCTAAGAGAACAACTGCCGGGGGGAAGTCGGCAACAGCGCAGACGGGGAAGTTTGCTGCGGACGGCTCGGAGATTTATCAGGTGTGGTACACAGGTTTCTTTCCGGCTGATGAACCGGAATATATTGTGACAGTTTTAGTTGAAGGAGGAACCTCCGGTTCAGCAGATGCTGGTCCTGTCTTTGCTGAAATTGCTGATTTGATCACAGAATATCAAGCTTCTTCACCACAATAGCGTTTAAACACGCCATCCTTTTTTCTTGCAAATCCAAAATGTTCATGGTACTATATTATTTAGAATACCTGCAAAGAAGGGATGTTTTTGACGAATAAGAGAAAAAGATTCAGCGTGCTCGTCACGGTGCTGATCATTACTTTTATGGTGACGCTTGATGGAAGCATTGTCAATGTCGCTCTGCCCACCATGGCGAGCGATTTACATACCACGATGAGTGGAGTTGAATGGGTGGTTACAAGCTATCTCATAGTGGTGAGCGCAACTGTGTTGCTGTTTGGAAAGTTAGGCGACATGTTTGGCAAGGCGCGTTTTTTTCAAATGGGTGTCTTATTATTTTCTTTGGGTTCTCTGTTGAGTAGCCTATCGTCTAATTTGAGCTTTTTGATTATTTCCCGCGTGGTTCAGGGAATCGGTGGTTCTGCAGCGCTTGCCACCAATCAGGGAATCATTTCTGAAGCGTTTCCTAAGGAGGAGCGCGGCAGAGCGTTGGGGGGAATTAGCGCGTCGGTCGCGTTGGGAACGATGATAGGACCGACAGCGGGCGGAGTGATTATTTCACTGTTTAATTGGCAAACCATTTTTCTCATCAACATTCCAATTGGTGTGGCAGCGTTTCTTTTGGGGCTTAAAACCCTCCCAAATCGCAGCAGTGTGGAACGGCAAGCATTAGACTTACCCGGCAGCGTGCTCATGCTTCTTTCCATCCTTTTCATTTTCTGCCCATTGACTTTGTTGCAGAACCAAAGGAATGTTTTTTTGGTAATTCTCATTCTCGTTGGTGTGGCACTGTTGGTGCTTTTTGTTTGGGTGGAGAAAAAATCGGACAATCCTTTGGTTGAGCTTTCTGTCTTTAAGAATGCCGCATTTACAGTTAATTTGGTGAGCATGTTTATCGGCTTTATTTGCATTGGCAGTGTGAATATTATTCTTCCGTTTTATTTGCAGGATGCGATGAAATTTTCGACTTTATTGGCCGGATTTTTACTCACCGTCAGCCCTTTAACAATGGCAGTGGTCGGACCTTTGAGCGGCGCACTCTGTGACAGATGGGGTTATCGGCATTTGCTTCCATGCTGTTTTTTGCTTTTTACAGTGGGCACAGCAATGGCGCTGCTATTGAACACAACCACTCCGATATGGATGATTATTGTTATTCTATTTGTGGCTGCTATTGGGAATGCGGCAGTTCAGCCTTTGAACAACACCTTGCTGATGTCAAGCGTTGCGCAGGAGCATTATGGCTTTGCGGGCAGCTTAGGCGCCTTGATGAGGAATGTGGGGATGACTGCCGGCGTCACCTTTTCCACAACGTTGCTTTACAATCGCATGAGCGCGAGGATTGGCTACCGCGTCTCTGATTATGTGGCTGGACGGGATGATGTTTTTATTTATGGACTTCATTGGGTTTATGGCATGTTAGCGGTTTTGCTGTTGTTTGCGGCCATTTTGCTCTTTGTTGTTTTGATTCTCAAAAACAAAAACGCCGATTCACATGCTTAGCTTCTGTGATTGTTTAGAAAGTGCTATTTGTTCTATGTGCTTGCTTGTAAGACTTTAGAATGGACTTGACATTTGTTGTTTCTGACTGTAGTATAAATGCAATAGTATTTTTTCTTAAATAAAGATAAGGGATGGATGATTGAATGATTAAAAAGGTTCGTACTCGTTTTGCGCCCTCTCCAACCGGCTATATGCATGTTGGAAATCTTCGTACAGCTTTATATGCTTTTTTGATTGCGAAAAAGCATGGAGGGGATTTTATTTTGAGAATTGAGGATACCGACAGAGAGCGATATGTTGAGGGTGCGGTGGACACAATTTATCAAACACTGCGCCAGGCGGGGCTTTGCTGGGATGAAGGTCCGGATGTGGGTGGAGATTACGGCCCGTATATTCAGAGCGAGCGAATGGGGTTGTTTAAAGACTATGCTTTGCAGCTTGTTAAAAGCGGTCATGCATATTACTGCTTTTGCGATAAAGATAGATTGGAAGAATTAAAGCGGGTGCAAAAGGCCTCTAACATTCCGCCAAAATATGATGGACACTGCAGGAATCTTTCTGAGGAGGAGATTCAGAAAAAGCTTGACGCCGGTATCCCTTATGTGATTCGGCAGAAGATGCCTAAAGAGGGAAAGACAAGCTTTGTGGATGAGGTGTTTGGAGAGATCTCATTTGATAATGCAGAGCTTGACGATCAGATTCTCATCAAGTCGGATGGTATGCCTACTTATAATTTTGCTAATGTTGTAGACGACCATCTTATGCAGATCTCTCACGTTGTTCGGGGAAGCGAATATCTTTCCTCTACACCGAAGTATAACCTTTTGTATGAGGCATTCGGTTGGGATAAGCCTGTGTATATTCACTGCAGCCCGGTGATGAAGACTTCAACAGAGAAGCTTTCTAAGCGAAATGGAGACGCTTCTTTTGAGGACTTAATCGCAAAGGGCTATCTGCCACAGGCTGTTGTGAATTATATTGCCCTGCTTGGGTGGAGCCCTAAAGGCGAGGAGGAAATTTTTTCAATGCCTGAGTTGATTGAGGAATTTGATCTTTCGGGTATCTCAAAATCTCCTGCCATCTTTGATACGCAAAAATTACGAGCCATTAACGGCGCTTATATTCGAGCAATGTCAACAGATGCATTTATTCAGGCATCAACGCCTTATATTCGCAGTGTCTGCAAAAGAGAGGATATTGACTTGCTCTATCTTGCCGATATGCTCAAGCCGAGAACGGAGATTTTTACGGATATTCCTGAACAGGTTGATTTTATCGATCAACTTCCTGTATATGATTCGGCGTTGTATTGCCATAAAAAGATGAAGACCAATCAGGAAAATTCTCTGGTTGCGCTCAAAGAGGCAGTTTTGGTTTTGGAGCAACTAAACGATTGGACGTTTGAGAGTGTTCATGATGCGCTGTTTGCTTTGATTGAAAAGTTGGGCGTTAAGAACGGACAGGTGCTTTGGCCGATTCGCGTTGCGCTCTCGGGCAAGCAGTTCACGCCCGGAGGCGGCATTGAGCTTTGTATTTTGTTGGGAAAAGATGAATCTCTCCGCCGTCTAAAAGCGGGGGTTGATAAGCTTTCTTCGGAGGCGGAATAGATGAAGATTGTAGTCCTCGACGGAAGAACAATGTCATTGCACAATGATTTGTCGTTGTCTGGCTTGTTTCGTTTTGGAACGGTGGAGATTTACCCACACACGATGCCGGACGAGGTGGCTTTACGGTGCCGTGGTGCAGAAATTGTTTTGGTAAACAAAACCCGGATTACCAATGAGATGGTGGATGCCTGCAATGAATTGCGATATGTTGGTCTGTTTTCCACTGGAACGGACGTGATTGAGGACTTGGATTATTTGGCGAAAAAGGGAATTGTTGTGACGAATGTTCCCGATTATTCCACCCATGCCGTTGCACAGATGGCTTTTGCGCACATCCTGCATTTTTACAACCGTGTGAGTGAACACGATGCCTTTGTGAAAGCGGGGAAGTGGCAGCAACAGCAGGATTTTTGCTTTTATCTTGAGGGCATTCATGCGCTTGCAGGCAAGACCATTGGCATTGTGGGATTTGGAAAAACAGGCAGGGAAGTGGCGCGCGTTGCCAAAGCTTTTCGTATGAAATGCCTTGTTTTTACGCGAACGCCGGGAGAAACGGAACAAAATCTATGCTTTGTTGATTTTAACACTCTTTTGAAAAATTCGGATATCATTTCGATTCATTGCCCATTGAATGCGCAAACAAGGGGAATGTTTTCAGAGTCGGCGCTTGTGCATTGCAAAAAAGGCGCCTTGTTAATCAACCTTGCTCGTGGCCGAATTGTTGACGAAGCCGCCATTTGCAACGCTTTGCAGGAGGGCTCAATTGCGGGTTATGGAACGGATGTTGCGCAGACGGAACCCATTGCGTCTGACAGCCCTTTGCTGCGAGCAAAAAATTGTGTGGTTACGCCGCACGCCGCATGGGGCGCTTGGGAGACGAGACAGCGTCTTTTGCAGGAGGTGATTGGTAATATTGCGGCCTTTTTAGACGGCAGACCAATCCATGTGGTAAATGCTTTGGGAGATGCAATATGAATATATTATTTATTGGAGACATTGTTGGCCCCCCCGGCTGCGATATGGTGCGCAGGACGCTTCCTAAATTGAAAGCGAGATATGATATTTCACTGGTTGTTGCCAATGGGGAAAACGCTTCTGCGGGAAATGGACTTCTTCCCAAAACGGCCAATTTTTTGTTTAACAGTGGCGTGGATGTTTTAACGCTTGGAAATCATGCATTTCGCCGCAGGGAAATTTATGACTATCTTGATGAACAACCGCACATTATTCGTCCATTGAACTATCCAAAGGGCGTTCATGGAAGGGGATTTTGCATTTATGACATGGGAGCAGTTCGGATTGCGGTGGTTAATCTCATAGGGCAGGTTTATTTATCGCCGAATGGAGACCCCTTTGAAGCAGCTGATTGTGTGCTCAAACAGATAGATACGCCGAATATTCTAGTAGATTTCCATGCAGAGGCTACGGGAGAAAAGGGAGCAATGGCCTACTATTTGGCGGGACGCGTCAGTGCGGTTTTGGGGACGCACACCCACGTGCAAACGGCAGATGGGCGAATTTTAAAGGAAAAGACAGGGTTCATCAGCGATGTTGGCATGACAGGTCCTTATGATTCTATTCTCGGCGTTTGTCCTTCAGCGGTGGTGCAGGGCGTTACTACGCATCTACCTACCCGTTTTCGCGTAGAGGATGGTCCTTGCCATATGCAGATGGTTCTTTTAAAGTTGGAAACGAAGACAGGTGTTTGCCAAGAAATTACCGCATTACAAATGGTGGATTAGACGTGCAAAAATCTTTGCTTGCATTTATTATAAAAATCATTTAAAATATGTATGTTTCTTGGATTTAGTCTTAGGAGGTTTATTATGCAAATATTAAAGGTGTCTTCCCATTCTGTTCCCAACATGGTTGCCGGTGCAATTGCCGGCGTGCTTCGTGATGAACAAGAGGTAGAGGTGCAGGCTGTTGGTGCCGGAGCAACTAATCAGGCTGTGAAAGCGATTGCAATTGCACGAGGTTATTTGGCTCCAAGCGGCATAGATTTGATTTGTGTTCCGTCTTTTGTGAATGTGCAAATTCATGAAGCAGATCGCACGGCTATTCGCTTCATTGTTCAGACTAGTTAGTTTATTATGATGCGGGGGAGCTTTATACCCCCGCATTTGCCTATTTGAAAGCTTTGAGTTAATTGGCATTCTAATCAAACAGTTGGATAGAATTTTTGGGAAAATTTCATTTGTGGATTGTGAAAGTTTTCTTTTTTGTTTTAAGAGGGAAATCGCACAAGGTTATAAATGGCATATTAGAAAAATCTTAAAAAATGCATACAAAACACGCAACGCAAAAATGAAGATTATTTGCTGGTCTATAATGTGCTTTAATGTAATTTATTATAAAAAGGTATATTCGTGGTGCTGTTTTTGGCATAATAATCGGAATCATCAATGTTTATTTTTACTTTTTATATACGATTTAGAAGCGGCAGTTTTATCGCTATTTTTGTTACTTGGGTAGTAGATTTAAAAGAGTATCATAGTTTAATTATTCATCGCTTTATTGTATTTCGTGCATATTATTTTAAGTCGATTATTGCAACCGGCATGGCTGCTATTACAACATCAGCAGTTGAGACTTTTATTGAGATATATCATTAAATTGAGGGAATAAGTAACAAAAATAAACTACAGATTGGCGATTTATAGCGCAGATATTTTAGATGAATGATACAGAGGAGGTTGGTTATGGTTAAGAGAGGTTTTTTTTGCTTCTTATCTATTTTTCTTTGCGTCCTTTTGACAGCTTGCAGTGTGGATGTTCAAGATCAGACGCCGACACAGGCGGAGCCTACGCAAGCTCTTGAACAAAACGCAGAGGAACAGGGATTAGCTTTGCCTTTAACTGACAGCGATAGCCTGAATCCGTATACTGCGGTGAGCATGACAAATCTTACCCTCATGCCGCTTCTTTATGATGGTTTGGTTAAAATAAACCCTGATTATGGTCTGGACTATGTGATTGCGCAGAATATTGAAAATAATGGTACAACGGTTAGAATTACATTAAAAAATAATATCGTTTTTTCAGACGGTTCTCCGTTAACGGCCAAAGATGTTGTTTATTCTCTGAATGCAGCTCGTGCAGGTGGATATTATGCGGCGCGTCTTTCCAACATTGCAGAGGTTAGCGCAAAGGGAATGGATGTGATTATTTCGCTTAAATCTCCCGATTCTCTTTTTTCTTATTGTTTAGATGTTCCTATTGTTAAGGAAAAATCTGCGGATGGAACGTATTCTGCCATTGGTTCAGGACGTTATGTTTTGGATATGTCTTCAAATGATTACCGGCTTCGATATAATATCGCACATATTGGGGGAGGAAATCCGCGCTATGATGTGATTACGCTTGCTGTGATGCCTAGCCTTGAAACCACAGAATATAGCCTCAAGACGGGGAAGGTGAGCTTGTGTTATCGTGGAAGTTCCGAGGACACTATGGGTGGCACGGGAGCTATCACCATGCCTTGTCCTATGCCGCAGCTTATGTATATTGGTCTTAACGGGAATACGGGTGTTACGGCCAATGCAAATGTTAGGCAGGCGATATCTGCGGCTCTTGACAGAGATGAGATTGTTGAACGGGCTTTAACCGGCAACGGACGCTCAGTGCAGATGCCCTATTATCCGGGTATTCATGATGAAGATTTGCAGAATTCTTATCAGAGTGATTTGGAAAAGGCAAATGCGCTGCTCGATCAAGCCGGATTGACAGACAAAGATCAGTTTGGCATGAGGAGATTAAATGGTCAGATAGTGACAATCGAATTAATGGTTCCCTCCAGCAGTTCTTATAAGTTGTTGGTTGCCAATGAGATTGTTGACATGCTCAAATTATGTGGAATTAAGGTGAATATCGTGCAGGTGGATGATAAAGCCTATTCTTCCAGAATTGCTTCGGGAAACTATCAAATGTATGTTGGAGAGATTCTGCTCAATCCTAATATGGATTTATCTCCCTTTTTTACGGGCGCTGCCAGCCCCGGTTTGTTTCAAAGCCCTGCATTAAACAACGCTTATTCACAGCTTTTGGTCTCTCAAGATAATTATGACGATTTTGTGACTGCATTTGTTGATGCAATGCCGTTTGTACCCATTTGCTATCGTGACGCTATCATTGTAAAAAATCAGGATCTAAACTGCAATATCGTGCCGTCTGCATCTGACTGTTTTTATAACATTGATCAGTGGTAATTCTGAAATTATTTATTGAAAGTCAAGAATAGGTATGCTATAATAGCGATCATAGTATATAAGTTGCGCCGGAGGATGTTCTGTTAGACGTGTGCAGCAGCATAGAGCAGGATTTTTTGTTTTTTGTCGCAATATGCTGCTTTTGCATTAAAAGAAAGAATGCTGCTATTATCTGTGCTTGCATGGAGATTGGCGTATTTGCCTTTGTTATGAGTTATGATTTAATCATAGCTTCTTTATAATGCTATTATACCTTAGGCGCAAGGTTCAAGGTAATGCATTTGTTGATGTAGACTTTTACTATGTGAAATTGTAGGAATGTCTTTATACAAAATGTTTTAGCGCAATATGTTTTTATTCAATCAGTTTCTATATGTATGCATAAAATAGTACATGTCGGGATTTTAAGGGATAGACATGATCTATGTCGCTTTTTGCTTTGCAGCAGTTCGTATGTTTTGGAAACGTAGCTTTTAACTGCGAGGTTTGTCGTGATGACAGTGACGTTATTTCAATTTGAAATAGTTTGATGGCGGTTTAGTCTATTGTCACTGATTTTTTGCCTTTTGGGCGATTGATTCAAACGATTGTCTGCGCACTGAAAATGATTATTAGACAAATCTTGAAGGTTTTATTTCGGGTGTTCTTTGTTGTCTTATGTTTCTTTTGGCTGCATTCGACGTTTTTTCAAAGAATGCTTGATGGATTCGTTCAAATAGGCTATGTTTTTGAGTTTATTTTTTTAATGCTTGTAGTATCGTTTTATTTCCGATTAAGAAAGGAGAGGCCTATGATTCATTTGGATAACCACTTAGGCTCTATTGTTATTACAAAGGACTATCTAACGGATTTGGTGGCTACTACTGTGTGTTCCTGCTTTGGAGTAGCTGGAATTTCAAATAAGAGAAGCAGCTTTTTACATCCGTCTGCTGTTGTTAGAAGCAAGGGTGCGAATCGAGGTATTCGCATTCAATATGCAAAAAAACTTCTTTCAGTAGAACTTCATATTTTTGCAATCTATGGCATGAATCTAACCGAGATAGTGAAAAGTATTACGAACAAAGTGCGCTTCACTTTAGAAGAGGCAACAGGTGAGCAGGTGTCTCATGTGAGCGTTTTTATTGATGGTATTAAATGCTAGATGGGGGAAATCAGATTGTTAGACGGTAAAACATTGCGCAACGCCATTATTTCCGGTGCGCATCATATGGCAAATCATAAAAATCAGGTAGATGAACTCAACGTTTTTCCGGTTCCTGATGGAGATACGGGAACCAATATGTCGATGACGGCGCTTGCCGCTGCCGAGCAACTTTTGCGTCTTGATGGAGAGTTAACGGTGGAACAGGTGTCGCATGAAGCGGCGTCTGCTATGCTTCGTGGGGCGCGGGGCAACTCCGGCGTTATTTTATCTCTTCTGTTTCGGGGAATTTCAAAAGGTTTGAAAGGACATTCTTGTGCATCTTCTGAAACTCTGGCACAAGCGCTTGAGGAGGGAGTCAGCGCTGCATATAAAGCGGTGATGAAGCCCACAGAGGGCACCATGCTCACAGTTGCCAGAATGGCTGCGAACAAAGCTACGGAGATTGCAGATTCAACGCAGGATCTTCCGTCATTTTTTGCACAGGTTGTTGAGGAAGCTATGCAGACGGTGGAGCGTACGCCGACCATGCTTCCGGTTTTGAAAGAGGCCGGTGTTGTTGATGCCGGAGGAAGAGGTTTGGCTTTTGTTTTTGAGGGGATGCAGACTGTTTTTGAGGGAAAGGAACCCGTTGCTAAAAAGGAGAAAGAGGAGAAAAAGCTTCGTTCTCCTGCTGCTTCTTATGAGGGGGAGATTGTTTTTCCCTATTGCACTGAGTTTTTGATTTGCAGAGAAAATACCTCTAAGGATTCTTTAGCTCTGCGCGCTTATTTGGAGTCTATTGGCGACAGTGTCGTGGTCGTTGAAGACGATGACATTATTAAAGTTCATCTGCACACCGATCATCCGGGTAACGCCTTTGAGGAAGCACTCAAATATGGCTATTTAATGAATATGAAAATTGATAATATGCGCATTCAACATCAGGACAAGAAGCGGGCGGCAACACAGAGCGAAAAGGATGACAGTTATCAGCCGGTGGATCCGGCAAACTTTTATGGGTTTGTGGCAGTTGGAAACGGCGAGGGAATTGTAAACCTCTTTGATGAATTGGGTGTTGATAGAGTTGTCAGCGGCGGGCAGACGATGAATCCGAGCACGGAAGATATTCTCCGGGCGGTTCAATCTATTCCTGCAAAAACAATCTTTGTGCTGCCCAATAATAAAAACATTATTTTGGCGGCTGAACAGGTGATTCGTCTGGCAGACAGAGAGACTTTTGTTTTGCAGACGACTTCTATTCCGGAGGGGATTTCCGCTATGCTCGCGTTTGACCCTTCTCTGGACGCTGCGGAGAATTGTCTTTGCATGACAAAAGCCTTTGAAAAGGTGACCACCGGATTGGTGACTTTCGCGGCACGGGATTCTGAACTGGATGGAAAAAGAATTCGCAAAAATGAAATTTTGGGCATTGAAAATAAGAAGATTGCCGTTGTGGAGAAAGACATTGTTAAGGTCGCTTATCGTCTTTTTAAACGGTTATATCACAGCAATCATCAATTCGCGACCATTTTATATGGCAAGGATGTAGCCCCTGAAATGGCTGAGGCGCTTTATGAAATGATAAAGAGTAAATATGGCGATCATATTGAAATTAATTTGATTCATGGAGGACAGCCTGTTTATTACTTTATTATTTCGTTAGAATAAAGGAATTGAAGTGCGAGAGTATGTTTGATGTTTGTAGCATATCGTTAAAAGAACTACGTGGCGTAGGCAAAAAGAGATTCGAGCTTTATCGTAAGCTTGGAATCGAAACTGCCTATGCCCTTTTGCGTTTTTATCCTCGTTCTTATTTGGATTTTTCCAGCCCTGTTTTGATTTCTCGGGCAAAAATTGGAGAGTATGCCGCGCTAAGGGTCTTGATTGCAAAAAAGCAGAAACCTTTTTCTCCGCGCAAAGGCATGATGATTATGAAAGCACAGGCGTTTGATTCGAGCGGAAAAATTACCGTTGTGATTTATAATAACCGCTTTGCTTTTGAAAAACTTGTAGAGGGGAAAGAATATCTTCTTTATGGCAAGGTGGGGGGGAGTTTGTTGCAAAGGGAGATGAATTCTCCTGTTTGTCTTTCTGCTGATGAGAACTGTGGAATGCAGCCTGTTTATCCTTTGACCGAGGGGCTTACTTCAAACATGGTTATTACCAACATGAAAGAAGCGCTTTTGCTTTTTGATAAGGAAAATGCAAAGGATCCGATTCCTGCTGCACTGCGGGAAGAATATCACTTGATGACGTTGGGCGAGGCTTTGCATGCAATTCACTTTCCTAAAAATCAAACGCAGCGCCAAAAGGCGCATCGCCGGTTGGTGTTTGAAGAATTGCTGAGTTGGCAGATGGGACTTGCCATGATTAAGGAGCAAAAAAAACTGCGTACGAATGTGTTGCTAAGAGAAGAAAATCTGACTCCGTTTTTGCAGGCGCTTCCCTTTACGCTAACAGATGCACAAAAACAGGTGATCGACGAATGCATTGTGGATTGCAAAAGGGGAGTTCCTATGAACCGTCTTGTGCAAGGAGATGTGGGCTCCGGAAAAACTATGGTTGCCGCCGCTATGATTTATCTTATTTGCAAGAGTGGCTATCAGGCTGCATTAATGGCGCCTACAGCGGTGTTGGCTTTACAGCATTATGAGACGTTAAAGGAATTATTGACCCCTCTTGGTTTACGCGTATCTTCTTTAACAGGCAGTATGAATAGGCGGGAAAAAGACTTTGTAAAGTGGCAGCTTGCGGCCGGAAAGGTTGATCTAGCGGTTGGCACACATGCTTTGGTGCAGGATAGCACAGATTTTGCTTCGTTGGGTTTAGTGATTACTGATGAACAACACCGTTTTGGCGTTGCGCAAAGGGAAAAGTTGTCAGAAAAGGGGGATCATCCTCACACGATGGTTATGTCCGCAACGCCCATTCCGCGGACATTGGCTTTGATTTTGTATGGCGATTTGGATATTTCTGTGATTCATGCTTTGCCCGCAGGCAGACAGAAAATTGCAACCTATGCTATTGGTTCATCTATTCGAGGCAGAGCGTTAAAATATATACGAGACGCTTTAGACAGAGGAAGACAGGCGTATATCGTTTGTCCCAATATTGAGGACAGTGAGAGAGGTAGCATAGGTGCAATTTCTTATGCGAAAGCGTTAAAGAAAGGACCGTTCTGTGATTATACTGTTGGTATATTACATTCAAAAATGAACGCAGAGGATAAAAATAATGTCATGTTCGCTTTTAAACGGGGTGAAATTCAACTTTTAGTGAGCACTACGGTTATTGAAGTTGGAGTAGACGTCCCCAATGCGGTGATTATGATGATTGAAAATGCCGAATTGTTTGGTCTCTCCCAATTGCATCAACTTCGTGGACGAGTGGGCAGAGGTAAACATGCTTCCGTCTGCATTCTCGTTTCCTCACTTGCTTCTCCTGAGAATAAGGTGCGGCTCAAAACGCTTTGCGAAACCTCAGACGGCTTTGCTATTGCAGAAAAGGATTTACAATTGCGCGGGCCCGGTGATTTTTTTGGAAAGCGGCAACATGGCTTGCCGGAATTTAAAATCGCCGATATTGGACACGACATTCAAATTCTTGAGTGCACAAGATCGCTTGCCGCTGATATTATCGTGAATGATCCCAATTTATCTAGACCTGAAAATGCCGGACTGGCATTTTTGGTACATAATTTATTTCGCAGCGAACATTCGATTTTATAGCGCTAAATAGTAATATTTATATATAAATATACAAATAGTATAAAATTTTGGAGAGAGTGTCTTAAGAATACAATGTTGATAAAGAGGAATAGGCATCAACAGGATAATTGTTTGCTCGCTAGAAAAAGTCGTGCTTTGCTCACAAAATATTCATTAAAAAGATTTGTTTTCAAGGTTATTATATAAAATAGATAAAGTGATTTGAATATCCTATCAAAAAAATAAACCCTCCAAACAGGAGCACTGCTTGGAGGGTTTATTTTATTAGTAGAACAGATATCGTATGCGTATGAAGGCCCCTTTAATCTGATGTCTCTAAGCTTAATTGAATGCAGTTATCAATAATCTTTTCAATACATCGAAATTTTTTTGGCGTGAGGTTCTTCATACGTGTTTGCAGATAGGCCGCGTCTGTTCTTGTCACCTCGCCAGACAGAAGATAATCGGCACTAACATTTAATGCTTTGCTGATTTTATAAAGATTTTCAGGGCGCAGCCCCTTTTTGCCTAATTCAGCTGAAGAAATCATTTGCGGCGTCACATCAACTAATTCAGCGAGTTCTTCTTGCGTCATGTTTCGTTGTTTTCGTCGCTGCGTTATCCTCATGCCAATTTGTTTGTGGAAAGCTTTGTTATCCATGAACACATTCACAACCTTTTATAGCTTCAAATAATTTCCAATTTATTATACCATCCTGTCGAATTTTATGGAAGAAACTATAGTTGATTTGTGTAAACTATAGGTAGATATCATTGCATTGTTTTTATGGTTGTAGATGGATTTAACAGCGGCTCTGTTCAGCATCATATATAGCAACAGTATTGTTTTTGATGTATGCACTAGATGAGAGAATGAGGAAATTTGCAGAATTCTTGTCAAATTTGTTACATAAAGAGAAAAAGACTGTAATTATCAAAATTACAGTCGAAAACTCTTTTAATACAATAAACAAGGACTAAGCCAAAAGTCCCAACTGCTATTATTATAAACGAAATAAATGAAAAAGTCAACATCTGTTTTGGGATGTTTTTTTGTTGCGGAAACATCACACGATATGTGTGAAGACGTCGATTTAGTTGACAAAATAGAAGAATTTGTTATAATAGACATAGCAGTTGGGACGAAGTCCTTGTATACTTAAACCTCCCCGTCAACAATCTTAAAGATCCATGGACGGGAGGAGGTGAAGTAGTATGAGGAAATTGGTAAAATTCTTGTCAAATTTGTTACATAAAGAGAAAAAGACTGTAATTATCATTACAGTCGAAAACTCTTTTAACAATACAAACAAGGACTAATACCACAAGTCCCAACTGCTATTATTATAAACGAAATAAATGAAAAAGTCAACATCTGTTTTGGGATGTTTTTTATTGCTTAAAATCACACAAAACGTGTATATAAAATAGAGAGGTTAGCGGATAGGTTTTTATTATCTATCATTTTTAGGCTGTTTTTTAGCCTGTTCGATTATTGATTTGGTGGTCTTTGTCATTTCTAAAATTAGAGCTAGATCTTGTGGAGAACAATTTTCTAAAAGTTGGTTTAATTGCTCAATTGAGATATTGATATTATTTTCAAGGCTGTTATATAAAAGATAATCTAAAGTAGTGTTTAATGCGTTTGCAAGTTTTACCAAAGTGGGTAGGCTTACCTTGGTTGCCCCTCGCTCGATATGTGAGAGATTGGATGGTTCAATTTTTGATAGTTCGGCTAATTTAGCCTGTGTTAGTTTTAGATTTTCTCTTTTTTTACGTATTCTTTTTCCTAGTTCAATATAATTTATCATAAAATGCTCCTTTTATTAGTATTGTATATCCTTTTCGGATATGTTAGAATAATTTATATATCCTTTTAGGACACACAAAACATCAAAGATGAATTTTGTTTATAGGGAATTTATATTGATTTAGAGCAGATGATTTTTTCGAATGATTTCTTTGGTAGATATTATAAAATCGGAAAGCAAACGGAGCTCATTGTCATCACAGTCCTCAAGAGCTTTGTTAATAATTTCAATAATAATATGACTAGATTTTTTTAAGTCATGATAGATTAATTCATCTAATGAAACCTCAAGGACGTTAGCAATAGAAATTAGACTTTGGAGACTAACTTTTGTTGTTGCTCGTTCTATGTGAGAAATATTGCTAGGCTCTATTTTTGCCAGTTCTCCTAACATTTCTTGCGTTAGATTGCATTCTTTACGTCTTTTTTTTATGTTTCTACCCAATTCCTTATAATTGATACCCATAGTCTTTTCTCCTTAAAATAATTTGTCAACATATGTATTCTATGTCCGAATAGGATATAATAAAATAACGCAGATATCCTAAGTTGGTAAATTGAACAGGTTTTCGCAAAAAAATTAGGGAGGGTCAACTTTTTATGGAATTAGGTTGTTGTTTTACGGGGCATCGCATGCTGAATGAACAGGTCAAATTGGCGTTAAAGACGGCTTTAGACGAGCAGATTCGACTGTTGATTCAACAGGGAGTCGAATACTTTTATGCCGGCGGGGCGTTGGGGTTTGATACGCTGGCGGCAATTTCTGTGCTTGAGCTGCGGCGGTTTTATCCTGAGATTCGTCTTTTTCTCGTTTTTCCCTGTCATGCACAGACACGGGGTTGGAAAGAGAGGGATTGTATTCTTTATGAGCAAATAAAAGAGCAGGCAGATGGTTATCTTTACATTACGGATGCTTATGAGCGAGGTTGCATGTTCAGACGCAATCGTTACTTAGTAGATCATAGTCAGTATTGTATCTGTTATCAGAAGAAACAAACAGGCGGAACTGCGTATACGGTTCGTTATGCACAAAATAAAGGACTGGAGATTATAAATTTAGCAGATAAGCTGTTTTTCAAAGATGGAGAAATTAGTAATTGTGATGCTAATGGCAATATGAAATAAGAGAATTGGGTGCGACAATTATTTTAATGCTAAAAGAATTGAGAAAGGCTCTGCCACAGATTTGGCAGAGCCTTTTCATTGATTCATCGAGTTATTGGACGCTTTTAGAGACCATGAGATGATTTGCAATAGCGTTAAAGAGGCGACTGCGCAAATAGAATGCCGGAAAGTGGCTCTGGGCAGGAAGTGACCATTTCTTCCAGTTGATTCATAGGGCTTAAATCGGGAGATAAGTCCATAGAGACAAGATAATAATCCCCATAGACGTCCACAACAATACCATCACTGTTTGCAGACAATTCAAAGGCTTCGCCTGTGATGCTTCGTTCTGTGTTGTTCATGGCAACAAATAAAGCGCCGAAGAACACAAAGACTGTTATTGTTACCGTCATAGCATGTATAGCTGTTAAAAGCTCTTTTCGATTCATTTGATTCATCCTTTTATTATTTACCGACATTTTTTAACACTTTAATAGCATTCCGTTTTTTGCAGGAAATTATGCTCACTTTATCATTTTTTGTTCATCAATATAGATTCTGTTATTTGAGGAGAATTAAAAGAAAAAATGTTTTTATAAAAAACTTTTGTAGAATTTATCATTGTGTAATTTGTTGCAGGGTATGCACTAAAGACTCTCCAATTAATTGTCCTGCGTATATTGCTTCTTCAAGACTGTTTGCAAAAGCGCCAACTTCCAGCAATAAACTTCCGGTGGTTAAGTCTTGGTTATAAAATTTATATTTGAAAGAGACAGGGCGGGTTAGGCCCGGGTGATCATTTTCAAGGTTCTGCTGGAGCAAGGAGGCAAAAGAAAGATTTTGCAGATAGTTTGGATAGTTCATTGTTCCGTCGTCGCAGCCGGAGATAATCATTACCTGTGCGGCATTTTTGCCGTTGATGTTTGCGACAGGGGCATAGTGAACACCGCTGTCATCAGAAATAGCGTCGCGGTGAATGTCTAGGACTACTTTGATGCTGGGATTTTGGGCTAGTATATTTTGCACGGTTGTTCTTGAACGATCATAGGCGCCATTGTAGGAGGGGTAGTCGTGTTCGGTTTTGTCGTGAATTACGCCAATGCCGGCCTCTTCTAATTTTTTAGCGATTTCATCTCCCACCCGAACAACATTACGGCTCTGATCACGACTTCTTGCATTATAGCGATTATCGTAGAAATCTCTTGCTGCTAATTCATAGGTCTCGGTTGTGTGAGTGTGCATGATGAGAACCTGTGGTTCACTGCCTTTATCGAGAGTAAAAGCGGGTGGTGTGTGGATGGCCTGCACAACCGTTTCATTCGGCAAATTGGTCATATTTCTCACATAGGCATTTCCGGATATGTTAATATAGTCATCTGTGGTTCCCGGTGTATAGGTTTTGCGTACGATGGGACCATCGTTTTGATTATAAGAATCAATTTCTTCTTGTGTGATGCCGGTGTCGATCTGTTCAGGTTGATTGTTGGATGATTCGGATGCTTCCTGCGTTTGAGTAGGCACTTCCTGCGGTGCCGGCATATCTGTGACTTGATCTTCATCTTGAGACTGTTCGAGTTCAGCATCGAGCAACTTTACGCCTCCTTCAGGCATGTTAATTCCTGCGGAGATGATGGCGGCGTGGCTTGCAATTTGGCTGACAAAAGGAAGAGAGTGCCCAATCACAAAGACAGAAAAACACAGCGCAGTAAAGAGAGCTAATCTGGACAGAATTTTTTTGGCGTGTATTTTTCTTCCGGAACGGTATCGCCGCATAGTATTCCTCCCCTGTTTTTGAATTTACTTTTTATTTGTATGATTGCAGGAGAGAAATTATGCTGCTTATAGGAAAATTATGATATAATTAATTTGCAGGATAATTCTAAAAGAGCCATGCTTGCTGTCATTAAGATTTTAAAGGCATGCAGGGAAGCCTTTTTCCAAGACAGGGGGTGAACGCTCTATGAAAAGGAAAGGACACGAAACAAAGTATTTATTAGACTTGTCAAAGGCTTATATTTGCATCTTATTGAAATTTAACAGGTTTAATGCGGTGTGAATACACCGGCGTCTCATTTAATGATGTGCATAAACCTCTCTTTGGAAGAATGTTAGCAGGAGCCTTGAATGTGCAATGAAATTTGACATTGATTTTTAGAAATTCTAGCTTGTGAGGGTGATGATCTCTTCCATGCTCAAATCGGGCTGGAGCGCACGATTGATTCCTCCTGAAAGGAGTTTTGCAGTTTGCAGAACCATCTTGTCGATTTCTCGCGGGGCAACCATCATTGTCTCTGCCTCTTTTGGAATGGAATTTGGTTGTTCTAAGAGATCGTAGACGATGGTTGCCATGTCCACAACCGTTGGCACGCCGACCGCGATGACAGGAAGATTAAGTGTTTTGCTGGAGATTTCCTTTCTCTGATTTTGAACGCCTGATCCCGGAGAAATGCCGGCGTCTGAAATTTGAATGGTTTTTCCTAATCTTCCAAGACTTCTTGCGGCAAGTGCGTCAATGACAATGACTGCGGCCGGGTGAATTTCTTTGCAGAGACTCTGGATGATTTCCGCCGTTTCAATTCCTGTTTGCCCCAAAACCCCAGGAATAGCAGCTGCAACTGAGCGAAGCGAAGAGAGCCCGATTGATTCTGCAATGCCTCCCATGAGATGGCGCGTTGCTAAGATGCCTTCTACGGTTTTTGGTCCCACTGCGTCGGGCGTTATGTCGGCGTTTCCAAGCCCGACTACTAAGACAGTGCCATTTTGAGGGAGCATCTCTTTGAGGTGGTTTGCGATTACTTCTATTTCTCCTTCAAAATTTTTGCTGAAGCCTTTTAGTGAATCGGTTTCTAAAGTGGTGTAGACACCGCAGGGTTTAGAGAGCGCTTTTGCAGCTTCGTCTGATTTGATTCGGATTTGGGTAATGGTCATACCCTCTTCTATCTTTATGTTTTGTTCAATCCCTTTTAAGTTTTGCGTTGAAAGCGCGGGGTTTTCCATGGCGAGATCGGTTCGTATTCTTTGATTCATTCAAATCCTCCTTTTGTTATGACAGTGCGTATTACATGAAAAAATAGAAAATTTTTATGAGAATTTCTGTACTGCTTTTACATTGTATTATTTTTTAGTCTGTAGCGGATGACATATTTTTATTCTTTGAAAGATTTTTGTTTGAGAAAAAGTTCAGAATTTCTATTGCATTTTATTGAAAATGATGGTATGATAAATAGTATTGTCAACAGATGAAGTGTCTCACATCTGTTGGATGTTCGGATTTATTCCGACTCTTTAGACGGGCGTTTCCTTTCTAAAGAAAAAAATGAGTTTTGCTGCTTTGCTGAAGGAGGTGCAAATTTATGCCAAATATTCAATCTGCTAAAAAGAGAGTGAGAGTCAGCAATAGAAAGACATTGCGCAACAAAATGGTGAAATCTAATTTGAAAACCGCTTTGAAAAAAGCTGACGCTGCTATTGTGGAGAATGCTTCTAATAAGGAGGCGGCTGTGCGCTTTGCGATTAAGAAAGTGGATCAGGCTACTGCTAAAGGCATTTTTCATAAAAACAAGGCTGCTCGTATGAAATCGCAGCTTATGAATAAGTTTAACGCGTCATTATAATACCCGCATTTTATGAACCCTGTTGCTTAAGGCGCAGGGTTCATTGTTAGCATTTCACAAAGGCTTAGAGCAAGGCTCTGCGAAACACCGGAGGAACTGATGATCAGACCGCTTGTTTAGGTGTTTAAGATGTATCTTTGTTTTTTGACGGAATGCGGCGCCACTGAGTGTTGTTGCAAATTAATTTGTCGATGGCATGAAAAATTTTTTCTACGCATTGTTGCTCAAACGTCTTGCTCTATTACCAAGTGTTCGCTGCTTTATCATGAAAGGCAAGACCGTCTTATTGCAAGGTGATTTTGGGCAGACTAACAAGGGGCCTGTACCATTTGCCGGAAAAGCTAGAAAGTTTGCGCGTATTGTTTGGCGTTTCATTGCCTTATGCAGTTTAAAAATGCCAGAGTGGATAGGACAGAGGTTATGGAGGGAATACGCATGAAAGAGATAAAGAAACAGAGCTGCAGAGAGTGGAATCGTCTTTTTTCTGTTGTTTCCGTGTTATTAGGTGTGGCAGCGATTGCAACAACAGCCGCATATTTTTTGCATAAACTGGCGAGCGAACGTGCTTACCATAATAAGTGGAAAGAATATGATGAATGCGGTATCATGTAAAAATATTATAAGCCCGTTTTTCTCTTTGAGGAAAACGGGCTTTTGCTTTGTTGCCTACTTTTGTTTACGCATGAATAACAGCTGTTTTTACATAGATTATCGATTGCGTCAACAGTGTTTTCAAAAAGGACGGAAGCAGACGGTGAAGAAAAGAAGATATGATTTTTGCTATTGGGGATAGGATGCAATGCTCTGCCTCGCACCGTGTTATGAGGAGAAGCTATTTGATTTTGCAAAGTAGATTTTTGTTTTGCAAGAGTCGTTTTTAAATGTATGGATTCGAGGAGAATGTTATTGTCAAATGTTCAGGTGCTTTCCGAAATATGGCTTGAAAGACTATTTTTACTGATGAATAAGCAGTGGGCTTTTTCACCTGGACGGTAGCTGTGAGAAGATATTCTGCTTTTGTGGGGTTGATAGGGTTATGGTTTTTTTACGATGCAGAAATTATTTGTTGATGATAGGAATAAAGGAAGATATTGTTGAAAATATTGTCGAAACATTGTGATGATTTTATGAATTCTAAATTTTGCATTTAAATTCTAAAGTGTTTTCGGATTTTTTTAAATTACTTCTAAACTGTTGATTGTTGAAAACTTAGTTGAAAGAGTTGAAATGTGTATAAATCAAAAATTTATTACCTAGAGTAATATTCATATTCATCTATTTTAAATGCCGTCTCTGGTACAAAAAAATAATAAAAGGGAGTATGATAAAAACAAAGAATTTAACTGTTGGAGATGGAATGAATGGAATTTTTAAGACGGACATGGGCCGAAATTAATCTTTCTAATTTGCTCGAAAATTTGAATATGATAAAAAAGACAGTCGATCCTGCCTATGTGATGGCTACCGTTAAGGCTGACGCATATGGTCATGGCGCTGTAGAAGTTGCATCGGCTTTTGTGCAAAATGGTGTGCGTTGGTTGAGCGTGTCCAATTTAGACGAAGCGTTGGAGCTGAGGGAAAATCATATTGGCGGCGATATTCTTATTTTAGGATATACACCGCTTGAATGTGCTCCGATTTTGTCAAGGTGGAATTTAACCCAGACGGTTTATTCCCTGTCTTATGCGCAGCAATTGAGCGATGCTGCCCGGCAGAATAAAATTAGAGTGCATCTTAAACTGGACACAGGTATGTCTAGAATTGGATTTGTTGCCCGCGATTTGCAAAAATGTCTTTTTGAAATAGAATGTGTTTATCAATTAAAAAATTTGCAGGTAACCGGAATTTTTAGTCATTTGTGTCATGCAGATGAGCCCTCTGCCGACGCAATGCGTTATACACAATTGCAAATAACGCGCTTTGAGAATGTGTTGAACTCCTTGAAAAGCGCTCGAATGCAAACGGGGCTTTCTCATTTGCAAAACAGCGCCGGCATTCTCACTGAACAGGGCAGAGGGTTTTCTATGGTTCGGCCGGGCATCATTTTATATGGCCTTCATCCGTCTAAACAGCTTTCAGAAGGTGGTTTTAAACCGGTTTTATCTTTGAAAACGGTGATTTCTATGATAAAGGAATTGCCGGCCGGAGAGTGTGTGGGCTATGGAAGAACTTTTACAACCACTCGTCCTACTCGTCTTGCTACGTTGCCTATTGGATATGCAGATGGCTATTTTAGAAGTCTTTCAAATTGTGGATCGGTTTTGATTCGCGGAAAAAGGGCTCGCATTGTGGGAAATATTTGTATGGATCAAATGATGGTGGATGTTACGGACATTCCTGTTGAACCGGATGATGAGGTGACATTGATTGGAGATTCGTTGGAGGAAACAATCACAGCGGATGAAATAGCGCAAAAGATAGGTACGATTGGTTATGAGGTCGTCTGCTCTATTAGCAGGAGAGTTCCTCGAATTTTCATTGAGAACGGTGTTGTTGTTCGGGTGAAACGCTATTTATAATTATGACATGTGTTTTGCCATAGGTTGACATGGATTTTTTGTTGCAAAACACTATGTGGAATGAAATCTTAAGTGAACAAACGCCTTGGACGGTTGCTGCACTCTCTTTTTAGGACGTGACCTTTGTTTTGTGAGAACAAATTTAGATATAGAAAAGCTTTCTTTTTCTTACAAAAACAAAGAAACATAAAGATGTTTTGTATGCAGTGGTATGGACTATTTGCGCCGGGATTAGGAAAAGATTGTTAGTTATTATATTTATTCAAGGAAAAATTTGTTTAATATGCATGATAAAATACATTGAAACCCTTTCTGATTTATGATATAATAAACTCATAGTGTATACAACATCCGGAAATTTCCGCATAATAAAAAATAAGGCATTATCCATTGAGCCTTTACGCTACAATGTTTGCATAGATTATGTTTTTATCATGACAATGCAATCATTGAAAGCGTCATTTAAATATATTAGATGAAATGGAGCGATTGGACATGGCAACCTATATGGCAAATCAAATCAAGAATGTGGCCTTAGCAGGTCATAGCGGCGGAGGCAAAACTTCTCTAACAGAGGCTCTTTTGATGCAGACAGGCGTTATTAAACGGCTTGGAAGCGTTGCAGAGGGGAATACTGTGAGCGATTATGACCCGGAGGAGATTAAACGGCGGGCTTCTTTAAATTTAACAGTTGAACCAATTCAAACCAAAGAGTTTAAAATCAATTTGCTTGATACGCCGGGTTTATTTGATTTTGCCGCCGGTGCAGTTGAGGGAATTGGAGCGTCTGACAGTGTTATTATCGTGATTTCAGGAAAATCTGGCGTGACAGTTGGTGCGAAAAAGGCTTATCGCATGGCCAAACAACAGGGAAAGCCTGTCGTTTTTTTTGTCAATAAACTGGACCATGAAAATGTTGATTTCTACCGTGTTTTAGAGGAATTAAAGGCTTCGTTTGGACCGACTGTATGTCCTGTTGTCGCACCGGCTTATGAGAGTGAGCGGGTGGCATGTTTGGTGGATTTAATTGATATGAAAGCCTACTCTTATGATGAAGCAGGCAAACCTTCTCAGACGCAGATGCCACAGATGGAACATCGTTTAGAGGGCCTGATTGAGGCTATTGGTGAGGCAGTTGCCCAGACGGATGAAGATTTGTTTGAAAAATTCTTTTCAGGAGAAAAGTTTACAAAAGAGGAGTTGGTTACCGGGGTTCATAAAGGTGTGAAAGAGGGGAGCATTGACCCTGTGTTGTGTGGAAGCGCGTTGACGGGTTTAGGCATTCCACTTCTTTTGGAGGGCATTTGTTGTTTACTTCCTTCTGCGAATGAAGTGGAGCAATCCATTCCTTGTACAGCGGATGCCCCTACTACAGCCTGGGTGTTTAAGACAATTTCTGATCCGTTTTATGGAAAGCTTTCCTTTTTTCGGGTTTTTTCGGGCAAACTTGTTTCAAATGCAACGCCGATGAATCAACGCACCAATCAGCCTGAAAAGGTTGGAAAACTCTTTTCATTCTGTGGTAAGGCTCAAACAGAGATTAAAGAGATTTCGGCGGGAGACATTGGAGTGTCTGCTAAAATGGAGGTGCAAACCGGAGATGTTCTGTTTGAGGACGCGCCGATTGAACCGTTCTCTTTGCAGTATCCAACGCCTTGTTATAGCAAGGCGTTGACTACCCCGGTTAAAGGAGACGAAGGAAAGATTTCTGCTGCGGTGCAAAAGATTTTGCAGGAAGATTTGACGCTTGCTTATTCATCAAATCATGAAACGAAACAGAAATTGCTCACAGGATTAGGCGATCAACACCTTGAATTGGCTGTGACTCGTTTGAAGAACAAATTCGGCGTTGCGGTTGCGCTTGAAGAGGTGAAAATTCCCTATCGTGAAACCATTCGCAAAAAGGTGAAAGCACAGGGTCGGCATAAAAAGCAGACAGGCGGGCACGGACAGTTCGGCGACGTTTGGATTACATTTGAGCCCTGTGTGAGCGATGATTTGATTTTTGAGGAGAAAATCTTTGGTGGGGCAGTTCCAAAGAGCTATTTTCCGGCGGTGGAAAAGGGATTACGCGAAAGTGCACAGCACGGCTTGTTGGCAGGATATCCCATGATGGGGCTGAAAGCTATTTTAGTGGACGGTTCTTATCATCCTGTTGATTCATCTGAAATGGCGTTTAAGATGGCTGCCTCTCTTGCTTATCGAAATGGTATTGCCGATGCGTCACCTGTCTTGCTAGAACCCATTGGAAGTCTGCATGTTGTTGTTCCTGATGCCAATACCGGCGACATGATGGGTGAGTTAAACAAACGCCGTGGGCGGGTGCTGGGAATGACACCCTATGAAGATGAACCGAATATGACCGAGATTGAGGCTGATGTTCCTATGGCGCAAATGCTCGATTTTGCGCTGGTGGTGCGTCAGATGACGCAGGGCGCCGGAAGTTTTTCGTTCTCTTTCTCTCGTTATGAACAACTTCCCGAACAGCTTCACATTGAGGTTATTTCTCGTGCAAAGGCTGAAAATGGAGAACATTGAGGACGACAAGGGAGGAGCATGATTTATGAAACGGTTTATTTTTGGATGTACGATTATACTTTGCGGGACGATGGCGGGCTGTACGTCTTTAATTTGTTCTGCTATTTTAGGAATGTCATTTGATTTTTATGTGGCGATTTGCGCTTTCATTATTGTTGCCGGATTTATTATTGCTGCCTATGGTGGATATGCACATACAACAGCTGAAAAAGAGGATGAATCACAGCAACCTTTGGAAACAGATGACTGAATATAAAATTGTTTGTCTCCATGCTTCTTGCGCATGGAGACTTTTTTTGTTGCTACATTAGGTTCTATAGGATTTCAATAGCGCTAATTTTTTCTTAATGCCAAGTTGATAGGTTTGCGCTCATGCAAAGGCATATTTTTATGTGCGGATGATGATATGATTTAAATTTTATAACATTTTAATGAAGATTGCTGCATATAATTTTGGTGAGACTGTGAATTGGGGGATTTATTCATGTTTGTCTTATCTTTTAAAACGAGCAAAAAACGACTGTTGTTTGGATTGGGCGCTGCACTGGCTGCGGTTGCTTTGCTCGTCGTTATTTTGCTTTCCGGCCGGAACATTCAGGATAGGAATGCTGAACGAGATGTGCAGAGTTTGCTCAATAGTTATGGCTGGCAGATTGATTCTGGTAGTGAGGAGAGAGAGACAGTTTGCATTCCAACAAAGTTTGACAATGTTTATACGCAGTATAACCAACTGCAAAAACTGCAGGGATTTGATTTAAGTTCCTATCGCGGAAAAGAGTGCGAAAAATATGACTATAAAGTGTTAAATTATCCGGATGTTACCCAGGAGGTGACGGCTACTGTTTTAACTTATAAAGGAAAGATTATTGGAGCAGATATACATTCGGATGAACAGAATGGTTTTGTTATTGGATTGAGCGAGAAATCTTCTTAAATAGAGTAGTAAGAGGTTTTATGAAGAAGAATCTGCTTTGTAGCTATTGTTTTATGTTTGCAGAGTCTTTGACGTTTATGATAAATTGTTTTTAGGCATACTGTTTTACTTCAAAAGATGAATTAGTTTAGATGTGTTGTGTATTTAAACAATAGATTTTAGTGCTGCACTTTTCGTGAGGAGCAGTTGAGATTTTTTACTAATGTTATATAAAAACCGTTTAAAAACAAGGGAACATACTATGTTTTTTGGTTGATAGAATTTGATGTTTATATACAAAATTCTACAATATTTTTTTACACGTTATCGTTTGTTACAAAAAAGCAGAAGAAGTATATAAAATTGATAGTCAAAAATAACATTTTACACTTGACAGGCTTTCGTTGAAATGATATGATGATACTGATATAAAATAAAAATATAGTTGAAAGTGCACATTTGTCGTATTATTCCGGTATAGAAATAGATATTTATTGTATTTTTTGTAAGCTTTTTTTCTTCTTTGCGTTTTTATTCCTAGGTTTGTCTATTTTTGTTTCTATGGCAGATGTATTTAGATGTTTGAAGGAGTTTTAGTATGTCTAACAGGTTGTTTCAAGGCATTATTCACCAGATGGGCGATACAATTGAAAGAAGTATTGGTGTAGTCGATGATTCTGCCGTTGTTATTGCAGCCTCTGATTCTGGAAGAATCGGTTCTTATAATGAATTCGTTTATCAAAAATTAGTGGAATCTTCCGGCGCTTTTGTAGTTGACGGCTACACCTATCAGACTTTTGAATTAGAATCAAGCGTTGAATATGCTGCATTTGTTGAGGGAACGGATGAATTGGCGCTCAAGCTTGTTAAGGTTTTGTCAGTGTCTTTTGCAAATATTAAGCAATATTATGACGAAAAACATGATAGAACAAATTTTATTAAGAATGTTACATTAGATAATATTTTGCCGGGTGACATCTATTTAAAAGCGCGTGAGCTGCATTTTAGTCCTGATGCAAGTCGTGTGGCTTTGCTCATTCGGGTTTTGTCGAATAATGATGTTTCTGCGCATGAGGTGGTGCAAAATCTTTTCCCTGATAAGCAGAAGGATTTTGTTTTTACTATTAGTGAAGATGAGATCGTTTTGATTAAAGAGATTCGCGTAGAAATTGACACGAAAGATTTAGAAAAGCTCGCTCGTTCTATTATTGATACTTTAAGCGGTGAGTTTTACACCCGTGCAACAGTAGGGATTGGCACGTGCGTGACCGGAGTGAAGGATTTGGCCCGTTCTTTTAAAGAAGCGCAGGTAGCTTTAGAAGTTGGCAAGGTGTTTGATACGGACAAGATGATTGTCAGCTATGATAATTTGGGAATTGCACGACTGATTTATCAATTGCCGACTACTTTATGTGAAACGTTTCTAAGAGAGGTTTTTAAAAAGGGAACCATTGACTCTTTGGATCATGAAACTTTGTTTACAATTCAAAAGTTCTTTGAAAATAATTTGAATGTTTCTGAAACATCAAGGAAGTTATTTGTGCACAGAAACACTTTGGTTTATAGGTTGGAGAAAATTAGAAAATTGACGGGACTTGATTTGCGCGAATTTGATCATGCAATTGTTTTTAAAATTGCATTAATGGTGAAAAAATATTTGGTTGCAAAACCCTCCAAACTGTAGTGCAGTGGGGAGGGATTTCCCTATTTTTATGTAAATCAAAGGAGTTTTATATGATAGAGCTGAAAGATATTTGTTTTTCTTACTCTAATGGAAATCCAGCCTTACATCATATTAACCTATCGGTTAATCCAGGTGAGTTTTTGTTTATCGTTGGCCAGTCTGGTGCCGGAAAGAGTTCGTTGCTTAAACTGTTAACTCGCGAGAATACAGCAACAAGTGGGAGCATTGTGGTAAATAACTTTAATTTAAGCAGACTTAAGCCTAAGGAGGTGCCCTATTATCGACGCTCAGTGGGAATGATTTTTCAGGATTTTAGACTCATTCCTCATATGACTATTTTTGAAAATGTGGCGTTTGTTCTTCGTGTTACCGGGCATTCGAATAAATATATTCGTAACAGGGTGCCCTATGTTTTAAATCTGGTAGAATTGTCGGACAAGCTTCGTGCGTATCCGGACGAATTATCTGGTGGTGAACAGCAGAGGGTGGCAATTGCCCGCGCTTTGGTGTCTGATCCGCCGATTATTATTGCAGATGAACCAACGGGCAATGTCGATCCCGTGCTCTCTTTGCAGATTGTTGAATTACTGGTGGATATCAACCGCTATTGTGGCACTACGATTGTTATGGTTACGCATGAACATGAGCTTGTTCGTCATTTTGGAGGACGTGTGGTGAACATTGAGGAAGGGCAAATCGTTTTTGACGAAATGATAGGAGGCATCTATGAAGAGCAGCGGACTTAAATATCTCTTTAAAGAAGGGCTTCGTAATGTTTGGAGTAACCGTTTGATGTCTCTAGCTTCAATTGGTGTTTTAAGCGCTTGTTTGCTTTTAGTAGGCGTAACTGTTTTGCTTACTGCCAATGTTGACAGTATGATTGGCTATGTGGAAGAGCAAAATGATGTGGTTATTTTTTTAAAAGATGATGCAACACCCGAGCAAACAGAACAGATGCAACAAGGCTTAGAGCAGCTAGACGGCGTTACGAATGTCACTTACATATCAAAAGAGCAGGCTTTGGAAGATTATGTTAAGAGCCTCAACGATGAGGCTTTAGTCGAGGGCATTGGAGATGATAATTTTCTTCCGGCTTCTTTCCGTGTTTCAACGGATGATTTAAATAATATTAATGTTATTATTGATAAAGCAATGACCTATCCTATTTATGACTCGAGCAATGCACCTACTGGCGCTGCTGATACGATTATTAGTTTGAAAAACACGGTTGCTATTTTTGGCTCGGTTATTATACTTGCTTTGGTCATTGTCTCTTTGGTGGTTATTTCTAACACAATTCGTGCAACCGTTTTCACAAGACGTACGGAAATAGGAATCATGAAGCAGGTAGGCGCCACCAATAATTTTATTCGGATTCCCTTTTTGGTTGAGGGTATGACACTGGGATTTATCTCTGCTGTTTTGTCTTTCGGGGCTACTTGGATTGGATATGCGATTATAAATGATATTTTAATGAACAATGCTTCTGACTTTTTACGGTCTATGTATGAAAGTATTATTCCATTTTCGCATATTGGCTGGATTCTTGGTTTATGCTTCTTCTTTGCAGGAGTTTTCACCGGAGCCTTGGGAAGTGTTTTGAGTTTGCGCAAGCATTTAAAGGTTTAAGCTTGGGAGGTTCTTCAAATGAAAAGAAAGTTTTCTATTGCGATTTCAATTTTATTGGTTTTTGCTATGCTTATGGGAATGGCTTTGCCGGCAGCCGCTTCTTCAACACAGGATTTGCAGAAAGAAATTCAACAGCTGCAAAAACAACTGGACTCATTAGGTCAGGAAAAAAAAGATGAGGAGGTTTATCAGAAGACGCTCAATCAGCAGATTGATGCGCTCAATGAGCAGCTTGATGATTATCAGGCGCAATTGGATTCACTGAACCAGCAAGAGGCTGATCAAACTACGCAGATTATGCGCTTAGATGAAGAAATTTCAAGCAAGAATGCATATATCGATCAGAAGAATCAGGAGATTGCGCAAAAGCAGGCTGAAGTGGATCAAACTATGGATGAGCTGAAAAAAAGTATGCGTACTAATTATATGAACGGCAGCACTTCTTGGCTGGACGCACTTTTGGGCTCAGAAGATTTTGGATCCTTTATTTCCAATCTTGAATATACAAAACGTGTTGCACAGCATGATCAGGAACTAAAGGATAAACTGGACGAACAGATGGCTTCGTTAGACGCTGATAAAAAAGTTGTTGAGGATGAGGCTGCACAGCTTCAAGGCGTTAGACAGTCTGAACAGGACAAGCTCAATGAGGTGGAAAGCACAAAATCGCAAATTGCCTCTGTGCAAAACGATATCCAATCCACTGCGAATGCCGTTAATGCAAAGCTTGGAGAAAGCGAAGATAAGAGTAAACAACTTTCTCAGAATTATCAACAGACGCAGGCAAAACAAAATCAGGCAGAAAAGGAGCTTGCAGAGGCGCAGGCCGCGGCGGATCAGGATTTGAATAATTACATTAACAATAACGGTGCGCCAAGCAATAATCCCGCGTCTTCGAGCGGCTTTATCTGCCCATTGCCGGCTGGGAGTTATCACATTTCGCAGCCCTATGGAGGTTCTCATACAGGCGTTGACATGGCGGCGCCAAAGGGAACGCCGATTTATGCATCTAAGAGCGGAACGGTTGTTACAGCGCAGCATTGGGATGGACATAGCACGGGTGGAATGCAAAGCTATGGTAATATGGTGCAGATTATGCATGACGATGGTTCGTCGACTTTATATGCCCATTGCAGCAGCATTAATGTTAGTGTTGGGCAGAGGGTTTCGCAGGGTCAGGTTATTGGCTATGTGGGCAGCACCGGAAATTCTTCCGGAAATCATCTCCATTTTGAAATGAAGATTGATGGCAAACGTGTCAATCCCTTGAATTATATTTAAACAGGGTAGAGTGATTTTGTTCTATATGTTATGCATTGATAATTTTCTGCCCTTTTTCAGACATGAAACCATCTGTCGTTAGAACCGCCGGACGTGGATTGTCGCTTTGTTGTAGACGTAGAGGTGGATGCCCCGTTTTTTAAGTAGCAGTGTTTCTATTGAATCCGGCTCAGGAAGGCGAGTTTCGTTGTAAAGATTTTTATGTTCCTGTTTGACGATAATTTAGAGACAATGAGTGTTAACTTGGTATGCTTGAGATGTGACCTATCATTATCAAAAAAGGATTAGAGAAAATGAATAAAAAAATTTCGCTTGGCGCCGCAATTACATTTTGTATTATCATTGCTGCCGTTACCTTTTCTATTACATGGATGATTTCTTCGGATATGTTTAATGATTTGATTTCTGGTTTTTCACAGCAAAATCCAATCGATCAAAAGATGAATGAAATTGACAGCTATGTTCGTGCAAACTATGTTAATGATATCGATGAAGCTGAATTGGTTAATAGCATGGCTGACGGTTATGTTGCCGGTTTAAATGATCCCTATGCACAGTATTATACGGCAGAGGAGATGAAATCGTTTGAACAAGGCTATGATGGTGTTGTGAACGGCATTGGTATTACCTGTACTTCAGACACCAGCGGTTATCTTGCAGTTATTTCTGTGATGGAAAACTCTCCTGCGAGCAGTTCGGGGGTTCAGGCTGGAGATTTTATTATCGCTGTGGATGGGCAGGATTTAAAGCAGCTTAGCTTTCAAGACGCTGCCGGTTTATTGGAAGGAGATCCGGGCACTACCGTGAATGTAACCTATCGTCATGAGGGTGTTGACACACAGGTGCAGATGACTAGACAAAAGCTGGTTCCAAATTGGGTGAATGCCCATTTGGATAGTTCTGTTGGATATATTCAAATTAAGGATTTTAATGACAATGCAAATGCGCAATTTCAGACGGCTCTGAATGATATGGTCAAGCAGGGAGCGAAATCATTGGTGTTTGATTTACGAGGCAATAACGGCGGCTCCTTAGACAGCGTCTGCAAAATGCTCGATCCGCTCTTGCCTGAGGGCGTTATTGTTACCGAAACCAAAAAGGATGGGACAACGCAAACGCTTGCTACTTCTGATAAAAATGAAATTGATCTTCCAATGGTTGTTATCACTGATAAAAACACTGCTAGCGCTGCGGAGTTATTTGCTGCTGATTTGAAAGACTATGGCAAGGCGCAGCAGGTGGGAACGACGACTTACGGTAAAGGCGTTATGCAGGAAACACATACATTGCGTGATGGAAGTGCGGTTAAAATTACAGTTGGCTATTTTAATCCTGCAAATGGGCAGAATTTTAACGGCGTTGGTCTTACGCCGGACTTTGAGGTGAAGCTAACCGATCAGGAATTGACTGCTTATAATCAGGGAACTTTGCCGTTGGATCAGGATCCACAGTATAAAAAGGCGATTGAGGTGTTAAATACGTCCCAGCAGTCTGAATAATTGGATTTTTCCCATAGCCGGAGTGCTTCGGTTATGGGGATTTTTTTATTTGTAGCTTTTTTAGATGGGAACGAAATGGTTTTTTATGGAGAAAGACGAAAATGGCTTATGCAAGCCTGTTTGCGCAAATAGGGGGGATAACTATTGTGTTTGATAGAGATATTTGCGGGAATCAGATAATTTTCATGCTCTGGAAAGCATCATGAAATGATGGAGATTGCCGTGCTTTTTTGTCGCAAAATTTTTGGGATGATTGCGGAGACGTTTTAGCAGAAGGTGTAAAATATGTGAATAGGCACTACCCTAATGCAAGTTTTATGGATGCTTTACACAATAGCAGCTGTTTTCGCAAAGAGGCAGAGATAAATCGTTTGTTATGCATTACTCGTTGTGCGAACAATACGGCCATTAAAGCCATAGGAAGAGATTCGCAGCCTAAGGGTCTGGAAAGGGCTTTACTTGGGAATTCTTGTTTATAGTGCTGTTATTTGGGCATAATGGAGATGAGAGATTATCATTTTTGGGCAGGGGAGGTTTCTATGAATAAAAATTGGCCTCTATTCATAAAGTCTTTTACGCTAGCTTTCATCCTCTTGTTTGGCATTGGTGTGTTGGCGGTGACCACGCTTATCCAATCGCAGGAACCGGTGATTGTGCAGACAAACACAACGGTTCAACAGCGTTATCAGCCGGGGGAAGACGAAGTATTAAATATTTTATTGATGCTTTGCAAAAACCGTTCTGATATTGCAGATACGTATATATTACTTCAGATAAATGCGTATGAGAACAGCGTTGCTATTGCTCAGATTCCAGCTGATTTGCAATCCACTGTAAATGTACGGACAGATTCGATTGCGGGATTGTATGACTATGGTGGCATCGAGATGGCAAAGAAAGGCGTTGAAAATTTATTTTTTATTGAAATAGATCGAACGGTTCGGATTGATGATGCCAGTTTAACTACCCTAGTGGACTATTTGGGTGGAATGGAATGGAATGTAGATGAGCAAATTGCCTATCAAGATGCTAATGGGGAGGAATTGATTTTGCAGCCGGGACGGCAGGCAATTGATGGTCGGAGATTTTGCGTCTTGATGAGAAGTGATTATGCGGTTGAGGCTCTGTGTAGTTTAGCAGCTCAGCGATGCAATGAATCATTGCTTGGGAGACTGCAAAGTTTTTTTAGCCTTTTGGGAACCAACACAGACACTGACCTGACAGCCTATGACTTTGAATATTTCAGAAAGGGCTGGGAGCAGATGATGATTGACCATAATGCCACTGTGAAAAAGGATGCTGTGGAGGAACAAAATGTGGGTAATCGGCTCACAGTAACAGATGACACAAGAGCTGTTTTTTCGACAGATTTTGATAAGCCATAGTGTGAATAAACTGTTAAATATGGACTGTTTTAAAAAAAGTTGCACGTTTGTGTGCAACTTTTTCTTTATTTTCGATCATATATGGAAAGGGTTTTAAGGAGGTGAAAAGAATTTCGCTTACGGAAAAAGAAAAACTGTTTTGTTATTATTATGCAAATTTGCATAATCCAAAGGAGGCGGCAATTCATGCTGGATTTCCCTCGAGCACAGCGGAGAAGTCCAGTGCAAAACTTTTGCTGAAGAAAAACATTCAGGAAGACATTGAAAGAAACGAACAAAAGCTCACGCAAATACTATACAAACAAAAATTATTGGCCGGTGTGCTTCGTCTAGCTTTTGGTAGATGTAATGATGCTGTTAAATTAGCAATTTCGCATGAAAGCTTAACGGATGAGGAGATTGACAAGCTGGATTTGTTTTTAGTCTCTGAATTTAAAAAGCAAAAAGACGGCGCCTTTGAGGTAAAGTTGTTTGATAGGCTAAAGGCTTTGGACAAGTTGGATGAAATCTCACAATATGAATCCGGCACCGATAGTGCCGCTGCTTTTTATCAGGCAATTCAGGAAAGCGCACAGGCAATTCGTCAACAAGATTTGAATGGAGAGGAGGATGAGGATGGAGAAATTTAAACACTTTTCAAAAAAACAACTGATGGTTTTTAGCTGGTGGTGTGCAAACAGCAAATATTGTGACTATGATGCAATTATCTGCGATGGCGCTGTTAGAAGCGGCAAAACAGTTTGTATGTCTTTATCGTTTATTCTTTGGGCATTTGCTTATTTTGACAATTATAATTTTGCTCTTTGCGGAAAGACTGTGACTGCTTTAAAAAGAAATGTTGTCACCCCTCTCATAGAAAATTTGCGGTCGTTTGGTTTTGTCATCGAGCAAAAGACATCTCAAAACTTCCTTGTTCTCACCTACAAAAATCGTTCAAATCGGTTTTATCTCTTTGGCGGAAAGGATGAGGGCTCTGCTGCGTTGATTCAAGGCATGACGCTTGCCGGCATTATGCTTGATGAGGTTGCATTAATGCCACGCTCCTTTGTAGAACAAGCTTTAGCTCGTTGTTCTGTTGCCGGTTCTAAGTTTTGGTTTAACTGTAATCCGGAACACCCTTTCCATTGGTTTTATCAAGAATGGATTCAAAAGGCAGAACAGAAAAAGGCAGTATATCTTCATTTTGATATGCGAGACAATCCGTCCCTTTCCAAAAAAATGCGCCGTCGCTATGCGTCTTTATATACGGGAGCCTTTTATGAAAGGTTTGTTTTAGGAAAATGGTCGGCGCAAAATGGACAGGTTTATCCTATGTTTCATCCTGATAAACATGTGATAGACAAACTTCCCGATCACTTTTGCTCTTATTATATTTCCTGCGATTATGGCATTACCAATCCGGCTTCTTTCGGACTTTGGGGGAAATCAGGAGAGCAATGGATTCGTATTTGTGAATACTATTTTGATTCTAAAAAAGAAAAGACGCACAAAACAGATGAGGAGTATTATCAAGAACTTTGCACCCTTGCCGGAAATCGAAAGATTGAGGATGTCATTGTTGACCCGTCTGCCACAAGCTTCATTGAGTGCATTCGACGGCATAATCGGTTTCATATTCAGCCGGCAAACAACGATGTTATGGGAGGAATTAATCTGGTGAGCAATGCGCTTACGCAAAGAAAAATTTTATTCCATTCTTCATGTAAAGATACGATTCGAGAATTCTATCTTTATTGCTGGGATGAAAACAAACGCATTGATTCTGTGAAAAAAGAAAACGATCATGCCATGGACGACGTACGTTATTTTGTCAACACTGTTTTTCGTGATAATAACGATCCATTTTTTGTTCTGTCAGCGGCGCGAAAATAGTTGGATAAAATGCTGATAGAACAAACTTACATTAAGGAGGTGCCAATGTTACCGTTTAAAAAGAAAAAGAAGCGCAAAACCACAGTTGTCTCACAGCCACAAACCCGACCAACACAATCGCAGCCTTTCTCCCAGCTTGACAATTATATTCCATTCGCAACCCCTGAGACAAGGCTTTACGACGCAATGCGAGAGGCGGTGCCGGTCATCGACTCTGCTCTATATAAAATTGAAAGATTGATTGGCGGGTTTCGTTTTCGCTGTGAAGATAAAAGGATTGAAAAAGCTTTGAATATTTTTGCAGCTACCGTTCGGGTTGGAGGAAGTGCGAGAGGAATTGAACACTTTATATATTCTTATCTTGACAGCTTGTTGATGTATGGAAATGCTGTGGGAGAAATTGTTTTATCTTCTGATAAAAGGTCAATTGCAGGACTTTATAATGCTGCGCTGGATGATGTGGTGATTAAAAAGGATGTGAATCCTTTTAAAATTAAACTTTGTCGACGACCGCCTACTGGAGAACCGGTGCCTATTAAAGATCCACAGCTTGTTATGTTTACTGCACTCAATCCAATTCCAGGCGAGGTAACGGGTCAATCTATTCTACATAGCCTGCCATTTGTAACTTCTATTTTATTGAAGGTTTATCAATCAATTGGACTTAATTTTGACAGGGTTGGCAATTTGCGCTTTGCAGTGACCTATAAACCGTCAGGTGATGGAATAGACCAGGCTTATGCAAAGGAGCGCGCCGAACAGATTGCTAAAGAGTGGTCAGAGGGAATGAAAGCTGCCCGATATGGGGATATACGTGATTTTGTTGCTGTCGGTGATGTGGATGTTAAGGTTATTGGTGCGGATAACCAAATTTTAGACTGTGAGGTTCCTGTAAGACAGATGCTCGAACAAATTGTTGCTAAACTCTCTCTTCCGCCGTTTATGTTAGGGCTTAGTTGGAGCACGACAGAGAGGATGAGTCAGCAGCAGGCTGACGCACTCAATGGGGAAATTGCCTATTATAGACGACTGCTCGATCCGGTGATTGATAAAATTTGCAATGCATTCCTTGCTTTAAATGGAATGCGTACTGATTATCAAATTCAATGGGATATTTTAAGCTTTGAGGATCAACTCGATGCAGCGCGCATTCGACTTTATAACGCACAGGCCGAACAGATTGAATTGAGCAACAACATAGAGCCTGAACCAATTCCCGTTAACATTAGCGTTGAAAACGAAACAAGTGAAATTACTATTTAAAAAGGAGGAAATATGGAACAAACTATCAAATCAACAGAAATTACCAATGCCGATCAGGAACGAATTAATCGTTTTACAAGGCGTGAATTTCCGTTGAAGGATTTATATGTATTTTCGGTTATACTCTGCGATAACGAGGTAGATAGAGACGGTGAAGCCTTTACGCCGGAGGCGTTGGAGGGGTTGGCCAGACTTTTTATCGGAAAAACAGGCGTATTTGATCATGACGCAAGAGGGATGAACCAAAGCGCACGGATTTTTGACACAAGTGTGGAAACAGTGCCCGGAAAGACGACGCAGTATGGAACGCCCTATAGATGCTTAAAGGCACGCGCTTATATGGTGAGAAATGCACGTTGCTTAGATTTAATCACAGAAATTGAGGCTGGCATTAAAAAGGAGGTGAGCATTGGATGCCGAATGAACCGCCATGTTTGTAGCATTTGCGGTGCAGACGAGGCAGAGGGATGCACACATCGTAAGGGAGAAACTTATAACGGAAAGTTATGTTATATTATTTTAGATGAGCCTGTGGATGCGTATGAATGGTCGTTTGTGGCTGTTCCGTCACAGAGAGAGGCAGGCGTTGTGAAAGGATTTTATCAATATGAATTATCCGGGTGCAATGCACACGAAATTGTTAAGAGTTTGGGGACAAGCAGTTTTCAACGAGAAGATGCACAACGATTGAAAGGATATATTTCCTATCTTGAGAAAGCTGCCGAGCTTGGACAAGCTTACCTTGACGATCTTCGCCATGAGGTTGTGCGACTAAACTTTTTGGCCGGTTCTTTGTTTGACAATCAAGCTTTGACATCTGTTGTGCAAAAGATGAGCCATGATGAGTTGGAGAATTTTAAAAAATCTTTTCAAAACAAACTCAAAGAAAAAGAACCGAATTTGCAGCTTTCTCCTGTTATTTGTGAGGGGAACGGCTCTGATTCGGAATATAAGATGTAGCACTGTTATCTGCAACTCGTATTTATATCACGTTTGAAAATCGCTCTACATTAAAAGAAAAAACAAATCATCATATAAAAGTTATGCTTGATGCTTTGCATGGAAAGGATGAATTGATTTTTTGAGATGATTGCTCGACGTGTTCAGAAAAATAATTTTTGGAGGGAATAAAATGAATTATAAGAATATTAAATTAGAAAAGGGAATGTATGCAGTTCCTAACAAGAGTTTTACAGAAGTCTTGGAGGAGATGGATCCTTCTTCGGAATATAGAGGCACTTCTCTTGAACATTTAGATGCATTTGAAAGACAGTTGAAGCGATTTGACATCAAGGTTTCAGGAGCAGGTTCTGACGCTGTTCAAAAATTTTATCAGACTTCCGATGCGCCTGCGTTGTTCCCGGAATATCTTGCTCGTGCGATTCGACAGGGTATGGAAGAAGCTAATATCATTGATGATATTGTCGCCACTACAACAAAGATTGACAGTATGGATTATCGAACAATTACGTCCATACCGGATAAAAACAACAAAACGATGAAACTTTTAACAGAGGGCGAAACTTTTCCAAGCACAACAGTGAAAGCACAGAGCAATTTGGTTGCTCTCAAAAAGCGGGGCAGAATGCTTGAGGCCAGCTATGAGGCTATCAAATATCAAAAGCTTGATTTGTTTACAGTTACTTTAAAACAAATTGGAACCTATCTTGCGACAACGCTTTTACAAGATGCTGTTACTGTCATTATGGATGGAGACGGCAACGAAAATCCGGCAGATGTTATTGAGACCGCCGCTGCTAAAACGCTCACATATCAGGACTTATTAAACCTTTGGGATCAATTTGGAGCTTATCAGTTGAATACTATGCTCGTATCGCCTGATATGATGATGAAAATGCTTTCTATAGACGAATTTAAGAACCCATTAACAGGCTTAAATTTCCAAGGCACCGGCAAGTTGACTTCGCCGTTAGGCGCTACTCTTTATAAATCCAGCACGGTTCCAGAGGGAACGATTTTAGGATTTGACAGGCGTTTTGCATTGGAGAGAGTGATTGCTTCTGACATTATGGTTGAGTATGATAAATTAATTGACAAACAGTTAGATAGAGCAACCATTTCTACGATTACCGGCTTTTCTAAGATATTTAAAGACGCTTCAAAGGTGCTGTCACTTGCAATAGAATAAATAGTATTAAGGGGAACAATCCGTTCCCCTTTTTTAAAAGGAGGGAATATGAATGACCAACATGGATGTGCTGGAAGCCTTTAAACAGATGTCAGGGCTTTCGACTGAAGATGCAATAGAACAGAGCAAGTTCGCTGATTTAGCGATTGCCTTGGTGAACGAGAATTTGCGGGATCCGAATACGCAGGGGCAGGAGAACATTTTAATCAATGTTTGCGCCGCGACAGTAAATTATTGGTATCAGCTATCTAAGGCGTCCTCTATGCCGAGCGGTTCTTTTTCAGGTGATGGACTGTCTGTTTCGCAGGATAAAAACATGGATTTATCGAATGCGCGCCGTTTAAGAGATGAGTGGTGGAGTGTTGCCAGAGGACTTTTAAAAGACAGCGGCGACTTTTATTTTAGTCTTACGCCGGAGGTGCGGTATGCAAGTGGATCTAACCAATAAAATATCTGCTTTAGGAAAACCACTTTTGGCCATTGTGGAGAATAGAAAGATTGAGGGAATGGGAGTTTTATCTCCTATTTCTTCGTGCAAAGCAGAGGAGTTTACACCTCAGCCAACAACGGTAGGCGTTTGCTCCGGACAAAAATATAATTTGTGGATGGTTTTATCTTCACCGTCCCGTTCTTTAGAACCAATTACCAAAATTCAAATTGGCAAACGTTCTTTTCAGAGGGTGAGCGGCCGATTTGACCCAATGTTTTGTTGTTATCGTTTCATTGTAGAGGAGGAATTTGAATGAATCCACAAGAAGTCAAAGAAACTGTTTTAGATCTCCTTTCTGAGGCAATGTACAATGATGCCTTTGTGCGTGAAGAATATGAATATATTCGTTCTAACAGTATTTGCCGTACACCCGTTGTTACTGTTGGAATTGCAGATGGAAATCAGGAGGAAGTGAAAATTTCGATTACGGTTTATTCGCCGTTTCAAAATCGTTCCAGCGGATGCGAAGCTTTGCAAGAAAAGGTGCGCCTGGCGCTTGGCGAAGACAGTGTGAAATATTTTCAGCATTTGACCGAGCAGGGTGTTGGTTATACTGAAACGATGCAGGCTTATTATATAAAGTCGATCGCTCTTTTTCAGACGGATACGGAGGAACAATGGGACACAACCCCTGTTTTGTTTGGAGATTATTCTTTTTTGGCCAATGCCGACAGTCTTCAGCTTAGCTGCAAAAGACAGATGACAGCGACCTTTTCGCCGTATATTGGTGATATTATGCAGGACTTAGGAACGCGCAGAAGAACGTTAAGCGGCGTTACAACAGGAAATGCCGATGATTATGAATCTTTGTATTCTCTTTATTTATTGGGAGAGATTAAAACGATTTCAGTGGGCTCTATTTCTTTTCAGGGTGTTTTAACTTCTCTGGTTACTGAAAAAATAAGTGATGATTGCTTGGACTGTAAGTTTACATTTATGGAGGTGCTTTTGTGAGCCTGAGCTGCACGGTTACAACCAAAAAGGGTGAATCAATGGTTCTTGTCAATCCGATTAGCGCAGAATTTACGGCGGATTTATATGATATTTCCAATAAATTTGAAGCTGTATTTCCATTTCCTGATATTGATAACCATACTGATTTTATTTCGATTGAGGTGTTTTCAGATTCAACGCTTATCTTTTCAGGAATGATTGATCAACAGATTGACAAGCTAGATCAAAATGGACGTTTCTTTGAATTACATTGTACAAGTTACCATGCGCGCATGGTACAAAATCAAGTGCAGCCTGACATTTTGGCAAATTACACTTCACAGCAGCTGTTTGAGGACTATGCAGAGCCTTATGGCATTACCAGTCACAATCTTTTCCCAACAACCTGTACGCGGTTAGAGGTTACTGTTGGAATGACTGCTTGGCAGGTTATCGATTTGTTCTGCCGCCAAAATTATCGCTGTATTCCCTTGTTGACCAGAGATGGAATGCTCACAATTGATATGTTTAGCTATAAATATTATGAGATTGGGAACCAGGACGGCGCACATCACTATACGTCTATCAGTTATATTGACGACAGGAGCAGTATTGTTTCCACTGTGCATATGAAAGCTTCGGAAAATAAATTTGATTATTCCGACGTATATGAAAATCTGAATGCGCAAGAGTACAATATTCAGCGTGAGAGATACTACCGGCCTCCGGAATCTTGGGCCGGCCTTGAGAGCAAGGGCGCTGCTGAGGTGATTCGAAATTCTAACATTAAATCACGTATATATCAGATTACTATTCCTGAAATATTGGATGCATATCCGGGGGATTTGGTAACTTTTAAGGACGATAGGTTTAAACGTTTAGACTTTTATATCGGACACACTACAGTGCGTATTGATAAAAACGGTGCATTTACGAATTTAATTCTTTGGGATATGTATCGCGTTTAAAAAAATCGACAGCGGAGGCTGTCGATTTTTTTTCTTTCATAAGGGCATAGATTTCACAGCTAATGGACATAAAGTTTGTGAAACAGCCATATGGAATGTAACGCCTTTGCGTCCGGTATTAAATGTTTTAAAAATGAGCCGTTTCAAGCACAAAAGGCAAATTGAATCCATCACTTTGCAGGAAAGGAATCATTTGCCTTTGTTTTTCAAGGGAATATTAAGACTCGATTTGTTTTCCTAAAAACAGAGCGGCCGCTTGCGCAAGTTTTATTTGTGTTGAATCACTTTCTTGAGTATTTTCATCAGCCAGAAAGATAACAGCACCGCTTAAATCCCCGGAAGAGATGATTGGTGCGCAGACCAAACCTGTGCGTTCGACACCCTCTAGGGGCTGAAGACTTTTTTCATCTGAATCGGCTGTAAAAATTTTACGGCTATTCATGTAGTCTTCCAGCTCTGTGCTCACACGTCGTTCGAGGATTTCTTTTTTTGGAACTCCGGCCGCTGCAATGGCATGTTCTCTGTCACAGATAACAGCAGGAATACCTGTAGTTTTGTGGAGAACTTCTGCATACTGTGAGGCAAAGGAAGATAATTCCCCAATCGGAGAATATTTTTTAAATACAATTTCTCCGCCGCTTTCTGTATATATTTCAAGCGGATCGCCTTCGCGAATACGCATAGTTCTTCTAATTTCTTTTGGTATGACAACACGACCTAAATCGTCGATTCTTCTTACTATGCCAGTTGCTTTCATACGTTTTCCTCCTTTATGAATTTGCCAAAGGCTGTTTCTAGTATTTACTTTTCTTGGTGATTTATGCTTTTGAAGTGAATATAGATATATCGGTTTATTTTTCCAAATTTTAAAACTAAAAAGCTGCCTGTTTGCATAGTATAGAAAAGAATATATTTGATTTTTTAAAGCAATTGGAGTGCACAGCGTGTTCTTCTTATAGCATTTAACGCTTTGAGGACGAATTTCGATTCCTGTTTCAGCAATTGAGTTGCTCTTTTCTGAGTATTGCTTGACAGAGTAAAGCGGCTTGGATTATATTGCGCTTCATTTTTGCAATTGTCTTAAAAAAGATGTTGCAAAATCGGGATTTATGCGATATGATAATAACATATTATTGATTTTGATTTTTAAAGAGGTTATTCTATGCATTTACAAAAAGGCTTTCCAAAGCATTTTTTAAACAAGGGCGTTGCCCGTTGCAAACGTTGTTTCCACTATGCCCTTCTCCACAGAACTGCTTCTATTGTTGTGTTGTCAGCAGCAGTTGTGGTGATTGCAGGGAGCATTATCGGCGGTATTTCAATTAAATCGTATTTTGATTCAATTCTTCCCAAAAATGCCGTGTTTCAGGGGGTTTCTCTGGCTGGAATGAATCAGCAGGAAGTCAACGATGCTGTGAATAATCAAATCAATTCGGCCTTTGCAAGCGCAACAGTGACGTTTCAATTTAATAGTAATTCTTATCCTGTCTCTGCTTCTGACTATCAATTTCATTTTAACCCGGAAACTGTTTTTCATTCGGCCAAAGAATTTGATTTTTCCAAATCGCAAACGCCGTTGTCTGTTCCTGTTGAATATGATTCCCAAAAATTGAATGATTATTTTAATCAACTGGCGCAGCAGACGCAGATTCCAACTACTCCGTCGAGTTATGAAGTTAGCGGTGCTTCGTTAATCGTGACAGCAGGAAAGCAGGGGCTTACTTTTGATGTGCAGCAAGCTGTTAGCGATGTCGTTAATGCGATGAATCAGATGAAGTTTTCGACAGTGGACGCTGTTGTGCAGCCGATTGTAGATGACACCATTCCCATTCATTTGGATCAGGTGCATAATGAAATCAAAACAGATGTTGCTGATGCAACATATTCCATTGATAATTCCGGAAAACTTACCTATCAGGAACAGGTGACGGGCATTGATTTTGACTTGGCGCAGGCACAAACGATTGTCACCGATCCATCCAATGGAAGTTACACTATCCCTTTGACCCTCACCAAACCTAAAGTTACGACCGATATGCTCAAACAACAGCATGATTCTGCCTCTTGTCCGGCTCTTATTTCGACCTATACAACAACTTTTAGTCCGAAAGATCAGGGAAGAAACTTTAATATTGCGCGGGCAGCCTCTTTTGTGAATGGAACTGTGCTTTATCCGGGAGAGGCTTTCTCCTTTCATAGAGTTGTGGGCAACACCGGGCAGGCTCAAGGTTATCAGGAGTCAACGGTTTATAGTTCTGATGGAATGGAAACAGGTTATGGCGGTGGAATTTGTCAAGTTTCAACGACTATTTATCTTGCAGCGGTTTATGCCAATATGGATATTACAGAGAGACACAATCACAGCTATACTGTTAGCTATGTTCCGCCCGGCTTTGACGCCACTGTTAGCGATGGCGGGCCTGATTTGAAATTTAAAAATTCCAGAAAAGATCCGGTTAAAATTATGACAGATGTAACGTCTAATAGCATTACTGTTTCGTTGTATTCAACGCCGTCTGATGATGATAATTACGAAGTCACAATGCAGGCGCAGACTTTAGAAACCATTCCGCAATCCACTGAACAGAGAGTGAATTCTTCCATGCCGTCAGGAACTTCAAAGGTCAAAACCAATGGTCAGCCAGGATATAAGGTTAACGTCACAAAGACAGTGACATATAAAGGGCAGGTAGTTTCAACAGAAAACATTCCGAGTAATTATAAACCGCTTCCAAAGATTATTGAGGTTGGTGCGGCTTAGCAAGGTGTTTAACAAGCAACCAAGCTTTGTGGAGCAGTGTCTTTGAAAAAAGGCAGTATTAATCATTTTTGTAGCCTAACAGAATGTCCCTGTTTCTAAATATATTTACATTCCAGGACGCGTAGTGGCTTTGATTGAGCAGATTTTTCATTTTACAAAAAAATAAAATCCCGTAATGCATAACATTACGGGATTTTTTGCACCCTATTCAATGCAAAGAGATTGATTTAAAAGCCAATTGGCTAAAAGGCGGCTTTGGCGGAAAATGAGATTCATAAAAAATGATTATTCCCAAGTGTAGAATGAGAGAGACACAATGGATGACTGAGAGCAATACACAGTTTATACTTTGTATCCCATTGTTACTAATAAGTCATAAATGAGACTAAGATAGGATAGGAAGTGTTTCAGTCTGACATATTATTTTGTTAAAAGTTTTAATTAATTATTATATTAGAAATAAAAATGCGTATTCTCGCACTTTTTGATGACAAAATGTTTACAGTTATTACAAACATTTTGTCTCTATGTCTGTTATAATAGATGTTGCTGTAATAAATATAAAAAATTATTTTGAGGTGAATCCTTTGATACATAATAAAAAGAAAAAATTTATTTCTATTATGCTCTGTGCATCTCTTTTAACTGCGATTTTTAGTGGTGGACAGTTTCAGGCTTCTGCAGCTGAGGAGACACAGCTTTCGTCTGTGCCACAGCAGATGGTGATGCCGCTGAATTTTCGTTATGATCAGTCTGCCGGACAAGCTATTACACAAAAAAAGCAGGCAGAACAACTGGCAGCGGAATTGGCAGCGGAACAGGCGGCGCAGGCAGCGGCGCAAGCGGCAGCAGAACAGGCAGCAGCGGAACAAGCTGCTAAGCAAGCGCAAGAAGAGGCGGCTAAGAAACAGGCGCAGAAAAAATCTTCTTCTAATTCTAATCAGTCAAAAAAATCAAAAGAAAGTTATTCATCGTCCGGTTCCATTGGCCAGAGAGTGGTGAGCGCTGCAAAGAGCTGCATTGGAATTCCTTATGGCAGCTCCTATGATGGTGTAACACTTGATTGTTCCGGCTTGGTGTGTTGGGCATATAGCCAAGTGGGCATTAGCTTGCCGCATTCTTCAAGTGGACAGGCTCAAATGCTCAACAACAGCGGCAAAGGTATTTCTAAAGGCGAGTTGCAGCCTGGAGACTTGATTTTTTGGCAGTATCCATGGGGCAGTGGTTTTATGAACATTGGTCATGTTGGCATTTATGCAGGAAACAATCAGGTTATTGACGCATCTCCAAACGGCGTAGTGCAACGTTCTTTATATGATCAAAACAAGATGGTTTTCTTTGCTCGTCCTTATTGATGAAAATATGCATAAAGTTTAAAGCTCGAATGAATATTCGAGCTCTTTTTTGTATAAAGAAAACCACTCGCTAGGCGAGTGGTTCAGTGGAAGGCGAAAGCCGATGATGAAAAAAAGAAACTCCTTTTGGTGTAGAATAAGGTTGCGGCTTGACAACTGCAAAAAAACACCAAAAGGAGGTCATCAAAATGAATGACACGAATAGTTTAACACATACAAGATGGAATAGCAAATACCACATCGTGTTTGCACCGAAATACAGAAGAAAAATCTTTTACAAGGAAAAGAGACAGGAAGTAGGAAAAATCCTGAGAATGCTATGCGAGTGGAAGAAAGTAAAAAATTGTGGAAGCAGAAGTATGCCCGGATCATGTGCACATGCTAGTAGAGATCCCGCCTAAAGTGAGTGTTTCAA
>CAKSAY010000001.1 GCA_934438055.1 uncultured Oscillospiraceae bacterium | reverse complement strand
AGGTCGTACCAACGCAACGTGATGCGTGGCTCGTAACAAAGGGTTATACCCGTCTATGAAAAACCCCCGGCTTTGCCAGGGGATACTTATTTGCGTTAAAGAGACAGTTTATACAAAAAATTGATAGAGCCCGAAATAGCATTTTGCTGTTTGCTAACTCTTTTCGCTGTTTTTGCAGGGTTGCTGTCAATTGATTGTTTGCGGTATCTACCGAAATGCAATACTGCACTTATGTGGGGATAGATACGTTTGCAGAGAAAGAAATAAGTTTAGGAATTAGAGTGTTATTTTTATTTATGCTCTGTGTCAAAGACGATACAGGGCAGTTCTCCATTAGGAAATCACATCGTTTTGTCGCGGATTGAAATAAATAGTGAGAAACGATTGATAATCCACTTCTGTCTTGTTTAAGATAATGTAGATTCGACAAAAAATGCGGGTTTTTCCTATAGAATAAAGGGAATAGAAAGATGATATGAAAGGGATTTGACGAAAGCTGTATTCAATGTTATAATTAACACATATAGTGTATGGCAAATATTTACTATTAGGAGGAAGTTAAAATGATAAAATGGAGAAAAGCATTGGCTGTTATATTAATCTGTGGACTTATAACATATAATTTTCCGTTTGGTGTTTTAGCGACTTGTCAGGAAGATGATGTTGTAGAGAATGTTCAGAATATACCAAAAAGTGAGCAGAAAATTAATTGTGGAATCGAGGATGATACTTCTGGGGTTGCTGTTGCAACAGTAGAGGATTTGTTGAAGATAGAGGATAATCCCAATGGTGATTATTATTTAAGCAACGATATTTATATTTCAGGTTCTGATGCAGATGTATTTCATGCCCTTTGCAGCCAAGACATTCCCTTTTGTGGACATTTGAATGGGAACGGACATACGATACGACTTGATATTGATAGCGAACAAAATGGGCAGGGATTATTTAGTATTGTTGGTAATGGAGGTTTTATTGAGAATGTTGGCGTTCTAGGGACTATTTCAGGAGGTTGTTCTGTGGGCGCATTAGCCGGCACAGTTTTGCCGGGTGGCACGATAAAAGATTGTTTTGCGAAGGCAGATGTATATGGTTTGGGAGAAAATGTCGGCGGCTTGGTGGGAAGTTTATATGGACAGATGAATTCTTGCTATTTTATTGGAGACGTATATGGCAATGATGCAGTTGGTGGATTGAGTGGATGTGTTCAGATGGGAGGAATAGAAGAAAACTGCTATCAGATTGGTGCAGTTTATGCGGACGGAGACTGTGGCGGAGCTGTTGGCAATTTGCATGGAGGAGCAGTGAGCAATTGTTCTGTTATGCAGTTGGACAGCCCTGCCCCAAAACTGATGGGAAACGGAAGTGGAGTTGTGACTCAGACGAGTCTTGTGACAAGTCAAGATTGCGCGAAGTCGTTTATAGAGGAAGCCTCTGCGGAAAGCGAAGATGAATGGATTGCTCCACCAATGGGATATCGCAATGAACATAATGACATGGTTGTTTATTTGCCGCAATTAGAACCATTTGTTAACAGCGAAGGTTCTGTTGAGGTGGACAGTTTTCCGGAGGTGATTTTGCATGATTATGGAGATGGTGTTATTGACACAGTGGATCAGTATATCCAGACAGCGCAGGAGCTGCAGGATATTAACAACAATTTAAAGGGAAACTATGTCATCGCTTCTGACATAGATTTGTCTGATTTGGAAACAGGAAATGAGAACTCTAACTTTGAGCCCTTAGGCAACAGCGCCTCAAATGCTTTTACGGGCAAACTGGACGGTCAGAACTATCAAATTAAGAATATAAAGATCAATGCGGCGGGAGATTATCAAGGATTGTTTGGTTATGTTGGACGTGCGGGAGCTGTTGAGAACGTTGTTTTGACTGGAGAGATTACAGGTGGCAAATATGTTGGCGGCATTGCGGGTATGGCCGGAATAGGCGCTAAAGTGACTCATTGTCAAAACAGAGCCTCTTTAAAAGGAGACAGTTATGTGGGAGGTATTGTGGGAAGATTAAACACTTCCGGCAGCATTAGCGAATGCATCAATTATGGAACTGTTTCCGGTGGTGGGAGCACTGGCGGAATTGTTGGCTCATCCTATGCAAAGGTGATGCAGTCAGCAAACTTTGGAACAGTGACCGGCACAAATAATTATACCGGAGGCATTGCAGGATTTCTTTCCGGACAAAACGCTTCTTTACAAAATTGCTATAATATAGCCGATGTGACAGGCGTTAATGATGTAGGTGGCATTATTGGGCAGGCTGTGAGCAGTAGCACTGTGAAGAACACCTATCATGTTGGCAATATTGCAGGAAAGAGCTCCGTTGGCTATGTAGCGGGCGAGATGGAGGATGGAACTACCCTTGAAAATAGCTATTATGATATTGAACTGGCGGCCAATGCATTCAGCGCTGTTGGGAGTGGGACAGGAAGCAACACAGGTTCGCTCACTACCATGCAGATGACCGGTTCTTCCGCTATTGGAGAAAGTGGTATGCTCTTTAGCGATCCATCATTATGGACGATGACGAAAAATACAGAGAACGATGTATATTTTCCACAGCTTGCAGTATTTTCAGAAATTGCTCCACCATCTGCGCCTTACTATCAGATTAGTTTTTCTGATGGTGATGGATTTGTAGCTGCGTCGGTAGATGGCTATGACGAGAATGGATATGTGATTGCAGGCGGCAATTTCTCTTTTACGGTTGAGGTGTCGCCAAATGGATATGCCACACCGCCGATTGTGCAGGTAGATGGCAAAAGCCTGTCTTATAGCAGTGTGGACGGAATGGTGTATACTTACGTTGTAGAAAAGGTGAACGCCAACAAACAGGTTTTCATCAGCGCATCTGAAATCACGCCGACAGGAATTGCTATTTTTGGGGAACAGGAGATGGATTATAATAGTTCGCAGATGTTAACAGCAACCGTTTCTCCTGATAATCTTTTGGAGCAGAACAAAGGAATTGTCTGGAGCATTACGGAGGATACAGGGAAAGCGGTTTTATCTGAGGAGAGCCGGCAATCTGTTATGGTTACGGCGACGCAAGCCGGAAGTGTAACGGTTCGTGCTACGTCTTCAGTCGACAGCCGTGTTTATAAAGACTTCACCATTAACATTCTTCCGATTGAGCCGATTGCAGTCTTTCCTACATATATAGAGGTGACAGAGGGCGAGACACTTTCTCAAGCTAGAATTTCCGGTCAGAGCGGAGAAGGAACTTTTTGTTTTGCCGACGCAGACTATGTTGTTTCTTTGCAGGATGATAACACGATGAAAGGGATGTATTTTTATCCTACGGACAATGTGAATTATCTTACATTAGAACAGGAAGTTTCGATTCACGTTGTTCCGGCAGGAGAAACAAATGAATTGTTCGTCTCTCCCGCTGCTCCTGTAAATTCTTCAAAAGATGGCCGTAGGATTTTGGTCATGAGTGGATCTTACCAATTCTTTCAGGCTACTTTAGAAGATGGAACGGTTTTAGACAATCAACAGGTGCAATTTGAGGTTTCGGGGAATGAATCGGATGAAACATTTATTAATGGGGATGGAAAGCTCTCCATTTCACAAGAAGAAAGCACCAAATGGTTGACTGTGACCGTCAGTATTATCAATGAACCTATACAAAGCGGGAGCTGTCGAGTGATGGTTTGCCAACGGGGAGATTTTGATGGGAATTTTATTCTGAATTCTATGGATTATTATTTATTGAACCTTGCGGTTTCGGAAGCAGAGCAGGAAGACTATGTGTTGAATCCTTTTTATGATTTGACATCGGATGGATTGGTGAATCAAGATGACATTGATGAATTCCTTTATCTGTTTCTAATGGAATTACACCAATAGTTTTTAGGCGTCCAATTTGTTGATTGGGCGCTTTTTGTTTAGGAAAAGGCGCTGACTAAAACTATAAATTCAGTTTTAGTTATATTTTGAGGATTAGAAATAGCGAATGTGAACCTCGTTTCTGCTTTTTTGAACTGTTTGATTGTCGAAGAGATTGTTGCTAAAACCAAGCAGCAATCTTTTTTTGACACAAAATCTCGGAAAAGATTCAATTTTGCAGAAAAAGGATTTTGACCGGATTGACAAATAAGCAACCAGATGTTATAATTAAATTAATAAAAAATTAACTATTTAGAAATAATTATGCCATTTTGAGATATTTAGAGAAGGGGGAGATGACAGTGATTCAATCAGAATGTAAGGTCATGAAAAATATCGTATTTTATAAATTGTAGTTGAAACAACCATTGGTTTTTAATACTCATTAAATAAAATAGATGTACTAAAATGTATTATAGATATTTTATATAATTAAAATTAAAAATAAGTAAAAATATAGTTAAAATTGCATGCTGTTAATTTTGTTCAAAAGTTTATTAAAAAAAATTTAATTCTAGAGCAAAAAAATTCCGATTTCACTACTTTAATTCTTTTATTGTTATAATTTTTTAGTTAAAACAACTAATTAAATTGTGGACTTTGTTTTTTACGAAAACAGAGTGGACATATTTTTGTAAAAGAAAATTTAAAAATTTTTTTTATTTTCTTTATATTGATAGGATTGTCAATAAACGAATTTGACAAATTTTTAGTTAAAAGGTACACTCATTACGGAGTTATATGATTATCATAGTCATATTACACAAATGTTTTTTGTAAAATTTTTGATAGGTTGATAAAAAACTTACTCAAATTTTTGCAAAACCACCAAGTCAAATGATTTATATTTAAAAAGGAGGTTATGGTAAATGAAAAAAATCTATCGTATGCTGGCTTGTGTTTTAGTTGTAGCGATGGTGTTTTCGTCGCTGCCCATGTCTGCGCTTGCAGCCACAGTGCAGGAGCAGGAGATAACATCTTCATCTTCAGCTGAAACATCCAGCCAGTCTTCCGAGGAAGAAGTTTCGTCGGAAGAAAATCAAAACTCTGTTCAAAGCGAGGATGAGACCTCATCGCAGAAGGATCCACAAACTTCTTCTGATTCTGATGAAGAAGCCTCTCCTGGTTTTGACGACTTCACTATTGTTCAACCGGATGTTTCCATTGGGGTTGAGACCGGAGAGAATGTTTCAGACGTGCAGGCTACGGGGACGGAAATTAAAACGCCGGATGATCTGAAAAATATTAGCAACGACTTAAATGGAAGTTATTATTTGGCAAATAACATTGACATGAGCGGTGTGACGTTCACCCCAATTGGCCCGTCATCATCCTCTCCTTTTAAAGGAACATTCGATGGAAACGGGTATGCCATTCAAAACCTAACGATTTCCAGCACTTCTGATTATCAGGGTTTATTTGGTTATCTCAACAGTGCGACCGTTAAAAATCTTACCATTGAAAATTGCAACATCAATGGTGGCAATTACACTGCAGCTGTTGCGGGTTATTCTAAAGGGAGCAAGATTACCGGCGTGAAGGTTGATGGCGGAAGCATCGCCGGTTCTAGGTATGTGAGCAGCATTGTCGGTTGCGCGATAGACAGTGCATCCTCTAGCAACCCCGGAACCAACACAGAAGTTTCAAATTGTTCAAATTCTGCCACCATTCATGCTACTTACGGCTATGTTGGCGGCATAGTAGGTTATGCGAACTGTAATTCTTCTTCTTATTTTAACACAAGCACAGCTGAGCAACTTCAGACTGTGATTGAAAACTGTGTGAACACCGGAAACATTCAAGGAGGCGGAACAATAGGCGGCATTCTCGGCGAGGCTGCATATCCTGCGGCGGTGAAAAATTGTTCCAACACAGGAATTATTCTTAGCAGCGGAGGGACGGTCGGTGGAATTGTTGGCGAAATCGGGAGGGGCGGCTCTGTTGTAAATTGTTTCAACACAGCTTTCATCGGTTCAGGTGGTTCCGACGTAGGCGGCGTAGTAGGAAGAGCAAAATTTTCAGCCACCGCTCCAATGTCGAGTGTTACGATATCGAATTCTTACAACACCGGCAACGCTGTTTCATCAGGTGGTAGCGCCGGTGGTGTTTTGGGTTATATATATATTTCTGCAAAAGACTTTGCTTCTACCATCACAGTGGATGGTTGTTATAACACCGGTCATATCACCGGCGTTTACAGTAATGGTTATGCGGGTGGTATTGTTGGACTGGTATTTATGGGCAGCTCCGACCTTTCCAGTGTGGTCACCACGGTGACAAACTGCTATAACGCAGGCTCGGTGACAGCAATAGATAATTATAGCAAGGGTGGTATATTCGGCTATATCTCTGTGCCAAGCTCGAGCACTACAGTTACACTTTCTATGAAAAATGACTATTACAATTCCGACGTTATTTCAACAGGATATGGAAGTATTGCGAATAAAGTTACGATTGATACATCTGCATTGGTGGGCGTGAGCAGTGCCGGCATGTCTGGCCCCAATGCGCTAACAAGCATGCAATTTGACACGCCGTCAAACTGGACGGCATGCAAAGCGCAGAGCGAAGTGGATGAACATGGTGACACAGTATCTTATTATCCACAGTTAAGCTCTTTTGTCACCAATGCTTCTGACAAAACGCAGTTTCCGGCTCTCACATGGCACGATTTTGATGGTGTTGTTGGTGAAATTGACGCCTATATTTCAACGCCACAACAATTTCAGGCTATGCAATATAATCTTGGCGGAAACTTTATTCTTGTAGATGACATTGATTTAACCACGCTTGAGAGTTATTCCCCTGTTGGCGCAACAGTAGGATTTCTCGGAAAAATTGATGGCGGAAATCACACCGTTACGGTGAACATTTCCTCTTCGAGTGACTATCAGGGTGTGTTTACAAAATTGATTGGCGCTAACATTGAAAACTTAAATGTGAGCGGTTCTGTGAGTGGCGCAAATTATGTTGGAGGCCTTGCCGGTTCTGCTGACAGAGCCACGATTCAAAATTGTAATGTCACCTGTGACGTGCAGGCGACCGGTGATTATGTCGGAGGAATCTCAGGCTATATGAGTGGCTCCGCTCTGCTTGACAACGCCGGCCACACAGGTTTTGTTTCAGGCCAGAAATATGTTGGTGGACTTGTTGGAGAGGGAACCACCATCACCAATTCTCACAACGCCGGCTCTGTTGCGGCTTCAGGAAATTATTCCGGTGGTATTGCAGGGAAGGCGGTCAATACGCTTTCTAACTGCTATAACACAGCTGAGGTTACTTCTACGGGCAGTTATGTAGGCGGCATTGTTGGTTATGCGGGGCCTACTACAGGCTACATCAGCCCATTTATTACCGCTTGCTATAACACAGGAAAAGTGTCGGGCGTCAGTTCGGTAGGCGGTGTTATAGGAAGTGCAGATATAAATAGCACAAGAGCTTTTTGCAGCAGTGTTTACAACACCGGCTCTGTCACAGCAGCGCAAAATTGTGCAGGTGGTATTGTTGGCTGGCTTGAAACAGGTATTGTGCAGGATTGCTACAACACCGGATCTGTTATGGCAAATTCCTATGTTGGTGGCATTGCAGGTTTGATGAATAGTCGGACCACTTCGAGCTCTAGGAGTACATCAATCCAAAACGCTTACAACTATGGTTCGGTGGGCTATCTTCCATTGGAGGAGGACTCTACAACACAGCAGGAGAAGTTGGGCGCTGTGATTGGATGTATTATCGATAATTCTTATTCAGCAGACATTGTCGTTTCCAACTGCTATTATGACACCGGTTGTGTGGCAGAGGGAACGCCGATTGTTGGCGAGGGCACAAAATATGATGCCAACACGGTTAAAGGCCTCACAACAGAGGAGATGACGGGCCCGGATGCACTGAGCAACATGGTGTTCACCAGTGCTGCCGGCACTTGGACTGCATATCCTAAGGAGACGCTGGATAGATTTTATTATCCGCAATTGACAGTCTTTTTTGCCGACCCTGCCAATCCGCAGGATGACGAATTTCCTTATGCTATGTCTATGCATGACTTTGGCGATGGAGAGCTTCTCCCGGTGGATGGCTACATCAGCACAGCCGAGGATTTTGACAAAATGAGACAAAATCCTGCCGGAAACTATGTTTTGCACAATGACATTGATCTGTCTAGCATAACCTATGTTCCGGTTGGTAGTGAATCTGCTCGGTTTACAGGAAAATTTGATGGCTGTGGCTTTAGCTTGAATATCAACATAACAGGCAACAGCGATTATACAGGCTTGTTTGGCTATGCCGATCAAAATGCATTGATTGAAAACTTCACCTTAACAGGTAATGTGCAAGGTGGTAACTATACAGGTGGCGTAGTGGCCTATGCACAGGGCGCTACCATAAGAAACTGCTACAACCAAGCGCAGGTAAAAGGCAATGGTTTTGTGGGAGGTCTTGCTGGAGAAGCAGAAGATTCTACCATTCAACATTGTTCAAATAACGGGCAAGTAAACGGCAGCGCTTCGAAGGTGGGTGGTCTTGTTGGATGCCTAACATCAACAACATCACGCTCTTCCGAAGTGTCCGACTCTTATAATACCGGTTCGGTCTTTTCGCGCGGTTCGAATGCAGGCGGCGTTGCTGGAGAAGCTCTCGGTACTGTTTCCATTCGCAATTGCTATAATATTGGTTACATTTATGCCCTAAGCTCCACCGGAGGCATTGTTGGGCTTTATTCGGGCAACACACAGTTAACAATGGCTAACTGCTACTATAATACCGACACTTGTAATGTTAGCACGGCAGTCAATGGAAATAACGTTACGCAAACGAACGTGAAAGGCTTGACCAATAGCCAGATGTCCGGTTCGAGCGCTTTGACAAATATGGCTTTCACAAGCGAACAGGGTGTATGGTCGGCTCCTAAAACACAGAGAACGTCGGCAAACAGTTATGGAGATTATGGATATTATTACCCGCAATTGTCTTCTTGCGTGACCAACACCAACGATCTTACGCAATATCCGATGTTAGCCGATCTCCACAATTTCAATGGAGTTTATTGCTCGGTTACAGGAGGTTATATCACCACAGCGGCAGAGCTGCAAGCAATCAATAACAATCCGGCCGGCAACTATGTTTTAATCAATGACATTGACTTAGCTGCTGAAGGCAATGATCAGCTTCCGGATGATGACAATAATAACTTCACCACGATTGGAACGTCGAGCAATCCGTTCACCGGCCTTTTTGACGGCGCCGGCAAGCAGATTTCTAACTTGCAGATTGCAGACAACACAACGGCAAGCGGACTGTTTGGATATGCTCAATACGCTTCTATTTACGACATTTCCGTGTCTGGAACGTTGACCGACTGCAAAGGTTATGTTGGCGGCATTACGGGCTACGGTTCACAAACAAATATTATGCGCTCTTATTCCGCAGTGAAGATTTCCAACCATTCCAACGGATATGCCGGTGGCATTGCGGGATGTGGCGCTACGATTAACAACTGCTATTACACGGGCGAGATTAGTTCTTCGGGCACAGCGGGCGGCCTTATCGGTTCAATGACCTCTCAGGAGTCTATTGTCAGCAGCTATAGTACGGCGAGAGTCTACAATTTGGATTCTGCCAAAATCGGAGGTATCTGCGGTACGACTATTTCGCCTACAAGCAAAAATGTCTACTATGCAAACGATTATGCCGGAGATGCAACCGCGGCTTGCCCGGATGATTCATGGGAAGACGCAAGCGGAACGGTTAAGGGCTTATCTCTTGCAGATATGTCCGGTGCGGAGGCGCTAACCAACATGGGCTTGAGCACGAGCCTTTGGACGGCGGGCGCGGAAACCACCATGAATGAGCATAACGATCCTACGTTCCATTTTCCTAAATTGACGAAATTCTCTCAAGCGCAGGACGATTTAACCTATGGCTTGATGCATAATTATGATGGTAAATATGACGTTTTGACGGGTTATATCACCGGTTCTAGCACCATGGAGTCTATGGACTTAGCAGGAAACTACGTTCTTGCAAACGACGTTACAATTAACGATAGCTTTACTTGGAAAGAGATTGGTTCAACAGAGACACCTTTTAACGGCAAGCTTGACGGAAACGGCTTCACAATCACCAATAAAAACTCTGTCCGGTATCAGGATTTCTTTGGCGCAATTGGAGAAGACGCTTTGGTTGAAAACTTTATTTATACTGGAAAGCAAGTTTCTTCAGAGGGGGCAGTCACACCTCTGTTAAAAGGCACACTGCACAACGTCTATTCTCAAATCAACGTGAGCAACTCTTCTAACCAAACCGGAAATGGAGGATTGGTTGGCATTGTTGATGGCGGTACAATTTATGATTGTGTCGTTACCGGTTCAGTTTATGCGTCCGATTATGTTGGCGGCATTGCCGGCATGGTCATCAATCAGGGAACGATTTCAAACTCCTACACCATTGGCGCTGCCACTGCAACTGCAACTGATCCCTGTGTTGGCGGCGTGGTTGCCAGCGTTGAAAGCGGCAGCACGGTAAACAATTGTTATTACAATTCCACAAGAAGCGGCGGCGCAGCTCAGGCAATTGGCAGCGGAAGCGGCACGAATGTTGCGGGATTGGATAATTCTCAGATGTCCGGCCCTAGCGCTTTGGACAACATGGTGTTCACCAGTGGAGACGGCATTTGGGTTACCCCTCCTGCCGGTGCAACAAATGAGCAGGGCGATGTGATGTGTTTCTATCCACAATTGAGTCTCTTCATCTCTAATGTTAGCGATCCTTCTGCTGACGAATTCCCAACGCTCGGGTCTTATTTGCATGATTTTGGCAATGGCGACTATGAGCCTGTAACCGGTGGTTATATTTCCACACCAGAGGAATTTTTGGCAATAGAAGAAGGAAAGAACTATGTTTTAACCGACAATCTTGATTTTGAAGGCAAGGATTATGCCGGGATTTCTTTGGGCTCTGGAAAATTCGACGGCGGAAATCACACTATTTCCAACATTCAATATGTTTTTACTTCGGTTAGCTCTTATGCAGGTCTGTTCACAAGTATGGACGTTGGCGGTTTGGTAGCCAATGTCACTGTGAAAAATTCTTCTTTTACAGCTAAGTCCAGTGCGGGTGGCATTGTCGGATATTGTTATGGTGGCACCATTCGGAATTGCAAGGTGGTTGACTGCACCATTTCTTCAAATGACATGTATGCCGGCGGCATTGTTGGTTTTGCTAATACCGGAACGTCAATCATTGATTGCAGCTCTTTGAGCGTTTTCGGCGCTTCTGTTCGTGCAGCCTATGGTTATGTAGGTGGTATTGCTGGCTATACTGGTGGTTCAGAGAACAACAGGAATACAATTAAGAATTGCGCTAACTCTGCGGATTTGTATGTGACACAGCAGAAAACAGACAGTGAGGGTGCAACGGTTGCTGATAGTTATGTAGGCGGTATTGCCGGTTATGCTGCTTATGCGGACATAAGCAACGTCTTAAATCGCGGCAACATTAGCTACGACACAAGTGCAATTACTAAGTATGAATATACCGGTGGCCTCGTCGGAAAACTTTTTAACAGTTCCATATCGGATTCTTACAACGAAGGGCAGGTTCAGGGAAGGTGTTACGTTGGCGGTTTGGTTAGCAACATGTATGCTTCAACTGTTCAAAACTGCGCCAACACAGGCGATATCGTCGCTGTGATAGGTGGCGCCTGCGGTTTGGTTTGCACAATAGAAAATGCTTCTGTTTTGCAAAACTCCTACAATATCGGTAATATCTTTGTTAATTCAACAAGTCATTATTATACAGCAGGTATCGCTGGTTATGCTGCTAAATCAACTATTAGCAATTGCTACACGGCAGGAGATATTAACAGCTCTGCTGATGCTGCTGCAATTATCGACTTTGCCAGCTACGCGACGCTTAGCAATACTTACTACAACAAAGACGTTTTAGCTGCCGACATCCCTGCTATTGGAAGCGCCAATATTAACACTGGATTTACGGCTCTAACCACAAGCCAGATGACCGGCAGTGGCGCGTTGAACAACATGACATTTGACAACGCAAGCACTGTTTGGAAAGCGCCGGAAGATAACACAATAAATGCCTATCAAGATACGATTTATAATTATCCCACACTGCAGGCAATTCCGGATGTAGACAGCAGCGTCACGCTCCACAATTTTGAGGCTCTGGGAGGTCCCCGTTCTGTAACGGAATATATTACCAATGAAAAAGAATTTAATCAGATGAGCTCATATGGCAACTACGTGCTTATATCAGATCTCAACTTTAACAATGAGTCGATGGAGCCAAAATTGCTCACAAACAGCAACTTTGATGGAAATGGTCATTCAATTCAAAACATTAATGTTTACACCGAAGGGCAAAATGTAGGTTTATTCTCAACGATTAACACTGTTGAAGATTTAACGGTATCTGGCCAGGTGAAGGCCACCGCCGGAGACAACGCCAATGGCTTCATTAGTCGAGCCGGTGGTATTGCAGCACAGGCCACAACGATGAAGAACTGCCACAGCAGTGTAGACGTTGTCGCTCCGGGAGCTTATTTAGGAGGCTTAGTTGGCTCATGCACCACAATTGAAGATTCCACCAACAGTGGAAACGTCACTTGTTCCGGCACGGTCAATGAAAGTGATATATCTAGATATTCCATTTATACAGGCGGCCTTGCCGGTGAAGCAACAACTGTCACAAACTGCTCGAACAGCGGAAGCATAACCGGAATTGCTTATACTGGCGGTCTTGTAGGATTTGACGCTTCTGTTAGCAACTCTTTTAACACCGGCGATGTGACCGGCAGAATGTGTGTTGGCGGAATTATGGCATGCAACAATAGCAACAAGTATTTGATCAATAGCTGTTATAATACAGGTACTATTAAAGTACAGGATGGAGTTAGCGCCAATAATGCTGCCATTGGAGGCATAATAGGCTACATAAACTACGGAACGATACAAGATTGTTATAATCTTGGTGATATTGATGGAACAAGCACAAATGCAAATGATTCCTCAGTAGGCGGTTTGATTGGAATGGTTCATGGCGCTACGATAACCAATTGTTATGTTTCAAATAATATTATAGTTTCCAACACACAGAGCCTATCGAAAGTTGGAAACATTATAGGTGTAGTTTCAGGAAAAAGCTGGAGTCAGGTTTCAATCTCGGACTGTCATTATAATTACAACAAAGATCTTCCGGTTTCAGAGGCTTTGAATGTGCCTACAGATTCAACAGACTTTGTCACACTCACAAATGTTAGCGGCATGGGCATTGAGGAAATCACCGGCCCGAATGCTCTGACGAACATGGGCTTTTCAAATCAAAACCAAGCGTGGATAGCTGCGCCTTCAGGTTCAACAAATGAATATGGCGATTTAAACGTTTATTATCCACAGTTGAGCACCTTTGTCACCAATCCGGAAAATCCTGATCCGAATGAATTCTACGGCTACATGAATCTACACAACTTTAACAACGTCTATAGAGAAGTTGATTATTATATTACATCGGCAGAAGAATTGAGTGCGATTTCGCAGGATCTTGATGCAAATTATGTTTTGACGACTGACATTGATCTTGCGCAGGCTGATCAACTGCCTGATGACGATCAAAACAACTTTACGCCAATCGGCTCAACTGACAATCCGTTTGTAGGACAGTTTGACGGTAATGGACACTCGATTAGTAATCTACAAATCAATTCCACATCCGATAATGTCGGCTTGTTCGGCTTTGTTTCCGGCAATGCTTTGATTTCAAACATCAAGCTTTCCGGTGCTGTAACCGGTTCTGCCAACGTCGGCGGCATTATAGGTGAAATATATGTAGACTCTTCCGGCACAGCAGAGATTATGTACTGTGAAAATAATGCTGATGTGTCAATCACAGGTTCAGCCGGTCATGCCGGTGGTATTGCAGGTTCTGTGGACGTCGAAACGGATTATGAGTCTGAAAATACTATTATACAAGGCTGCGTGAATAATGGAACCATTACGGCGTCCAATAGTCGCTCAGGCAGTGCTTCTGCTGGCGGTATTGCAGGCTATTGTACAGGCATGGAGGTATCGGATAACAGTTTCGTTTGTGACTTTACATCAGTGGCAAACAATGGCGACATTATTGTGGCAGACTCAAATGTCGGTGGCGGTCTTATAGGACTTTGCAAATACGGTTCATTCAATATACAAAATGCTTATAACACCGGTTCTGTTCACAGCACAGGCAGCAATAGCTCCCTTGGTGGCTTTGTGGGAAAAGTAGACACAAACAATTCTACCAATATTTATAATTCCTATACAATAGGAGAAGTCACCTCTAGCAGCTCTACTAGTTATCTTGGTATATTGGTGGGATATTACGTTTCAACCAATAGTAATACGCTTTCTAAAATCAGCTACAGCTCTGATTTCATGGGAGATGCAACAGGAATATATGGTGATGCAAAAAATACGACTCAACTAAACATTTCTGATGTGCAAGCTCTCTCAACAGTTGACATGGCAGGACCAAACGCACTGAGCAAAATGAATTTGCCAGACAGCGTATGGACAGCTGGACCGGACACAATGGTTGATTCCGCCCTCAAAGATCAGCACGCTTTCTTGCCACAGCTCACCTGCCTTTTTGAGGATCCCTCTCATCCACAAAACATAGAATTCCCGAATTTAAACCTTCATGATTTTAACGGGACGATGGCTGTGGTAACTGACTACATTAACACGCCGCAGGAGATGGAGAAAATCAATCAGAATTTAGAAGGCAACTATGTTGTCACAGCTGATCTCACATTGGAGGATTCTTATCAACCGATTGGAACGAGGTCCTCGGAATTTGGTGGCAAGTTTGACGGTTTAAATCACCAAATCACTGTGAATATATCCACAAGTGGATATGCAGGACTTTTTGGAATGATCGATAACAACGCTTTGATTGTAAACGTTGTGTTAAACGGCAGCGTGCAGTCTACTGGCGGAGGAGCGACCGGTGGAATTGCAGCGTTCATATATTCAGGAGTTATTCAGAACTGCGTCAACAACGCCCAGGTGCAGGGAGCCGGCCTAGTGGGAGGTATTGTTGGATCTTCTAGATACGGAGATATTCAAGACTGCACCAACAATGGTTCGATTACGCTCACAGAGGCCGTAACCACCGGTGGAACCAAAGCAGCTGGAGGAATTATTGGATATGCCGGAGACAAGTTCTCTCTTTTAAATAATAAAAATTACGGCGAAATCTCCTCCTTAAATTCTTCTGCATACGCGGGTGGTGTTGTTGGCGAGGTCGCAACAACCAATGCTATTGACGGATGCATGAATGCCGGAGCAGTGCACGGCGCCGCTATATCTGGCGGCATTGCAGGTGACTTGAGTGACATGTCAATGCAAAATTGTTACAATACGGGCGATATTAGTGCTAGCAGCAACGCTGGCGGATTAGTCGGCAGTTATAATATTGGCAGCAAGAATGTAACCTTGAAAAATTGCTACAATTTAGGAGAGATTGAATCTTATGATTCTTCAGGCGGCGGATTGATTGGTTTCGTGGGCAGCCAGTCTTCAAAGAAAATTTCCTACAGCCTAACAGTCGACAACTGCTACAATGCTGCTGCGACGAGCAACGCCGGGACGGCGTCTGGAATTGGCGTTTTAATTGGAAACGTTGAAAACGTGAAGTTCAATTTGAACAATAGTTATTATAGCACCGACGCCATGGGAGATGCGACTGAGACAATTGGAAACATTGATTCCACCGCTACTGTTGTGCAAAACAAAGTGTCAGGCGTCACAGGAGAACAAATGACCGGTGCGTCCGCTCTAACAAACATGCCTAACTTGGACAGCTCCACTTGGGTTGTGAAAGAAAATGACACCACCGGTTCAGAGGATTATGGTTTGACAAAATCAATTTATTATCCTCAAATTATCTCCTTTGTTGCAGATCCTACAAATCCTCAAATACAGGAAATGTCTAGAGACTCTTTCCATGACTTTGGTGATGGAAAGTATGTTGACTTTACTTATATCAACAACGCATCTGAATTGCAGGCAATCAATGATGGACTAACAGGCAATTATGTTTTGACAACCGACATCGATCTCAGTGTGCAAGACCAATTGCCGGATGACAGCAATAATAACTTTACGCCGATTGGTTCTTCTAATTCCTTTACAGGCAAGTTTGACGGATTAGGCCATGTGGTGCAGAATCTTCAAATTACGGCAACATCATCCAACCAAGGTTTGTTTGGCAGCGCGGGTTATGATTCAAGAATTGTCAACCTCGGCGTCACCGGAACGGTGTCTGGGTCAAGCTATGTTGGTGGTATTGCAGGATCTAGCAGCGGAACGATCGCCAACTGCTTTAACCAGGCAAATGTCACCGGAATAAACAACTATGTTGGCGGTATTTCAGGATCTAGCCAATTAATACAGCAGTGCTACAACACAGGTACCATTACCGCTCGTGGATATGTGGGAGGAATTTCAGGTGATGGCCGCACCGTTAGCAACTCTTATAATATGGGACCTGTATATGGAAGTGAGGATGTGTACGCAATTACGGGTGCGTTTATTCCAACTTGTACCAACTGTTATTATGACGTTGACCGTGCAGGAGACGCCACCGGAGTTTCTAGGAGCTCAACTGCCCCCGATGCTAGACTGCACACCGAGCAGATGACCGGTGTGAACGCTTTTGACAACATGCCGGGACTTTCAACAAGCAGCTTCACAGTGAAAGCAAATGAGACTACACCAACGCTCGACAATGGCACCACCGTTGTGGCTTATGCACCGGCTTTGACAATGTTTTTAGATGACAGCGCTAACCCAAAAGCAGAAGAAATGCCACAAACGCAGCTTCATAACTTCGGTGATGGCAACTATACCGGTTTCTCCTATGTCCATAATGGCACAGAACTTCAGAAGATCAATAAACAGCCATCCGGAAATTTTGTTTTAGCGAATTCCATTGATCTGCAAACAGATGATCAGCTTCCGAACGATTCTGCGAATAACTTCACCGCTATTGGAAGTAAACGCAAGCCATTCGTTGGTAAATTTGATGGTATGGGTTATGAAGTGCAAAATCTTCAGATTTCCACATCTACAGATGCACAAGGTTTGTTTGGATATGTCTCCAACGGATGTCTTATTGAAAATGTAGGCATCACCGGTTCTGTTTGTGGCAATAATCAGGTTGGTGCTTTGGTTGGCCTCGGGTTTATTCAAAAAGATCAAGAGGACAATCCGTTAGACGGCTCGATTTCGATTGATAATTGCTACAGTCAGGTTAGTGTTACAGGAAACGGCGATTCTGTTGGAGGTGTGGCCGGATGCCTTGAAGGCGGTTCGGTTGCAAGCACCTTTAACAATGGAAGCGTTACCGGCCAAAATGGTGTTGGTGGCGTGGTTGGAAATGCAGCAGCAACCCTCACAAATTGTTATAACACAGGCTCCGTTTCAGGAGCAGAATCAGTTGGCGGCATCTCCGGTGTGCAAGATGCACCAATCACAAATGCTTTCAGCGTTGGCGCTATTCATGCTTCCACTGCAAATGGCGTTGGCGGCATTGTCGGAACCCTTTCATCAAGCGCTGCAAACGTTTCTAATTGTTACTATAATATTGAGGTAGTTGGCGATGCAGTTTCTTCTGCAGTAGGCGCTAATGAAGGAGCTTCTTTGACAAACGTGGAGCCATGCTACACCTCGAAAATGACAGGTAGCAATGCAGTTGGCACAAATGGAATGCAGTTTAGCGATGCTTCTGCATGGCTCACCCAGGAAAACACCGATGTAACGGCATATTATCCGCACCTTGCGACACAACCTCAAGAAACAGCTTCTTATACGGCCTATCACACCCTTAACATCAATCGCTCGGCTGAAGATTATCAGGTGCAGACTATGAATGGTTACGATCCGAACGGTATGGTTGCCCATGGAGGAAATTACCAGTTCTCCGTTTCAACTCAACAGGGCTTCGCAATTCCGATAGTTCGGGTAGGCGATCAAGATATACAACCAATTTCTTCCGAAAACAACGTTAGTGTTTATAAGGTAGAAAATATTACGCAAAATTATGACGTTTCTATTTTTGCACCAGAGCAACCACCGACGGCCATCAATTTAACTGCAAATTCCACAATGGATTACGGCACCACACAGACCTTGACGGCTTCGGTGCAACCTGAAAGTTTGTTGCAGAAATACAAAGGAGTCACATGGAAAGTGGAAAATGGAACGGGTATTGCCACATTAACCAATCAAACCGACACTTCTGTCACCCTTATGCCAGTACAAGCGGGAACTGTTACCGTTACGGCAACCTCAAACGTGATTCCTTCTATCTCATCGAGTGTGGAGATTACAATTAATAAGGCGACGCCTCAAGTTACTTTCCCAAGTGCAGCCTCTGTTGTTTATGGAGAAACATTAGCACAAGCTTCCTTAACAGGAGCAAATGCAAACGGCTGCCAAGGCTCTTTCGAATTCGTGAATTCGGACACGAAACTACATGTGCAAAGTAACCCGAGCTCACAACAAATTCAATTTGTTCCACAAGACACAACAAACTACAATACGGTCAATGGTGGGAGCATTCCTGTAACAGTTTCTTCAAAGGAAATCACAGTGCAGGCAGAAAATGCGACAAAGGACTACAAAGCTCCAAATCCAGACTTTACTTTTAGCCTAAATAGTGATATACTAGTTCAAGGTGATACAAAAGAGTCACTTGGCTTAACTCTTAAAGCCGTTGATCAGAATGGTGATGCGATTACGCAGGACACACCAGCCGGTGATTATCAAATTGTTAAAGATTCGGCAACAAATCGTGACTATTCTATTAATGTATTACCAGGTACACTAACAATTTCTAAAATAGATGATCCTTCCGTGAAGATGCCTACATCAGCGACAGTGTATGCAACGCAAAAATTGTCCGAAGCACAGTTAGAGGGTCAAACCGGTGATGGAACGTTCCATTTTGAATCTGACATTGCAGATAAGATTATGGACTATGGCGACACGGGCTCTTACAACATCATATATACACCAAATAACAGCAGTTATAATGAGACACAGAGTGTTATTACAGTTAATGTTATCTCTGGAATTAGTTCACTTACAATAAATTTCGCTACGCCTAAGAATATAGACGGCCGGAATCCTACGCCATTGGTTATGCAGAATTCTTATCAAGACTTCTCAACCACCGTGGAGGGAGGATTTGTAAGCGATGATTCTGTTACATGGAGCATTGAAAGCGCTCATGATTCCGGCACAACATTGACCGCTGTGGATGGAAAAGAAAGATTAACTATTTCGCCGCAGCAAACCACTGGAAAGTTGACCTTGAAAGCAGTCTCTAATCAAGATAACAATGTGGTTTCCACTATAGAGCTTAGGGTTGTTTCCAGAGGCGACTTTGATGGAAATACCGTTTTGAACGCGAAAGACAGCTTTATGCTGCAAAAAGAGATTGCTTCTGAAGAGCAAACGGATGTATACAATCCATTTTATGATTTAAATACCGATGATAAGGTTAACGCTGTAGATCTCTTGGCATTCTTAAAAATAATGTCGGGGATACAATAATATATGAAAAAAGGAGCAAAAGGAGGTTGATAAATAAGGCGATGCATCTCAGTTATGCATCGTCAATATTTATAATTTACATTCAATCAATGATTTTATGAAAGGAGTTATTATGCCAAAAGGAAAAATAATATTTAAAAAAGGCTTATCTGCTTTGTTATCTGTTGCAATTGTTTTAGGTATGATGGGCTCTTGGAGCGTTTTAGCAGCGATTTCCGTTGATCCGGACCATGCACTTACCGTCGCACTCAAAAGCGATCAAACAGTTGTACAACCAGGAGATTCACTTAAAGTTAATGCCTATGTTTCAGGAAACACTGATTTTAATTTTCAAATGGGCACTATAAACATCGATTATAATAACACGCAATTAACCGGTGGAAAATTTATAAAAAATAGTGCAGTTACCGGTGTAACTGGAACGAATAATTCTAACTTTAACAAGGATGAGAATCAAGGTCGTAGTGCAATGATAATGACGGGGCCTACAAAAGGTTCCTATTATTCAGTTACAACCGAACCGCTTTTGATTGGTTCATTCACTTACAAAATTCCGGAAGCCGCTAGCGGAGATATTGATTTTCAGCTTTCCAGCCCCGGAACTGCGGAGACAGACGATGACGGGAATGTTATTGATACATTTGATTCAGACTTTTGCATTCAGGACGATGTTCAGGACGATGATGAAGTTATTACTTATACTTATTTTAACACTACGTTTGTAGACGAGACTGATGTTTCCATCCAAACACCGGCAACGGCTCTCACCATTCAGAACAATGGCGAAGACGTCGGCGAAGAGATGAGCCTTGAGTATGGAACTGAAGCAACATTAACTGCTAATGCCACACCTGAAAATGCCACAGTTCCAATCACATGGTCGAGTCTTAATCCGGATGTGCTCACGGTTGACCCACAGACGGGCGTTTTGACCACTGTTGGAACCGGTGACGCTGTGATCACTGCAACAGCCAACAACCAAGGTTTAATAGATGATGTTTCAGCTTCCTGCACAGTGCATGTTGTGAAATCATTGAATAACATTTCGTTGGACAAATCAGAGGCTGAGATTGTAAAAAATCAAACCACTGACTTAACTGTTTCATACGATCCAGAAGATACAACCGATAATAAAGATGTCACATGGAGCGTGATTGAGGGTAACGATTATGTTTCAGTTGAGCCAAAAGAGGGCTCTGAAAACAATTCAACTGCCGTTGTTAAAGGTTTGAAAGAGGGTTCTGCTAAAGTGCAGGCACAGGTTGGAGAAAAAACGGCTGTTTGCAATGTTACTGTAACAGAATCACATATTAATTCGATTTCCTTAAATGAAACCAGCGCTTCTTTTGCATGGAATAATGAAAACGGCGTAGAGCTTTCTGTATCTTACGATCCGGAAGACACAACCGATGACAAAACCATTGAATGGACAACATCCGGCGATGAGGGCGTTTTAAATGTTCAACCTAGCGGTGATTATAATCAAAACGCAAAAATCACGGCTAATAAACCAGGAACCGTCACGGTAACCGCTACAGTTGCCGGAACAGAGACTTCTGCTTCTTGTGAGATTACTGTAACAAAAGCCGATCTTGATCCGGTCACTTTCCCGTCGGGCGCTACGATGACCTATGGTGAGACTTTAGCCGATGCAACCTTTGAAAATGCCGGCGACACTACAATGGGTAGCTTTGCTTTTGCAGATCCGACGCAGGCACCGACCGCAGCGGAAACTTCAGAGTATCAAATGATCTTTACGCCGACTGAATCTGAACTTTATAATACGCAAACGCAGAATGTTTCTGTAGTTGTTAATAAAAAAGCGATTACCGTTACAGCGGACAATCAGGAAATGGTATACAAAGATGAGCTTCCAAGCTTTACATATACCATTCCGGAAGGTGCGTTGGTAGGAGAAGATACGCAAGACGCTCTGGCACTTACCCTTCATGCAGTTAACGCAGAGGGAAATGAGATGACAGCAGAAACGGTTCAGGGCGGAAAAACATACGATATTGTTGAAAAAGAATGCACAAGCGCAAATTATGATGTAACGGTTACGAAGGGAACCTTAACCGTTAAGCAGGCACAACCGGAAGTTATCTTCCCAACAGGAGCTACCTTAACCTATGGTCAGACATTGGCGCAGGCAACGCTAACAGGTGATTATTCACAAGATGGTACGTTTGAATTTGTAAAACCTGATGTGAAACCGCATGTATCTGACAGCAACACAACAGAATATGGTATTAAATTTACGCCAAACGATGCAAACTATCAGTCTATCACCGGCAGCATTAGCGTAACGGTTTCACCAAAAGCAATCACAGTCAAGGCAAATGACGCAACAAGAGATTATGGTGCGGAAAATCCGGAATTCTCTTATAATGACGTTAACGCTGCAATTGAAACAGGCGATGATTTAGGTCTAACCCTCAAAGCAGTTGTTACAGGAACAGAAGAAGAAGTGACAGCGCAGAGCCCGGCAGGCAGCTACAGCATTGTCGAAGATGCTTGCACCAATGAAGACTATGACGTTACAGTTCAGCCAGGCGTTTTGACTATTACGGCTGCTAAACCAACTGTTGAATTCCCAACGAGCGCTTCTGTCACTTATGGTCAGAAATTGTCGGAGGCAACACTCACAGGCGGTTCCGCAACCTTTAACGGAGAAGAAGTTCCGGGTTCTTTCGTATTTGCATCTCCAGATCAATACCTAGCTGTTCCACAGAGCGGAAATATCTGCAATATTAAGTTTGTTCCAAACGATACAACCAATTTTGCTACCGTTGATAATGGCAGCGTAGCTGTAACGGTAACTCCGGTTAATGCCACCGTTACACCAACGGATACCTCTAAAAATTATCTGGCTGCAGTTCCGACTTCTTACGCTTACACAGCAGAAGGTATGGTACGCGGTGAGGATCCGTCAGTCTTAAAAGCAACCTTTGTAGCTTATGAATCTTACACCTCTGCAGAAGAGAATACACCGGTTACGGCGCAGACCGATGTAGGAAACTATCGCATTATTGCTACAGGTTATAATAATCCAAACTATAATGTGACATTCAATGAGGGAACTTTAACCATCAATAAAATTGCTCCTACTGTAACATTCCCAAGCGATGTTACAGTGGAAGACGGTTCAGCATTATCCACAGCAACCTACACAGAAGGAAGCAGCAACATTGAAGGAACCTTTGCCTTTAACGAGCCGGACAAAGTGCTTGTATTGGGCGAAGATGGAAACCAGGCTATGAGCTTTACGCCGAGCGAGGAATATCAGAAGAATTATAATAGCGTAACCGAGCAGGTATATGTCACGGTTGTTCCTCAATTCAGCATTGATTCGGTCAAGATTAATCCTTCCGGCACACAGAACTGGAACCAGAATAAAAGCAGACTTCTCGTTATGAAAAAATCCTATCAGGACTTCACAGCAGAGGTTACAGGAGACAAAGTGACCGACCCGGGTGTTATATGGAGCATTGAGACCACAGGCTGTGCTGCAGGCACTACATTAGAGGAAACCACAAATGCCGAGGGTAAGACTGTAGAGAGATTGACGGTTGCTTTAGACGAGACGAAAAAAACTATTACACTTAAAGCAACTTCTGTTTTGAGCGCGGATTATTCTGCCACCATCACAGTGAACATTGCCAGTCGTGGTGATTTTGATGGAAACACTGTTCTAAACGCACAGGATGCTAAGAAACTCCAAGTTGAGATTGCCAAAGAGATGCAGGATAATGTATACAATCAGTTCTATGATTTAAATGGCGATGGTAAAGTAGACTCCAGAGATTTATTAACTTGGCTGCAAATTATGAGCGGATCCATCTCATAATGTTTGTTACTACTTGAAAAAAGGGGGTGATTTTTTGATGCAATGTGGCATGTATGTACATGTTATGTTTGCAAATGGTTAACAGGCGAAAAGGAGGTATATAATGGTTCATAGAAAGTATATATTTAGACGTGGACTCGCAATATTGCTATCCATGGCTATGGTATCCAGTTTAATGACACCTTGGACAGCTTTAGCAGCAGGTGAGGATATACAATTGTATACAACGTCTACCTTTACAGAAGTTCATCCCGGGGATGAGATCACCGTAGAAGTGAAAATGTCAACGCAATCTGCATTTACTACGGGATCAGTTGCTTTTTGGTATGATACGTCAAAATTACAATACTCTGATTGCGTACTAGAAGATGCGTTTAATCCAACGGGCATGTCAATGCCTATTGTCGATGAGAACACAGGATTTATTTCTACCGCATTGGTCACAGACGCAGGTTATGATCCGTTTCCGACGGGAGACGATAAGCTTGTTGAGACGCTAACTTTCACCGTTTCGCCGGGAACGGAAGGAGATATTGATTTTACATTCAAAGACAATGGAGATTTTACAACAGAAGATGGAACTAGTTGTACACTTGGAACAGAAGATAGAACTGCTATAACTGCGACATATGTTCCTAATCCGGCAACGAGCGTGACGATTTCTCCAAAAACTCTGACTCTGCAAAAAGACGATGAAGCGCAGCAGCTCACAGCTACAACAACAACGGAAAACGGAGAGCCAACATCCGATAAAGTTGTTTGGTCTTCCGACAATGACGAGATTGCCAAGGTTGATCAAAATGGTTATGTGACCCCGATTGGCGGGGGAACGACAACCATTAAGGCAACAGCAGGAGCATTTTCCGACACCTGTCAGGTCACTGTTGAAAGCCCGTTAGAGAGCATCTCCCTCAACAAAAATTCAGCCTCCATTTTAAAAGGGGCGACAACCGATTTAACCGTATCTTATAATCCGACCGACACGACTGTTGAGAAAAATGTTTCTTGGAGTGTTACAAACGGAGATGAAACAGCAGTTTCTATTGCTTCTTCACAGGAGAATTCTTCCACCGCAACCATCACAGGTCTGCATGAGGGAACCGCTACGGTTACAGCTACCGTAGACGGAAAAAGCGCTTCTTGTGACGTCACTGTTAAGGAAATTAAACTCGAAGGCATTCAAGTAAATCCGACCTCGGAGAGCATTGCAGTCGGGGGAAAAACCACCTTGGGTGTTACCTATAATCCATCGAACACGACGGATGATAAGACGGTTAAATGGTCTTCTGACTACCCGAACATTGCGAATGTTGATGACAACGGAACCGTGACTGGAATTTCACCCGGCAAGGCAACCATTACGGCACAGGTTGGAGAATTCACTTCCACCTCTGAGATAACCGTTACTCACAAAAAGACGATTGTTACATTCCCCACAGAGGCCGATCTTACCTATGGTCAAACATTAGGCGAAGCAACCTTTGTTGGAGGAAGCGCAACAGATAGCGAGGGAAATTCCGTTGAAGGAACTTTCACATTTTCTTCGGAAGCACAACAGGCAATTCCATCGGTTTCTAATTCGGGAAGCTCCTATGAGGTGACGTTTACACCGAATGATTCTAGTTATGAGTCAGCGACGGCATATGTTCCGATTCAGGTTGCTAAAAAAGCAATTACAGTGACAGCAGATGACAAGGAAATGACTTATCAAAATTCAGTTCCTGAATTTACGTTCACTGTTCCGGACGGAGCATTGGTTGGCGCAGATACCAAAGACGCGTTAGGATTAACTCTTACAGCTTATGATAGCGCAGGTGCAGAGGTCTCGAGCAATACGTCTGCCGGAACTTATAGCATTGTTCAGAAAAGTTGTACGAGTGCTAACTACGATGTTACGGTTACCCCGGGCACCTTAACCATTCATAAGCTTACTCCGGTGTGCACTTTCCCAACATCTGCCCAGGTTACTACAGGTCAGAAGTTAGAAGAGGCGACATTTGTTGGCGGAACAGGTGAGGGAACATTTGCCTTTGCAGACGCTACGCATGTTGTCACTGTTGATGATATTGGAAAGTCCTATGACGTGGTCTTCACACCAAGTAACGAAGTTGACTATGAAACAGTAACGCAGCCTGTAGCTTTGGATGTAACAGTTCCTCTGGAATCCATCTCTATTGATCCTTCAGAAGTTTATTTACAACCAAATAAGACACAACAGCTATCTGTTAAGTATAATCCAGAGCAAACAACAGTTGACAAATCAGTCAGTTGGGAATCAGATGATAAAGATGTGGCGACAGTTAGTGATTCTGGCTTAGTTACTGCTATCAGCGAAGGCCAAGCAAACATTACTGCAAAAGTTGCAGGCGCAACTGCTACGTGTACGGTAACTGTTAAAGAGGCAACAGTTGACAGTGTAAACATCACTTCTGGAGAAAACGGCGTTATGCAAGGAGTTTCTGCTCAATATACTGCCGAGGTGCTAGGAACAGATCTTCCAGACACAAGCGTTAAGTGGGTAATTACAGGTAATTCTTCAGCAAATACAATTATTTCAGACAGGGGCGTTCTCACAGTAGGTACAGATGAAACCGCTACAACCATTCAGGTAATTGCACAGTCTGTTATGGACGCTACCAAACAGGATCAAATGACAGTAACTATTTATCAACGCGGCGACTTTACTCATGATGGAAGAGTCGATACACTTGATAAAAAGCGTTTATTAGAAGCAATGAATGATCCTTCTTCCCTTGATGAAAATAGCATGGCCTTTAAAGAATTTGATTTAACACATGACGGTAAGATTGATCAAGAAGATTTAAATACGTTCTTATCTATTTTAGCACTGATTGATTAATCAACATCTTTTATTACATTTGTATGTCCTATTGAAGAGAGGAGAAGACCTTGAAAAGAAATAAATCATATTTTAAAAGAGCATTATCCTGCTGTTTGGCTTTGGCTATGGTGCTCACAATGGTAGGACCTATTGCAGCATTTGCTGCTCCTGATTACACTGCGGGCAACATCGCATTAACCTTAAAACCTGAGGATTCATCAGCTAAAACAACAGACTTGGTTGCAGGTGAGCAATTCACAGTTGGAATTTATGCTTCCGGCCAGCTAAATGGCAACAGTATCTATGGCGGTGTCATGAATGTTAAATATGATGACACTATGGTTACTCCATCCAATTATGAATTTCAGAATGGATGGGAGGGTGATGTTGATACCTATAAACCTGCATCAGGCTCTAAGATAATGTTCTCCGCTGCTAAAGCGGACGGACAGGGCACAATCTCAACAGATCCAGAAACCCCTACAGAGATTGCTCATGTTACCTTTACTGTAAAAAATGATGTTGACGGCGCTATTAATTTAGACTTGTCACTCATTAATGAACAGGGTGATTTTATTACAACAGATGAGGCGTACATTGCAGCAACTGCAACAAATGCAACTGCTTACACAGCTAAAATTCCTGTATCTACTGTTGAAATCACAGAAGGTGAAACGTTGACAATTGACAAAAACAATCAGCAAACGCTTCATGCAACAGTAAGCCCAGAAAATGCAACCTATAAAAACGTTACATGGTCAAGTGACAATGACGAAATCGTATCTGTTAATGCTTCAACCGGTCAAATCACAGCAGTTGCCAAAGGCACTACAAACATCAAGGCAACTGCGGATGGTGTGAGCGATTCCATTGCAGTAACAGTTAATGTACCTCTTATGGAAATTAAAATTGACCCTGAAACAGTCAACCTTTATAAAGATGGCACAAAGCAGTTGAACATCGTCACCACTCCTGAAGATGCATCTATTGATCCAGCAACAGCAACTTGGGAATCAAGCGCTCCCGGCTATGTAGAAGTTTCTGATACCGGTTTAGTTACTGCAATAAAACCTACAGAAGAAGGTTCACCTGTTACTATTACTGCAACCTTAGGTGGAAAAATAGCAACAGCCAGCGTAACTGTTTTAGCAGCAGAAGTAACCGGAGTTACAATTGATCCTACATCTGGCGAATTAATGCAAGGTTTGAATATGACATTTACAGCAACTGTTCAGGGTAATGGAGATCCATCACAGGATATTACATGGACAGTAGAGGGCGCTTCTTCTGCAAACACCAAGATTGAGAATGGCGTTTTGACCATTGGTGAAGATGAAACAGCGGCAACATTAACTGTAAAAGCAACTTCGAGCTATGACAGCAGCAAATTTGCCACAGCTACGATTACAGTCATTGCACGTGGCGACTTCAACCATTCCGGTAATATTGACACATTAGATAAAAAGAAACTCTTAGAGGCGATGGCCGATACTAATGGTTTAGATGAAATGCAAAAAGCAGAATTTGATCTTAATCATGATGGAAATATTGACACAAATGACAAAAAGATGTTCCTTGACATCCTTGCACAGCAATGATATAATCATCTTGTAATTATGAAAAAATTATTAATTTTTATAATTTAAGAGGTGTCAAAAAAAGGCTCATGTACGAAAGAAAGGAGACATAGATGGTTAAAAGAACGAAAAAACCATTTAAAAGGGCATTGGCTGCATGCTTGGCGATGGCAATGTCGATTTCCATGCTTGTTCCATACACTGCATTGGCAGCGCCCTCTGATCCTGTTTCTGTGGAGGGGTTACACCTCAACTTACAATCGTCGAATGCAACTGATGTTCATCCGGGTGATAAAATTACATTAAATGTAACTGCATATGGAGATTTAGGCGATACTTCGCCTTTGTATGGAGGCGTTGTACACGTTCTATACAATACCGAGCAGCTAAATTATCTTCCGACTGACAGCGCATTTGATTCTTGGGGTGGCGATATATATTCCTACACTCCACAGAATCCAACATCTGCTGATATGTCGGGTGGTGTGATGATTTCTTCCGATGCAAATCAAAAACCACAGGGTCTTCCGTTATCTAAAGATGCAGAAAATCCAACGCAAGTGGCTCACCTCACTTTTGAAGTGAAAGAAAATGTCACGGGAGACATCCCCATTGATTTTACTTCTAAAAATGACTTTTATTTGATGGATGACACAAAAGTTTCACCTGAGGCGATTTCCCTTGAGAATAATGCATCGAAATTCAATTCTACGATTGCACCGACTGCGCTTACGATTTCTCCAAATACAGAGCAGACGATTGACGTTAATCAAACCCTCAACTTCACCGCTTCAGTCTCTCCTGATAACGCTTCGCAGGACGTTACATGGACGAGTTCAAACAAAGAAGTTGCTTCTATTTCAGATGGCGGCGTCTTAACAGCGCTTAAGGCGGGCAGCACTGAGGTCACAGCGACCACTGCTGATGGCACAATTACCAGTCAGCCAACAACAGTTAATGTGCACCAGCCGGTTGAGAGCATTTCAATCACGCCGAATCCTGCAACAGTTTCCGTTGACTCAACCAAGCAGTTAAGTGTGAAATATTCACCGGAAGATGCAACGCCGGTTGGAGCTGTTGAATGGACTTCGCTGAATCCTGAATATGCAACGGTCGACGACCAGGGAGTTGTCACAGGTGTTGCTTTGGGAGAAGCAACTATTCAGGCAACAGTTGACGGTCAAACGGCAACAGCAACAGTTGAGGTTGTTGAAGCTTCTTCCATTAGCAACATTGCCATTTCAAACAATTCTCAGATGACAGATAAGAAAAATGACAATAAAACCCCGCTGATGCAGTATGAGAAGCTTACCTTTAATGGCAAAGTATACGATGCAGATGGTCAAGAGATGCCGGATGAATCCATTGTATGGAGCGTTTCTGGCAACAACAGCGCAGAAACCACCATTGACCCGAACACAGGCGTTTTGCTCGTTGCCAAGGATGAATCAGCCACAACGCTGACCATCACAGCAGCAGCAGCTTCTGATCCAAATGCGTCGTTTAGCGAGACCTATAAGGTTTATAAATTTGGCGATTTTACAATGGATGGAAAAATAAATATTGCTGATAAGAATACATTTCTTAAAAATAAAGTTGCCGAGCCATATTTGGACTTAACACGTGATGGCAGATGTAACATTGCAGATAAGAATACCTTTTTGAAGATTAAATAAAAATGTATTTTATATTGTATTGATTTTAAAAATATCCTTTTATGTTTAGTTTTTCTTTAAAAACCAAAATATAAAATTTTATGGGTATAGACAAACTTTTTGAATTGTGTTATAATACATTCTACTGAGATTGATTCAAAGTAATCCAAATTCAAAAAGACTGGTGATGAAACGCATTCTGACAAGAAGCACTTCCTGGGTTTTGGCGCTCGCCATTGTGATGAGCATGATGACGCCATGGACGGCCTTGACTGCTGAGGGCAACATTGTGCTTGACCTTTCGAGCAGCTCGAAAAACATCCGGTAAAGGGAAGCGTTCACAGTCGACGTTTCATGCTCTAAGCGACGCCTCTTTCGGAGCAGTCTCTGTGTCCGGGCTCGAACCTCTTGGTGGGCGAGATTGATAAAGACAAATAATGCTAGGCTCGGGTTTAGCTATTATATTTGTTGATTCAGTTTTATAAAATACAACTAGTCATAAATTGCCGTGGGTATGGGGATGGCGTTGCATGGTCTGTTTTTTCTTCCATGCAGCCCAGAGCATATATAATCACACACACTCCCGGTTAATTTAGCTGCCGTTTCGGCGGATTGAATAGAAACGGCGGTTATATCGCAGCTTCATATTCAAGTATGCTTTTTGGTGCCGCCCGGATATGGGGCTGCGAGAGAGACTCTTTTTTGTAGGCAGTCTCGCAAATGTCGTGCCAAGGATTCTTTCCAATTTATTCATTTTTATGGTACGAAATTAGGGAATAAAGTGTTGCATTTCTCGCTTTGATTCCCTAATGTGAAGATTGAGCGGTAACGCTTTTTCGATAAAGAGGGAGAGAGATACAAACATAGCTCAAGTGAGAAGATTGTGAATAGTCTCATAGCTGCCGCCCTTTCAGTGGCTATGAAAGTCGGTTTGCACCGACCTCTTTCGCAGCGTTGACTGTGGACAAACCAAACGATTGGGATTCAATTTTCACCGATAGGTGTTGTTGACTGAGATGGTTTTCACAAAAAAACTGCGCATATGTGCGGTTTGCTTTCTCACTCGGCTGTTTGTTCGAGATGATTTGTGCGCCGATATCGTTTGTTTCGATTGTTCTTACCAAACACTAAACAAAACTATAGCGAAAACCGCCTCGTCTAAAGAGAAAATTTTTAGATATGAGTTGAGCGATTTTTGTAATCGGCACAATCCCTTTACTTTATTAATGAATCGGCATACATCGTGAATGTATGAAGGATATGGATTCTTAAAAAAGAATTTCATTCCGCGCCCTCTGAAACGTAAATCAAAGATTCAATGCTTGGACTTTTAGCTAGGTCGATGCAGTCAACGCTTCTTCAAACTTTAGGCTGCACGAAACCGGGGAAGCAGCAGTTGTTAATCTTGACCCTGCGTGCATATGAAAGACGTTTCAGTAGTTCTTTTGGCTTTCCTCTGATCAGTGGGCGTTTCATCCGATCACCTAAACCTGACCAAACGCTCCGGCGGCAGGATTTAGTTTGGTTAGTCACACATGGTTCACGTCCTTGATGTTGCAAATGCCGCTGCCGTGGCGTGAAGCTGATGGAAAAGAACTTTTTGCAGTGCACAACACTGCAAATGCTTCTTAAAAACACATTGCATAATAGCAGACCCCAAGTCGTTATGCATTTCAGATGTGTTCTACGTTAGCGCCGAGAGCTTTTGATTTTGCTCTTGGCGCTAATTATAAGAAGTGCAAAATGATGACATAGAAAGGATGAAAAAAATGTTAAAAAAAAGCAGTCGCCCTTTTAAAAGAGTGATGGCGGCAACCCTTTCTGTTGCGATGATGGCTACAATGCTAGCTCCTTTCACAACATTGGCTATTGATTCTAACGATTGGGATTCAGCCAACTATCCTGCCGGTTACGTCAATATAAACGTTTCCACCAATAAAACAGAAGTAAAGCCTGGAGATACTCTGCAAGTTATCTATGATTTGAATGGAGACGCTACCAAAGCCGGTTCTGATTTTTTGGGATGTACACTATATTATTGTTATGATTCAACGCAATTAAAGTATGATGGTTCTACATTAGGGTGGGGTTTAGGCGATGTTGTTGCTCAAGACGATGATACGGATTTAGATAGTGATAGCAAAACAGATAAGGATATTCTCTTGTCCATGACGAATCCTGACGGCGTAACGCCTTTGCCTCTTCCCCCATATGCAGGTTCCTCTATGGTAACATTAAACTTTACTGTTCTAGATAGTGCAGCAGCAGATAATTTGCATGGCACTACTACATGGAACAGTAATGGTGAAGATACCATGGATATGAATTATGAGGCGGCTCAATCTGATATACAAGACACAACAAATCAGACTAAAATTGTTGTGGCTCCAACCAAGATTACTCTTGATCAAAATACATTAGATTTGGCAGTCGGCGGCAGCGCAACCTTAAACGCAACGGTTGAGCCTGCCAGCGTCACCTCTGATGTTGAGTGGTCTTCGGAAGACCCTGACGTTGCTTCCGTAACGCCAATTGGTTCTCCAAGCAGATCAGCAACAGTCACACCCGGCAATAAAGCAGGCACGACAAACATTACCGCAAAGATTGGCGATTTGACGGCAACCTGTCAGGTGAATGTTACAGTGCCGCTCACCGGCATCACTGTGTCCGCAGACACGACCTCAATTCTCAAGAATCAGACTGCGAACTTAACAGCTGCTTATGTTCCGGCAGAGCCTACTAACAAGCCAAACATCAAATGGTCTTCCGATGCTGATGACATTGCATCAGTGGAAGCTGTTGGCAACCTTGGCGCAGTTGTGACAGGTAAAAAAACCGGCACAGCGGAGATTACCGCAACTGCTGAGGGCACGAACTTCAGCGATTCTGTGACCATCACGGTTTCAGAGAAGCAAATCACAAGCATTTCGCTCAATAAGCACACAACCACCATCAATAAGGGCAACACGGAAACCCTTGTTGCCAAGATTGATCCAGACGACACCACAGATGACAAGACAATCACTTGGAAGTCTGACAATGATAAAATTGCATCTGTTGATGCTAACGGTGTTGTGACTGCTAATGGTGTTGGAACAGTTGACATCACTGCTAGCGTTCAGTCCGGCGATGGTTCCACGAAATCTGATACATGTGCAGTAACAGTAAACAATCCTTTGACAAACATTACATTGGATAAATCTGATATTACTTTAACACCGGATAAGAATTCTGATAACCTACAGGTTTCCTTTGATCCAGCGGATGCGAGCCAGTTGACAAATGTTGTTTGGACTGTTGATGATGCAGATGTTGTAAGCATTACAGCATCCGGCACAAATAACAGCATTGCTACCATCACAGCCGGAACCAAATATGGCGACGCTGTGGTTACGGCGACAGAAACAACTGTTGATGGCATTGTTAAGACAGCTACATGTACTGTTCATAACACCAACCCATTAAAGGGCATATCGCTTGATAAGACAGACATTGAGCTGACCAAGACAGAGACTGCACAGTTAACTGTTATCTATAATCCGAATGACACCACCGATGACAAGACTGTTACTTGGACCTCAAGTGACCCAAGTATTGTTGAAGTGGCAAACGGTTTGGTTTCTCCTGTTAAGGGAGGACGCGCAGTAATTACTGCAAAGGTCGGCAACTTCACTGCAACCTGTAATGTCTTTGTTAACGTGCCTGTAGAGAAATCTTCGTTCTCTGATGACACTGTTAAGGCAGCTTCGAGCTTGCCGGTTGGAGATTCACTCCAGATGAAGATTGTTTACGAGCCATATGACGCTTCTAACATTGCATCCATTGTATGGACCACTTCTAATAAGAATGTTGCAGATGTTGATGGCAATGGCGTTGTGACTGCAAAGTCAACGGGTACTGCTACCATCACTGCTAAGATTGTCACTTTAGATGGTAAAGAATTCATCATTGAGCAGAATGTAAATGTTACTGAAGCACAGAATGGCGGCGGTGTTGTTCCATCTCCAGAGAATAATGGTGGCGCAACTGTAACTCCTTCTGCTTCTAATGCGGCAACTCCGTCTTCAACAAACAATGTGAAGACAGGCGATGCATTCCCGTTGGCCGGCATTGCAGCTTTAGCAGCTCTTTCTGCTGCGGGTGCAGTTCTCATTAAGAGAAGAAAAAAATAAGAAGACTTAAAATAAAAGATATTTACAATTAAATATCTAATTGATTGGCAGTTTATCCTTAGGATAAACTGCCTTTCCTTTTGTTCTTTTGCGGAGATGTTAAGTAATGGCCTATTTTTGGTTTCATTGACTAATTGGCTTAAAAATCACAATTTGTATTTGTTTATGATATACTTTTTTATGAGTTGTAAAAGGTGCTGTATATCGAAGCTATTTGAAAAAAATTGAGAGATAGAGTGGATTTGCATGATAAGAATTGCGTTTGAAGCAATATTATTTCGTATTATAGAAAGTTATTTTCCGGCAAGATAGCTTTGACTAAGGGCATCTATGGATGATGTGGGAGAAAAATTTTTACATAGAAGACTTTAGCTTACTAAGCGCGGTTTAGAGTTGAGAAAAATAGCTTTGGAGATGAATGTGATAAAATGTTTTAGGGTATATAGCACAAACAGCAGAACAGTATTGTTTTTGCTAAAAAGTGTTTTGCTTTGCCTGCACCGAAGAATGGAAAATTCACAGATGCATAGAGATGGGGACTATTGAGTTTAGGATGTGGCCGAAATGTAGGAGGACTGCCAAATTTTCAATGTTGGAGTTATGGAGTCATTCAAAGATAAGAGTGGCTTGATGTTCTATAGAAATATTCGATATTTATACTACAAGCATCGGAATAGGAAAGCGGCAGTAGGAATATCATCTAGAGACAGTGGAGGATAATGAGAAGAAGATTAGAAAATGCATTTAATGCCGGTTCGAGAAGTGAAAATCAGGTGGAGTAATTTGGTGGGAAATTTTAGAGTTGTTTGAGGTGTCAATTAGGTTTAATAGGGAAATTTTTTCACCTATGAAACACTTTTGCTTTGCAAAGACGACTCATTGCTTGCTGGGAAATTAGAGGACTGTTCAAATAATCGTTTTAAAGCTTAAGTTTTTTGAAAAAAACAAGGGATTGTCTTTTTAAGCCTTTTGCTGGGGGTGGGTACAGCGTCTATTAGAATTTAGAAGAATTGTTTTTTACTCATATAATAAATTTTAAACGTTTTTTCTTTCATGAAAAAAGGGCCGGAGCAATTGCTCCGGCCTCTTTCTAAGACGGTTATATTTAAATTCACAAAAAGAGAAGATTGTGTTGGTAGATAGAGTCTCATATGACATTATTGTTTGCGATACAAATTTCAAAGACGGAAAGGCTTATCTATTTGTAAATACAGTGTATGTTGATTTCATGGCGCTTGAAAGATAACACATGGTTTAAGGGCGAAAACTTTTTCAGTGAATTGCCATAAACAAGAGCATTGTGTTGTTGCAGAATGTCTATTCTATATTACCACCTGATTCAATAAGATGTTTTCGGATTGAAACAGCACAGGCAGCTAAAAAATTTATTTTTGATTCTCGATCGAAAATGATTATCTTTTCTTTAAGAGATGGCTCTAAACTTTGTAGTAATAGAGCTTTAAATTCTTTGTCAATGGATGGGGAAGATAAACAGATGATACCAGATGGGTTGAAAAGTGCAGCAAAATTTATTAGACGGAAGAGTTCTTCTCCAAGGCGTTTAGTTAAAACTTCATATGAAAATGCCTGGATTTGTTGTGCTGATTCTTGTTGTGCGGGGTTAAAATTTGAGGATAACACGGGAAATTGTGTGGCAAAGAAAGCGCTTTCAAGTGAATGTGAAAGGAACGGAGCGCCATGGGTTAATAGAGCATCTTTATGGACAGTGGAAATAGATAGAGATTCATAGAATTCTATGCAGGTCAAAGTATTGATTTGTGGAGAGACGAAGAATTGATGGAAATCAAAATACGCGATTCCAATGGCGTTCGTGAGCGAAAGTGCATAAAATTTGAGTGAGCAGTTTTTGTTGAGGATAGACATTATCCGGTTGACGATAGAGGAATCTATGGAGGCAGAATAGGCAAGGCCAACGCCTAAGATATCATTATTTTCCAGGCAATTATCCTTTAATAAACGATTTATCTGTTTTAGAATTCGTTTTGCTATTTCATCTTCATTCATATCGGATTGTAATGTATCACTGATTTTATTTAATAAGGCTCCTTCTATATTACTAAGAGCCATATAAAACACGTCTTTATGGAGTGTGATGCCAAAAGCAAATTTGTAGTTGGCAGCAAGCCTATAAAGCGTCATTTTCCTTTTTTGAGAGTGTTTATTTGAAACTGTGAGCAGACCTTTTGATGTCATTTCATCTATTAATAGAGTAATGGAAGCCCTTGTTAAACCGAGCGCTTTAGAGATTTCTGATTTTGCAGCCGATTTTTGGCTTTTTAAATAGCGTAGAATTTGCATTTGGTTAAATTGCTTGATAGTATATTTACTCATTCCTTTATATTGCATGGTTCAATTCTCCTATATCGACTTTTTTTACTTGTATCTATATTTTTAGAGTGATATAATGTATATAATACCGATGTGAGTCTATTATTACACTTCATTGTATATAGAGCCGCCTGATAGAAAAAGTGGGATTTATTTTTTGCATTATTGGAAATTCAAATATAAGCCGTATTGTCAGATTACGAGGTCAATTTTGTGTATATAACTATTATCATAAAGGGACGTAGAATAAAAAAGTTTTGTATGGCAAATACTTTTGTATTGTTTTCTGTCATAGAGTGTTTTTAAAATCAATTGAATAGAAAAGGAGAGGATGATTTGAAGCTTTTAATTTTTGTTTTAAATAATAATGAAAAGGTAGATTCTCTTTTATCTGAACTATCTGATCAGGGCTTGCGGGGCGCAACTATTCTGCACTCTGCCGGCATGGCTCAGTCTTTATATAATCGTCATGAAAGCAAATTGATGAATTCCCTTAAGGCATTGTTAGATGAGGAACATAATGAAAATACGACTATTTTTACGGTTGTGAATCAAGAGCAAGAGCAACTTTTTTATAGGGTAGTCAAGCAAGTGGTGGGCGAATTAACAGAGCCGAATACCGGCATTATTTTTACGATTCCTGTGGATTCTGTTCAGGGATTGGTCAAAAAGGGAGATTCTGAAAGGTAGCATTTTTTACTGCGAATATAAATAAAAAGGTTCGGATAATTCCGAACCTTTTTGTTATGTTCAAGTTTAGTCTTCCGGATTGGGGGCGCCCACAGGACATACACCTGTGCAGGAACCGCACTCAATGCATACCTCTTTGTCGATAACATAGTGTTCATCGCCGGGAGTAATGCAGTTTACCGGACATTCTGATTCACAAGCACCACAGCTAATACAATCATTATTAATTACATATGCCATTTTTATAACCTCCTTATGAATTGTCCATAATAAAATATTATGGTTCACTACTATTTTATCATAAAATAAAAAAATAGCAAGTGGTAAAAAGAAGAATTTCCTCAAATAAAGATTCGAGTTTTTATAATATTTTATTTTTTTAAGCGAAAAAACTTTACATAATAAAAGAAGACATAAGCAAAATGCTGCTGAGACAGCTACAGATAGACGCAATTGTGAGGGGGGACAAGCCAATTGCTTTACGCTTTTGAGGGCCTTGTTTTTTGCCCGTTTAAACCAAGCCGCAATCTTTCATCTGAAGAGTTGTTCTGAGGAAAGACTGCGAGCACATCTGTTAAGAAACACAAATGGGACAGTGTATGGAGGAATTCGCAAAAATGTTTGTTTGTCAATGCATCAGGGGGCTGCGCAGACGCTTTGCACCATCCGTGAGGGATTTCATCTCATTGTCCAATCTTTTGTAGCAATAATGGCTGCCATTTTTATTTTGGGTTGCGCTTAGGTGAATGCGGATTTTGCAGTTTAGAGGGCTTTAAAACATCTCTATGAAACGTAGACGGAGGCGCGTCCGGAGAGGACTGCATACGCACCTGATAAAAGCCGGTTAACACATTTCCGTCTACCACAGTACCCATTCCATTAGGAGTAGAGACCATACTGCCGATTCGCGGCGAGGATTTAGCGCATTTTTCATAGGTATCTTGTTCATATTTTAGGCAGCACATTAATCTCCCACAGGCGCCTGAGATTTTTGCTGGATTTAGGGAAAGATTTTGCTCTTTAGCCATTTTTATTGAAACGGGGTGGAAATGTTCTAAAAAGCCGGAACAGCAAAAGTTTCGCCCGCAAATACCAAACCCTCCAAGCATTCTGGCCTCATCTCTAACGCCAATTTGACGCAGTTCGATTCTTGTATGAAAAATTCCGGCTAGATCCTTCACAAGCGCACGGAAATCAACTCTTCCGTCTGATGTAAAATAAAAGAGCAATTTATTTTTATCCAGCGTATATTCAACGCTGACCAGTTTCATTGAAAGCTTGTGCTTTTGAATTTGCTGTTCGCACACAGTAAACGCTTCCTTTTCCTTTTGCTCGTTTTGTCTATTATTTTCGAGATCTTGCTCGTTTGCAATTCTAATGATAGGTTGAATGGAGAATTGCAAAGAGCGCTCGTCTATGTTTTGGTTGGCAACAACCACTTCTCCGCATGCTGTTCCATGCGGGGAGGCTGCAATTACTTTATCACCTACTTTTAGTTGCTTGTGGTTGGGCGAAAAGTAATATATTTTTGCACTGTGTTTAAAACGTATTCCAATAACTTCTATCATAATGAACTCCTTTTAAACGGAGGGGTTTACTTCAAATTTGCGCTTAACCATGTAGCTGCTAAACGGAGATTTGCGTTTTGCTGCAAAGCACGCTCAAGCCTCTGCACACATTCGATGTCTTTTATGATTTGGCGCAGAGAGAGAGACGAGGAAAGTCGATCATTTTGGCCTGTTTGCGCAAAGCGATTTTGCAAGGCAGCTCTGAATCTGCGCTTTAAACAGAGCAAAACTTCCTCAAAGAGCATAGCGTCTTGTTCTAAAGGCGCTAATGCCTGCAGAATGTTTAACTCATCTCCGGTGCATAACGCTTCGGACAGCTTTTGCATGATTGTAAAAGCTGCTCTCCCTTTCTCATCTTGTATCCAGAATAGCGCTTGTCCTATGCTTCCATCGCACAAACGTATGATTTGTTCTAAATTTTCAGTGGATTCACCCAGACTACTCAAAACTGCTTGTTTGCACAATGCGGGGGAAACCGGGGCTATGCGTATAGGCAAGCAGCGAGAACTTATGGTTTGCAAAAGCGAGGATTTATCCTGACAGGTTAAGAGAAAAATTACATTTTTGGGAGGTTCTTCTAAAATCTTTAAAAGCGCATTGGCGGCAGTTTGCGACATTGCCTGCACGTTTTGAAGAATAAACACACGATAAGCACTTTCATTCGGCATCACAAAAGCCTGCGAGCGCATCTCTCGAATGGTTTCGGCATGAAATTGGTTTTTTCCTGTTTCACCGCCCAAGATTGTGCAATCAGGATGAATATTTTTTTTAATTTTGTTGCAGCTAACACAGTGGTGACAGGGTGCGTCATTGCATTTGCAGAGAATTGCTTGGGCAAATTGAATTGCCAATGTGCACTTTCCCAAGCCCTTTTCGCCATAAAACAAATAGGCGTGCGCGAGCCTGTTTTTCGAAAGCGAGTCAGTTAAAAGCTGCAAAACGCTTTCATTTCCATAAAATTCATAGGCCATTATACTTTTTCAAATCTCTCTATATTTGTCACAAAAATTGTAGCGCCTCCCACTGTCACTTCAATAGGAAAGGGTTCATACATTCCCATTCCATAGCTAGAGGCGGAGGGGACGGTTTGTTTGCGCTTTTTAGAATGCTGTTTGATGATTTCGATTGCTTTATCTACCTTAACATCTTCCGTAGCAATCATGAGCGTTATGTTGCCGGACATAAGAAAGCTTCCCGTTGAGGAAAGTTTTGTGGCGTAGTAACCCTCTTTGCTTAAGGATGAGACAACAGTGGAAGAATCATCACTGTTTACAATTGCATAAATGAGCTTCATGCTAAACCTCCTGGATTATCTATTTAAGACTCATATTGAAAAGGCACACTTTTATTTTATCACATTTACTCTTTTGATTCCAGTCCCTTTTAGGATATCGGCAATATTTGGAGTGACTTTTTCGCCTGCTAAAAGAATTGGAATTCCCGGCGGACAGGTAAATAGATTATCTGCACTGATGTTGCCAACAGCCTGCTCAACTAAAACAGAAACACTTGAATGAAAAACAGCGTCTCGCAGCGGCAAAACGATGTTAGGAGAGGATATTTGCGTGATTGGATTTTGTTGGAGCGTTTCCCTTTTAGGGAGACAAATCAAGAGCTCTTGTAGTCTTTTTAGTTCTTCTTCACTGTTAAAAGGGGAGAGCATGAGCACAACATAGCGATTGTCTGCGTATTCTGCTTCCATGTGATCTGTGTGCAGACAGAAAAACAATTCTTTTCCTGTTAGCCCTATTGCATTTGCGTCAATGGTGAGTTTTGAGGGTTCAGTTTTCAGGAGTTTGTAGCCGTTTTCTTCAAGAGTTTTTATCAGTTTATTTCTTTTTTTTTGCAGCTTTTGCCAATCTGCCTCTGCATATTGTATTAAATAATCCAATGTCAGACCGGCGGATTCCATAATGAGATAAGAGGGACTGGTGGAGCCAAAGAGCGCCATCTTTCGCTTCATTTCTTTTCTAGAAAAGGTTCCCTTTTTTGCGTGAAGCAAAGCGGCGCCGGTGAGAGAAGGCAGGGTTTTGTGAAGACTGTCACAGCATAGGTGCGCGCCCTGCGCAATGGGGTGCTGTGATGGAGAGAGGGTGTGCAAATGGGCTCCATGTGCATTGTCAACAGCCAGCAAAATGCCTCTGTCACAACACAGCTGTGCAATTTCTTGCAAATTTGCAGTTTGCCCGTAATAATCAGGAGAGGTGATGTATACAGCGCTGACATCAGGGTACTTGTTCAGACAATTTTCTATTTGCAGAGCTGTCGCAGGAGCGATAAGCCCTGTTTTTGGATTGATTATTGGAGGGAGCCATTTGGGTTGTATTCCACATAGTGCACAACCGTTCATGAAAGCGCTATGCGCATTACGAACAGCTAGAATTTCTCTGTCTGCCAACAGAGCGAGCATGGTTTGAATGCAGAGTGTGGAACCGCATGCGCTAATAATGCTCTCTGTTTCATAATAGGCAGAAAATCCTCGTTCCACTGCTTCAATACAGCCGTGGGCATGATAGAGATCATCGGCATGGGTAATTTCGGTTATATCTCTTTTTCCCCCTAAGGGCTCTAAAAAGGCGCAGTTTCCTTTGTGACCGGGCATATGAAAGCGAGCGTAGTTATCTTGATATGCATCTATAAATTTTGTTAATGGATTCATATCACATTGTCTCTGGCGCTGTTATCTTTAAAATGTGCAAGCCGTTTTGCAAAACCACTTTCACGGCAAGGCAAAGATTTAGTCTGTTTTGTGTAAGCGCGTGGTCATTCCCCTTGACGCGATGTGCATTATAGAATTTATGAAAGAGTGACGCAACATCTAAAAGGCAGCGCGTGATTCGCGCGGGGTCATAGTCATGAGCTGCTTGCAGAAGCTCGTTTGGAAAACCGGCCAATAGACGGATGAGCTCTCTTTCTTCTGACGAAACCAGCAGTTCGCCGTTCACTTCACATGTTGGCTCAAATCCATCCTCTTGCAGCTTTTTTAAAATGCTGCAGATTCTTGCATGCGCATATTGAACGTAATAGACAGGGTTGTCTGACGACTCTGCTACTGCCAAATCCAGGTCAAAGTCTAAATGCGTGTTTGCCTCCCGCATGTTAAAAAAGAAGCAGGCTGCGTCAACGGGAATTTCGTCCAAAAGATCGGAGAGTGTAATGGATTTACCGGTTCTTTTGCTCACTTTCACAGGCGCGCCGTTACGAACAAGGCGAACCATCTGCATCAACACAATATCAAGTTTATCGCCATCCAATCCAATTGCGTCCATAGCGCCTTTTAAACGCTGCACGTGTCCGTGATGGTCGGCGCCCCAGATGTTGATCACTCTGTCAAATCCACGAACTGCAAACTTATTATAGTGATAGGCTATATCAGCGGCAAAATAGGTTGGAATTCCATTTGCACGCACCAAAACATCATCCTTTTCGCAACCAAATGCAGTGGCTTTATACCATAAAGCACCGTCTTTTTCATAGGTTAATCCTTTTTCTTTTAAAATGTCCACAATTTTTGCAATGGTGTTATCCTGATGAAGTTTGCTCTCAAAAAACCATTTGTCATAGACAATGCGGTATTTTCCAAGGTCAGATTGCAGCTTTTGAATGTTCAGCGGAAGCGCATAATCAACTAATGCTTTCTTCCTTTCTTCGCTGCCGGTGTGCAGATATTTATCATGATAGATTTCGGCAAAGTTGCGGGCGTGTGCAGTGATATCGGCGCCTTGATAGGCGTCTTCCGGGAGGAGAATTTTTTCTTCGCCATAGAAGAGTTGTAGATAACGGACTTCGAGCGATATTGCAAATTTTTCAATTTGATTTCCTGCGTCATTGACATAGAACTCTCGTGTGACATCATAACCGACAGTTTCTAAGATGGAGGCTAAGCAGTTGCCCATTGCACCACCACGGGCATTGCCAATGTGCATAGGCCCTGTGGGGTTTGCCGAAACGAATTCAACCATGACCTTTTGGTGTTTTCCCACATTGCTTTTTCCATAGTTCTTCTTTTCTTGCAAAACCTTTTCAACCACCTTGTCAAACCATGATGGATGGAGAAAAAAGTTCATAAATCCGGGTCCGGCAATTTCGCAGTGCGTGAAAGCGGATGCGGTTAAATCAAGGCAGTCTGCAATTGCAGAGGCAATAGCACGGGGCGATTGGTGATAGGTTTTGGCAGAGGCCATGGCAATATTACATGCAAAATCCCCGTTTTTTGTGTCCGCAGGAATTTCAATGGTGAAATCCGGTACGGGTTTTTTCGTAAGCTCTCCGTTATCTACGGCTTTTTCCACAGCCTGCACAATGATATTACGCAGCGATTGCATAACATCCTGCATTGGGTTTGCACATTCATTCATTTTGGTATTCCTCCACTTAAAAATTTTATCTTTTATTATTATTGTCTATGAGATTTTACAGTTGTCTATTTTTAGTTGCAAATATAGATATGCCGGGAAAACACAGTCAATCTTTGACCGCTGTCTCGATTCGAATCTGATTGGTTGTTAGGATTTGATCATTCGATATTAAGTCGTATTGCAGCAAGATGAAACCACTTTGTTTGTTAAATTCAAAAGAAAGATGCGTAGTAAACACATGCAGCAACATTTCATATCCAAAAGAGTATATTCGATTTGTTGTTGTGTCATCTTTTTGCAATTTCAGGTAATATTGCATTTGACTGTCGCTGTGCAGTGTCACTGTTTTATTACCGTCATAGTGAACGGTGGAAGTCTTTTTTATTCCGTCTTCATATACATCATATCGTAGACGTACTTCTTTTTCTTCTAAAGTTAAATGGCCCTGTGTATCCAATTCCATAGAATCCTTTTGACCGTCCGGCGTTTGGGTAGTCGTAAGGATTTTAATATAAACTGCCTGTTTTAGCATTCAGCGGCCACCTGCTTTATTTCACCCTCGAGTTTTCTTCCTAAAAACTTTTGCGCATTATTTTGAAAGCTTTCAATATCATCACTTACCAGAAACCTTATGCTGCCTTTTTGCAAAGAATCTGTTAACATATCATTTGCCGCAAGCTGCGCGGCGGCGTGTCCGGCCGCCTCTTTTCCGGGGTCGATTAGTGTTATCTTTTGTCCGACAATATCCGCTATGATGTCTTTTAATAGCGGGAAATGGGTACAACCTAAAATGACGGTGTCAACCGGAAGATTGTCAAATGCACTGAGATACTCCGCAGCTACAAGCCTTGTTATGCGATTGTCTTTATCAACATAGCCGTTTTCCACCAAAGGGACAAAAAGCGGGCAGGGCACACCGATAATGTTGGCGTGTGGGCAGATTGTTCGGATAGCTTCTGCATATGCGCCGCTGTGAATGGTTGCCGGTGTTCCCAAAACACCGATTGTTTTTGTCTTGCTGGCAGCACAAGCTTGTTGCACCGCAGGCAGCAGCACGCCTGAAAATAAAACAGATAATTTCTTCACATCTTCGGCGGGAAAGATAGAGCTTACTGTTCCGCACGCTGCCAGAATCATCTTGACGCCATATTGTTTGAGCAGAGCAATGTCTTGACGAGCATATTTACATATTGTTTGTCGACTTTTGGTTCCATAAGGAACCCGACCTGTGTCACCAAAATAAACAATGTCTTCATTTGGCAAAAGAGTGATTAATTCTTTAACGGCGGTGAGCCCTCCCAATCCGGAGTCGAAGACGCCAATCGGACGATTATCCATCCATTTTTCCTCCTGTTTTCTAGTGTTTGATTGCCTGTTGAATCAGTGTGTCGATTAAGTCGGCATACGCTAAGCCGCTTTGCTGCCACAGCTTAGGATACATACTAATAGCAGTAAAGCCGGGGAGGGTGTTTACTTCGTTTAAAACCACCTGATTGTCTTTTGTCACAAAAAAGTCTACTCTAGCAAGGCCACGACATCCTAATACACAAAATGCATTCACGGCATTTTGTTGCACGGCAGCCGTCGTTTGCTCATCTAAAAGAGCAGGAATGATGAGTTCTGAATCACCTTGATATTTCGCTTGATAATCGTAGAAAGAGTTGCATGGCTTAATCTGTCCTAAAACGGAGGCATATGGTTTGCCGCGTTCTAAAACGGCGCATTCAACTTCAGCACCCTGAATTTCTTCTTCAACAACCACCTTGTTGTCATGCGCAAAAGCAAGCGCAATTCCTTCTTTTAGAGCGTGCATATCTTCCGCCCTGGATATTCCAACAGATGAACCGCTGTTTGCAGGTTTAATAAAGAGCGGAAAGGATAGCTCCTGCACAATTTTTTCTAGTTTTTCCGAAAGAGTTTTTGCATCTTCTTTTAAAATCAGTTTCCATTTAGCGCAGCGGATTCCTGCATTTTCAAGGATCACATGGGTGACTGATTTATCCATACAAACGGCAGAGCTTAATGTATCACATCCCACATAGGGAATGCCAGAAAGAGACAGCAAACCTTGCATGGTGCCATCCTCGCCGTTTTTTCCGTGCAGGACGGGTAGGATGCAATCCACTTTTAAAAGAGAAAGAGAGCCGTCTTTTTCAAACTGAAGAATCCCTTTTTCAGAACGGTCGGCGCTAATCATTGCACGGACGCAGTTAGCGTCTTCATGCCAAGTGTCATTTTCAATTTTTTCGATAGGGCCTATGTAACGAAGCCAACGGCCTTGTTTGGTGATGCCAATGCAGATGGTTTCATACCTGTCTTTTGGAATCTGTTTAATTACCGAACCGGCAGATAAAAGTGAAATTTCGTATTCAGATGACATGCCGCCAAATAAAACAGCGATTGCTTGCTTTTGCGTCAATTTAATTCCTCCAATATTCGCTTGTTTGTTTTCATTAATAAAGAAAGCGTATGAAAAATATAATATCATATATATGAAAGAAAAACAAGAAGTTTGCATGCAAAAAGGGAAATTTTATCGTATTTATTCCTTGACTTGTCTGTTAAGTTGTGGTATTATTAAATATACCTCTAGGAAGGGTTTATTTTTTTGGAAAAATCTCTTTTGAGGGAGGCAGAAACAGTCAGACTGACGTAGGAGGTGCCGAAGTGAGAGTAAAAGTTACATTGGCTTGCACAGAATGTAAACAGCGGAATTACAACACAATGAAAAACAAGAAAAACGATCCGGATAGACTTGAAATGAATAAATACTGTCGTTTTTGCCGCAAGCATACATTACACAAGGAAACGAAATAACGAAAGGTGGAGTGAAGAATGGCTAAAAAGAAAGCTGACGCGGAAAAGGAAAAGACCGTGAAGGCAAAGGATAAGGCCAAAAAAAAGGGGAAAAACCCCGGATTTTTCAAGCGCATCGGTCGTTATTTTAAGGATCTAAAAAATGAGTTGAAAAAAGTTGTTTGGCCAACCAAAAAAAAGGTATTTCATAGCACGATTGTTGTCATTATTACAATCATTTTGGTTTGCATTTTTGTGGTGGTGTTAGACTTTATTTTTAACGGACTCATTAGCTTGGCATTTGGCAACTTTGGCTAATTGAAATGATGACGGAGGGATGAATACCATGTCGGATACCGCAAAGTGGTATGTGGTGCATACCTATTCCGGGTATGAGAACAAGGTTGCGCAGAACATTGAAAAGGCGGTTGAGAGCCGTCAACTTCATGATTTGATTGAGGTCGTTAAAGTTCCCACTGAAATCGTGGAGGAAATTAAAGATGGCAAAAAACGAGAGGTTGAGCGTAAGCTTTTTCCCAGCTATGTGATGGTGAAAATGGTCATGACTGATGATTCATGGTATGTTGTGAGGAATATTCGCGGCGTGACCGGTTTTGTTGGTCCCGGCTCTAAACCGATTCCATTGACCAAAGCAGAGATTGAATCTCTTGGCGTTGAGGAAAAACGCATTGAGGTTGATTATGCGAAAGGCGATTTAGTTAAGATTATTGACGGCACTTTAGAGGGCTTTACGGGAACAGTTGCGTCTGTGGATGTGGAGCATAATAAAGTCGGCGTTACAGTCTCTATGTTGGGACGGGAAACTATGGTGGAGCTTTCGCTTGATCAGGTTTCTGCTATAAAAGAACCCTAGAGGAAAAATAAAGATAAGAAGGATAGAAGAGTAATCCTTACGTGGGAGAAGCAAAGCATTATATGCTTCGAGATTACCACAAATTTTGGAGGTGCAGAGGAAATGGCTCAAAAAGTAGTAGGTCTTATTAAGCTCCAAATTCCAGCCGGAAAAGCTACGCCGGCGCCGCCTGTTGGCCCGGCATTGGGACAGCATGGTGTTAACATTATGTCGTTTACAAAGGAATTTAATGAGCGAACAAAAAATGACGCCGGCATGATTATTCCGGTTGTTATCACAGTCTATGCAGATCGTTCTTTTAGTTTTATCACCAAAACCCCGCCCGCTGCCGTTTTAATCAAAAAGGCCTGTGGAATTGAAAGTGGCTCCGGTGTGCCGAATAAAACTAAAGTAGCGAGCATTACAAAGGAACAAATTCAGAAGATTGCAGAACAAAAAATGCCGGATTTAAATGCGGCAAGCTTAGAGACAGCAATGAGCATGATTGCTGGAACAGCACGATCCATGGGCGTAACGGTTGTTGATTAAATGCCCGCTGGTGGGAGGAAGATTCCGATTTGAACCACTCATGAGGGAGGATTTTTGTAGATATGAAACACGGTAAAAAATATATGGAAAGCGCCAAGGCGATTGAAAAGAACAAAGTTTATGATGGCGCTCAAGCTTTTGATTTGGTTGTTAAGAATGCAAAAGCGAAATTTGATGAGACAGTTGAATTGCATGTTCGTTTGGGTGTTGATTCCCGTCATGCGGATCAACAGGTTCGTGGTGCAGTTGTTCTTCCGAACGGAACGGGCAAAGATGTTCGCGTGCTTGTTTTTGCAAAGGGCGAGAATGTGAAGCTTGCTGAAGAAGCAGGTGCAGATTATGTCGGGGCTGATGAATATGTGCAGAAAATCATGAAAGAAAACTTCACTGATTTTGATGTTGTTATTGCGTCTCCTGATATGATGGCGCTGGTTGGACGTTTGGGTAGAGTTTTAGGACCGCGCGGTTTAATGCCAAACCCAAAAGCCGGTACGGTTACACCGGATGTTGCAAAGGCTGTTAAAGAGGCAAAGGCCGGAAAGATTGAATATCGTCTTGATAAAACCAATATCATTCACTGTCCAATCGGCAAAGCTTCTTTTGGCGCCCAAAAACTTGAAGAGAATTTTGACACGCTCATGACAGCCATTGTGAATGCAAAGCCGGCTGCTGCTAAGGGACAATATATTAAATCTTGCGTTGCAACCTCTACGATGGGACCTGGCGTTAAGGTTAGTGTCAATAAATTTGGTGTTTAATCTCTTGACAATTTTATGATAACGTTGTATACTAATTATTGTTATCTAAATTATATGATTTATCTACGCTGTTTTTCTAAAGACAGCAGGTATTAGGAAAACCTAATGTAAAAGAATGGTTCTGCCTGCCGAGGAGAAATTGCGAAAGCTGTTTGATAGACAAACTTTCGTCTTTTTCTGTTTGTGCGGGGAAAGACGTTTTTTTATTTTTGGTTTTTTGTTGAAACGGAGGTGAATTTATGCCAACAGAGAAAGTTTTAGAACAAAAGAAAGCATATGTTGCGGAGTTAACCGAAAAAATTCAAGGTTCTGTTGCAGGTGTTTTAGTAGACTATCGCGGCATTAACGTGCAGCAAGATACAGCGATGCGTAAGGAATTTCGTGAAGCAGGCGTCGACTATTTTGTTGTGAAGAACACCATGCTTAGACGCGCTGCTGAGCAGGTGGGCTACGAAGATTTTTATCCATTTTTAGAGGGAACAACCGCTCTTGCAATCAGTAAAGACGATCCGATTGCTCCGGCAAGAATTGTTTCTAAATATGTGAAAGAGCTAAAAGACGACACAGATTTTTCTATCAAGATTGGATTTATGGAAGGCAAAGTCATTGACGCTGCAACCGTAGCGGAAATTGGTTCGTTGCCATCAAGAGAACAGATGATGGGACAATTGGTAAGCGTTTTGGTAGCACCTATGCGTGGCTTGGCTGTTGCTTTGAATGCAATCGCAGAGCAGAAAGATGCAGAATAATTGAACAAATAGTAATATAGGAGGATTATATAATGGCTGATATAGCAAAATTTATTGAAGATATTAAAGCTTTGTCCGTTCTGGAATTGAACGAATTAATTAAGGCAATTGAAGAGGAATTTGGCGTTTCTGCTGCTGCTCCGGTTATGATGGCCGGTGCACCGGGTGCCGGCGCTGCTGCTGAAGAGAAAAACGAGTTTGACGTTGTGTTGGTTGACGCCGGTTCAAGCAAAATGGGCGTCATCAAAGTTGTGAAAGAGATCACCGGTCTTGGCTTGAAAGATGCTAAGGCAATTGTTGATGAAGCTCCTAAGCCGATTAAAGAGGCTGTTGCAAAAGCTGAAGCTGAAGAAATCAAGACAAAACTTGAAGAAGCCGGCGCTAAGGTGGAATTAAAATAATAACAATTTTTAAAAATGCTCTGCGGACAATAGCAGGGCATTTTTTCTTTCAGAAATTCTTTTTTTTGTGTGAATAGAGAGTCAATTTGTGTTGTTAAATGTTTTGTTGTTTGATGTGTTTGTTGAACACAGTAGGCCTACGTATGAGATGTGATTTTGTTGCTTATAGCATTTTTTGTCCTTTTTTTGGTATAATTTTGTGAGGGAGAGTGTGTTATATAATTGAGACACCAAGATGTTGTTGCCCAGACGACGTATATTATGGAATTAAATGGACATTATATAGCTAACAACAGGAAATATTAGCAAAATATTCTTGCGTTTAAAAGGTAAATATGCTATAATTAAAATGTTTTACTCGTTTTAAAGGACTTAAGAATGTGTTTCTTTTCTTTCGAATGAGACGTGTTCTATGGACGATTCACAGATTTTCTTGAATTTATAAACAGACGGAGAGAATGCATTGTGGCGATTTATTGCTTTTGCCTGTATATACTTTAACAAGAGATATGCCTTAAAAATAAAAAGGAGTGTAGATTGATGTTGACCAATAATCAAAACGTACTCAAATGGGTAGAGGAAATGGTGGCTTTATGCAAACCGGACAAGGTGGTTTGGATTGACGGAAGTGAAGAACAATTAGCTTCTTTGAGAGATGAGGCAATCCAAACAGGCGAAATGGAGGCTTTAAATCAAGAGAAATTGCCCGGTTGCCTGCTTCATAGAACCAAAGAAAATGATGTTGCCCGTGTGGAGGATAGAACCTTTATTTGCTCAAAAAAGCCGGAAGATGCAGGTCCTACCAATCATTGGTGTGATCCGAAGCAGATGTATGATAAATTGACGCCAATGTTTGATGGCGTTATGAAGGGTCGTACTATGTATGTGATTCCTTATTCTATGGGGCCGATTGGTTCACCTTTAGCAAAAGTTGGAGTGGAATTGACAGATTCTATCTATGTGGTTTTAAATATGGATATTATGACTCGCATGGGTCAGACAGCTTTTGAAAATCTGGGTGATGCGTCTAATGACTTTGTGAAAGGTTTGCATTCCAAGGCAGATATTGATCCTGAAAATCGTTATATTGTTCACTTTCCGGAAGATAATACGATTTGGTCAATCAATTCAGGTTATGGCGGCAATGTTTTGTTGGGGAAAAAATGCTTTGCTTTGCGCATTGCTTCCTATCAGGGAAAAAATGAAGGCTGGATGGCAGAGCATATGTTGATTTTGGGGATTGAGAATCCGCGTGGAGAAGTTCGTTATATTACGGCGGCGTTTCCATCAGCTTGTGGGAAAACCAACCTTGCCATGTTGATTCCACCGGAAATATATCGTGACAAGGGTTATAAGGTGTGGACAGTTGGAGATGATATTGCTTGGCTGAAAAAAGGCAAGGATGGGAGACTTTATGCCATTAATCCGGAAAATGGATTCTTTGGCGTTGCCCCCGGAACGAATGCAAAATCTAATCCAAATGCCTTAGCTTCAACACAAAAAAATACGATTTTCACTAATGTTTGCCACAATTTAGATGACAACACGGTATGGTGGGAGGGCTTAGACAAAAATCCTCCTGAGAATGCCTTAGATTGGACGGGAAAACCATGGAACGGCAAGACAGCGCAAGTTAAAGGGGCACATCCTAATAGCCGTTTTACTGCACCTGCACAGAATTGCCCGAGCATTAGTCCGGAGTTTGATAATCCACAGGGCGTTCCCATCTCAGCCATGATTTTTGGCGGTCGACGTGCAAAAACCGCTCCTTTGGTTTATCAATCGTTTGATTGGGAACATGGTGTGTTTGTGGGTTCAACCATGGCTTCAGAGACTACCGCTGCTGCTGCTGGCGCTGTTGGTGTTATTAGAAGAGATCCTATGGCAATGCTTCCATTCTGTGGTTATAATATGGGGGACTATTTTCAGCATTGGTTAGATATGGGCAAGGAATTAGGCGATAAGGCGCCAAAGATTTTCCATGTTAATTGGTTTAGAACTGACGATGATGATCGATTTATTTGGCCGGGATTTGGAGACAATATGCGTGTCTTGATGTGGATTTTAGATCGCTGTGACGGAAAAGCGGAGGCGGTGAAAACGCCTATTGGCTATGAACCGCGCCCGGAAGATATTAATATTGAGGGATTGTCGATTGACGTAGAGACGATTGCTGGACTTTTGCGGGTTGACAAAGAGCTATGGCTGGAGGACGCAAAGGGAATTGGGGAGTTTTATGAAAAATTTGGCGATAAACTCCCCGCGGAATTGAGAGAACAGCTTGCGGCTTTACAGAAACGTCTAGGATAAGTAGAAAATGTCTTCTTTAAATGATTAAAGAAGACATTTTCTTGTTTTATGAGAGGGCAATGCTTATGAAGATGAAGATGAGAATTCCGTTTATCATTATATTTTTTGCTGTTTGGGCGATTTTGGCGGTTGTCTTTGCAGAATATGATTTACAAATAGAACTGATTTTCTATCATCCGCAGAGTGGATGGGCCTTGTTTTTAGAACAAGAGGGAATGATGATTTTGCCAATTATCGCAGCCTTCTGTTTACATTTTCTTATCAGGATACATATCTTTTTTACCGGAGCAGGATGGAAGAATCTGTTTCATGTTGTAGTTGGCTTATTACTTTTTGCAAGCAGCATCTTTCTTTGTCAGGGCATTCAACCTTTTTGGCAGAGGTTCGTTTTTGTAATTTTTTATGTGATTGGGTTGGTTGCCATTTTGAGATGTCAGTTGAACCAGACGCTTTGCAGACAGCTGACACGGGTTATATTCATTACATTGTTTGCTATCGCTTTTACACTCATTGTTGTGAGCGTGTTAAAGGTTTTGGCAGGACGATTGCGTTTTCGTGATATGAAGTCTTTGCAGCAGTTTGTACCGTGGTATATTTTTCATCCGTTTTCCGGAAACTATTCTTTTCCATCAGGACACACAGCAAATGCAGCGGCTGTATTCTGCTTCTATTTTTTCATTCCCATTACACATTCTAGATGGAAAAAATTCTTATTTGCTGCTATTCCAACTATCATTGTGCCTGTTATGGCAGTGAGCCGTATCATTATGGGAGCGCATTATTCGTCAGATGTACTATTTGCCATGGGAATTGCAGTGGTTTGTTGGTGGATGAGCATATATCTGTATGACAAATTTTCCGCAAAGAGATGTTTGTGTTCACAGTGCACGCTTTAGAGCTGTGCCATGATGTTCGTTTTGTTTAACTGCCTTGCAAGTATGTATAAAATAGAGTATAATAGTTAAAGAAGATATTCCCCGTGATGATAGGTATATCAGGCTCTATTGCTGCCTTGAGCTGCGGCGCCATCTATGGCTGCGACGAACTATGGCAGCATTTGCGATTGTTTGATTGAACAGGGGATCGTTTGCACGAAAAGAAAGGCGGAGCAAGGAAAATGGCGTTTCATTTCTGGGAATTTCACAAACCCCATGCCCAACGGACTACTACAATTGAGGAAAAGTATTCAATACCATCTTTTCTAGCCGGTATTCTTTCCGGCAGAAACTTAAGTGATGATGAAATTGAAGAACGATTTGTGCAGCAGGAGTTGTCGGATCCTTTTACGCTTAAAGATATGGATAAAGCAGTTGAAAGGATAAACCTAGCTTTAGATAGAGACGAAAAGGTGGCTGTGTTTGGAGACTACGACTGCGACGGCATTACCGCAAGTTATATTTTAACGTATTATTTAGAATCTCTTGGGTTGAATGTGCTCTGTTATATTCCGGAGAGAAAAGACGGCTATGGATTAACCGACAGTGCGGTTAGAGAGATTGTTTCTGAAAATGTTTCGCTTATGATTACAGTCGACAATGGCATTACGGCTTGCGAAGAGATTGCTTTGGCAAATCAATTGGGTTTAGACGTGATTGTGACCGATCATCATGCTGTTCCTCAAAAACTTCCCGAGGCCATCGCCGTCATTGACCCGCATCGCCCCGATTGTCCGTCGTCTTTTAAGGATTTAGCGGGCGTTGGCGTTGCTTTTAAACTCATTGCTGCCCTTCAAGACGGCGACTATGAAAGCGCCTTTGAAATAGGGGGAGATTTTGCCGCAATTGGAACAATTGCGGATGTTATGCCGTTGATTGGAGAAAACAGATTGATTGTGACTCGTGGTTTGCGCTTGCTTAGTTTTACAGAAAACGAGGGGCTTTTAGCGTTAATGCAGCAAGCTAGAGTAAGTCGAGATAAGATAACGTCGGGCATGGTCGCCTTTGTTTTGGCGCCGCGAATCAATGCTGCCGGCAGATTCAATCAAGCGCGGCTAGCATTAGAACTTTTTCGTGCAGAGGATGCTCAAAGAGCAGAAGAAATTGCAGCTTCTTTAGAAGAATTGGTGCAAAAGAGAAAGGCAATAGAAACGCAAATTCTGCATGAAATTTATCTAAAAATGCAGGCGGAGCCACGAAGTTACTATGATAGAATATTATTGTTTGCAGGTGATTGGCCTCCGGGCGTGATTGGAACGGTTAGCAGTCGACTGGTGGAACAGTTTGGAAAACCGGCTATTGTTTTTTCAATAGATGGCGATAAGGCGCATGGCTCTGCCAGGAGCTTAGAGAAATTTTCGATTTATGAAGCTTTAAAAGCAAATGAGACGCTGTTTGAGCGCTGGGGGGGACATCAACAGGCGGCCGGTATGACGTTGCCGGTTGAAAAGCTGCCCCTATTAAAAAAGGGCTTAGAAGAATATGCTGCGGCACAAAAGAGCTATCCCCTGTGTCAGGTTTATCATATTGATGCAGAATTGAATGCGTCGGAGGTCTCCCTTGAAAAAGCAAAGGAACTTGCTATATTTGAGCCTTTTGGTCATGCAAACCCTTTGCCGCTCTTTCTTCTGCGCAATGCAAAGATCGAGAAGATTACTCCTTTATCCGGCGGAAAGCATCAAAAGTGCACGTTTAGTGTTGGTGAAAAAAGGATGCAGGGACTTATTTTCGGCGTTTCCACTGAGCAATTCCATTTTCGTGTTGGCGATGTTACCAATCTGCTGGTGCAGCTTAGTGTGAAATCCTTTCGCGGAGAAGAGACAGTCTCTATGCAAATTAAAGATATGCGCAAAGCCTCATTTTCGCAAAAAAGATTTTTGCTCTCGAAGGTTTATTTTGAGAAATTTATGCGCGGAGAGGCTCTCAAAGAGGAACAGAAGATACATATGCTTCCGCAGAGAAAGGATTTTATTACGCTATATCGTATGCTTTATAAACATCCTTTCTTCTCCGGCTCAAAGGAGGATTTGTTTTCTATGCTTGAGGATCAGACGCTTTCTTATTGTAAATTTTGCGTGGCAATTGAAGTCTTTGTGCAAGGTGGACTTGTTGAGGTTTCTGCTGATGGTTTGACCATTCAGTTAAAAAAGGTGGAAAAAAAGATTGATTTGGAGAAATTCTCCTTGCTGCAACAATTGCAATAGTTTAGGAGGATGGCTTTAAAAATGGATTATACATTTGAAAATTTAAGAGAGATTATTCAAAAAACAGGTCGTCAGTATAATATGGAGAAGATTGAGATGGCCTATGAATTGGCACAAAGGGCGCATGCAGGACAGATGAGATTGTCCGGAGAACCGTATGTGATTCATCCAATTGCCGTTGCTTGCATTTTGGTAGATTTAGGGATGGACAGCGACTCTATTGTCGCTGCACTGTTGCACGATGTTGTCGAAGATACCTCGATTCATAATGAAGATGTTCAAAAGCAATTTGGCTCTCAAGTTGCACTTTTGGTGGATGGAGTGACCAAGTTAGGTCGTATTCCGCTATTTTCTAAGGAAGAACAGCAGGCGGAAAACATACGAAAGATGTTTCTTGCTATGGCGCAGGATATCCGTGTTATCATTATTAAGCTGGCGGATAGACTGCATAATATGCGGACGCTCTATTTTATGAATGAACAAAAGCAGAGAGATAAGGCCTTAGAAACGATGGAGATTTATGCACCGCTAGCGCATCGTTTGGGCATTAAGGCCGTTCAGGATGAGTTAGAGGATATTGCTTTGCAATATCTTGATCCTATCGCTTATCGTGAGATTAAAGAGATTCTCAAAGAGAGAGAACTCAATAATGCAAATTATATCGGATATATTATACAGAAAATCCAGGCTCGACTTAAGGAATTTGATATTGACGCTAAAATTGACGGAAGAATGAAGAGCCGTTATGGAATCTATCGAAAAGTGTATATGGGTGATAGAGGATGGGATGAAATTTTTGATATATACGCGATTCGTATTATTGTGAATACTGTGCTCGAATGCTATAATATCTTAGGTGCTATGCATGATTTATTTACCCCCATTCCACAACGTTTTAAGGATTATATTTCTATGCCTAAACCGAATATGTATCAATCTCTCCACACTACTGTTATTGCAAAAGAAGCGATTCCGTTTGAAATTCAAATTCGTACGTGGGATATGCACTATACAGCCGAGTATGGTATTGCAGCGCACTGGAAATATAAAGAGGGAATTCAGAAAAAGGATGATTTAGAGGAGCGCCTTGCATGGATTCGTCAGATTATTGAAACACAGCAGGAGGCCGAAGATCCGGAGGATCTCATGCAAAGCATTAAGACGGATATTGGCTCTGAAGAGGTGTTTGTGTTTACACCGAATGGAGATGTGAAAACTCTACCAATTGGCTCTACAGTTATTGACTTTGCTTATGCAATCCATTCTGAGGTTGGCAATAAGATGATTGGCGCCAAAGTGGACGGAAAAATTGTTCCGTTAGACACAAAGGTGCAGACAGGTCAAGTGGTTGAAGTGATTACCATTAAGTCGCAAAATCATGGACCTAGTCGAGATTGGCTTAAGATGGTTAAGACGGGTCAGGCGCGCAACAAAATACGAACGTGGTTTAAAAAAGAACGACGTGAAGAGAACATTCAGGAGGGACGCTCTGAACTTGAACGGGAGTTTAAGAGAAATAAGATTTTTCTTGCCGATGATGAAATGCGTAATTTTATCGAGAAGATTGCAAAACGGCAGCGTTGTGAAACGGTAGACGATTTTTATGCTGCCATTGGTTATGGAGGAATTATTCTTTCGCGCATTATTCCCCGCATTCGGGATGAATATGTGAAGATGATTAAAGAGGAATCCATTCCAACCGAGCCGATTTTTACACCAGCCAAAGCGAGCAATGGTGTTGTTGTGGAGGGCATCGATAATTGTCTTGTGAAATTTGCACAATGCTGCACACCTTTGCCGGGTGACGATATTATTGGCTTCATCACCCGTGGACATGGTGTGTCTGTTCATAAGAAGGACTGCCCGAATGCCCTTAATTCTATGAAAGATCCAACGCAGGTTGAACGCTGGATTCATGTGTTTTGGGAAAAGGGTGCCGATTCTCACTATCGCTCTACATTAGACATTGTTACAGAATCTAAAATGGGGCTTTTAGCACAGATTACGACTACACTTGCGAATTTTCATGTACCCATACACGAAGTGAATGCGCGGGAGCTTAAAAACGGCAATGCCAACATTTTAGCAACAATTGACATAGCAGGCGTTGAACAACTCAAAAACATTATGCAGAAAATTTCTAAAATTGACGGTGTGATTTCAGTTGAAAGGGCAAATAAGTGATGTGGGGAGGAGTGGACTTTGCGGGTTGTTTTGCAAAGAGTCAAAAGAGCGTCCGTTTTGGTTAATTCACAGATAGTTGGTTCGATTCAAGAGGGGCTTTTGCTCCTAGTCGGCATTGAGCGGGGAGACACCTGCCAAGATGCAGAAAGGTTGACTGAAAAAGTTGTGCATTTAAGAATTTTTGCGGATGAGTGTGGAAAGATGAATCGTTCTCTTTTGGATGTTAAGGGTGGACTTTTGCTCGTTTCAAATTTTACCCTTGGCGCCGATTGTCGTAAAGGAAGACGTCCCTCTTTTGAAAATGCAGCACCAGCAGAGGAGGCCTTTGCACTATATCAATATTTAGGACAGATGTTTGCACAGTTTAAGGATTTAACGGTTGCTTTTGGCACATTTGGTGCTTCTATGCAGGTTTGCATGGAAGGCGATGGTCCGGTTACGATAGCGCTTGATAGTGCGCAATTGAAGTGAAAAATCGTATCATTGGCTCAATCCTATATTTTATGGCAGTTGATGTTGTCTTGAAAATCTATCTACGTGTTAAATGAATAAAGGAGGCTGTATTCATATGAAGATTCATAGAATCATAGTTTCTCAAATGCAGACAAATTGTTATATTATTTTGACAGACAAAGGTCATGCGGTTGTTGTGGATCCGGGCGATGAAGCGGAGAAGATTCTCGATGTTTTAAAACAGGAGCATGCTGTTTTAAATAGCATTTTTTTGACACATGGCCACTTTGATCATATTGGTGCTGTGAACGCTCTGCAACAGAGCACACATTCGCAGGTGTTGACCTATGTTCATCAGGCGGATCAGGTTATGCTCAATGATGCCCAAAAGAATTTCGCCGCTGCTGTTGGACTGCAAAGTTTTCCTGCTTGCAAAGCAGATACTACTTTTAAAGATGAAGACATCTGTGTGGATGGACTCAAATTTCAGGTTATTCACACCCCCGGGCATTCCAAGGGCAGTTGCTGTATTTTAGTAGATGACGTCCTTTTTTCAGGGGATACGCTTTTTTGCGAAAGCATCGGAAGATGTGACGGCTTTGGCGGGAGTCTGGATGAAATGATGCAATCTCTTAAAAAACTTGCGGTGTTAAAGGGAAATTTAAGGATTCTACCCGGCCATGGAGAGGAAACTACGCTTTCTTATGAAAAGAGCCACAATCCATATCTAATTGCAGCAATGAAAGGATAATGAATGGAACTGGTTTTTAAAGGACATAGATTTGTTTATCATGTGGAGAGCATGATTAAAATGTTTTACCCGGTTGCGCGTTTTCATTATGCTTCTTCTGTTCCTGAACACGGAGAGTGGATTTGCGCTATAATAGAGAGAGAAGGAGACGTTTTGTGCGTTTCGGTCTCAGCTAATTTGCAGGGTAGTTGTGATAGCCGATGCCAGAAGCTTCCTTTTAATGCAGATGAAAGCGTGCAGAGAGACACACTTTGCAGTTTAATTTATCGACTTTTATCCTCTCTATGCAGTGTGCGTTTAGAGTGGGGGATGCTAACAGGCGTGCGACCTGTAAAGCGAGTGCAGAAAATGCTCGATTCTGGTTTGGACTTTGTTGAGATTGAGGAGATTCTCAACAAACGCTTTGATGTTTCAAAAGGTAAAATAGATTTGCTCATTAAAATTGCCAAGGTGCAGCGCGAGGTTGGTTTAACACGTTCTAAACGGGGAATACACCTTTATGTTTCTATTCCATTTTGTCCATCACGCTGTCACTATTGTTCTTTTATTTCACAGACTGCAACCGGTGAAAATAATCGGCTCTTGTATGATTATTTAGAGGCGCTCAAAAGAGAGATTGCCGTTGTTGGAGAATTGGTGGGACGATTAGGGCTTTTGGTGCAGACGGTTTATATTGGAGGGGGAACGCCAACAGTCTTGTCAGCAGAGCAGCTTTTGAATTTAACGGATTGGCTTTCGAGTGCATTTTCGATTGAAAACCCGGTGGAATATACCGTTGAGGCCGGCAGACCGGACACTATCACAGAAGAAAAATTGAGAATTCTTTTGCATGCAGGCGTTACGAGAATTAGTGTGAATCCACAAACCTTTGAAGACGATGTGTTGTTGGCCATTGGAAGAAATCACACCTGTGAACAAACTTTGAGAGCTTTTGCTTTGGCAAGAAAGGTGGGGTTTGACCATATTAATATGGACTTTATTGTGGGTCTTCCCAATGATTGTTTGCGCACTTTTTCAAAAACGATTCAACAAGCCATTCACTTATCTCCTGAAAGCATAACGCTGCATACCCTTGCATTAAAACGTTCCTCTGCTTTTTATGAGAGAGCTTATCGCTCTGTTTCGAAACAAGTTTGCGCTATGCTTACAATGGGGGAAGATGCTTTAGAAAAAGCAGGATATCGACCCTACTATTTATATCGGCAAAAGAATATGATTGAGAGCTTGGAAAATGTAGGATATGCTAAAAAGGGATTTGAGAGTTTATATAACATTGACATGATGGATGAAAATCAGACGGTTCTTTCTATAGGGGCCGGTGGTGCTACCAAACTCGTTTGTGATGATACGATAAAGAGGGTGTTTCATTTTAAATACCCTCGAGAATATATAGAGGGCTTAGAAGAGATGCTTGCCCGTTATCGAGAGGTGGAGACATTTTATGATTAATCGCATTGATGTAGATGGCTTAAATTTAATGGCGTCTAATAATATTGACCAGTTTGTGAGGTTTGCAGAAAAATCCTATCAAGATCAGCTGGTGAGAATCGGCGATTCTATCCAAAAAGAAATAAAGACCAAACGATTCATCTTAATCACCGGTCCGTCAGCGTCCGGCAAAACTTTTACGGCTCGTTTATTGCGGCGTCATTTGCAGAGCAGAGGCATTGATTCTATCCTTGTTTCGCTGGATAATTTTTATAAAGACAGGCAGGATTTGCCCTATGAAGAGGATGGAACACAGGACTATGAAACCACTGATGCCTTTGATGTTCAGATGCTTCATCAGTGTTTGCAGGAGTTGGCCTTTAAAGGGAGAACCTATTTGCCGCATTTTAACTTCAAAGAGGGTATGCGTGATAGGACAGACAGAACGCTTTTAAAAGACGGACAGGTGGTGATTATTGAAGGATTGCATGCTCTGAATCCTCTTATGATTCCAACACAGCTTATAGAGCGATGTCATCGTTATTATATAGCGGTTCAGACAAGCTTTGATGTACAAGGAAAACAGGTCTTGAGTTATAAAGATGTCCGGTTGCTAAGACGTCTTATTAGAGATTATCGCCATCGTGGAATTCCGTTTAAGGATACGCTTGATATCTGGGATCATGTAGTTTCGAGTGAACGAAAATATATTATCCCTTTTACGTCATCAGCAGACAAGGTGATTGATTCTATCCATCTTTACGAACCTATGGTGTATCATTCTATTTTCCCTACGCATTTTCTTGGAGAACAAGAACAAAGGCATAGAGAAAAACTTTCATCTTTACAAGAGGGCTTATCGCATTTTGCATCTATAGACAGAAACTATGTTCCTGACACTTCTTTGCTCGTTGAGTTTCTCTTTTAGTTTTCTCTTGCAGGTAAAAGTTCCTATGTAGATCATACATCTAATATAGGGACCTTTTGCGTTTTAGAAAGAGTTGCTGTCGGCCCAACAATCGTCCTTTAATTGGTGTAAATGAAAATGCAAACAAAATGAGCATGGCAACAATCCATAACATTTACAGGAACATATAAGTAAAATAATATTATCATATCTTAGCGCTTACCTACACTTTTCAGGAGATAAGTGTTTTATAGAGTGGTATGTGACGGGGAAATATCTCCATGGGATTGAAGTGCCTTAAAAGATTAAGAGTTTTATAAGAACACTCATGAGTTTTGAAAAGATATCCGGTAAATCATGAAGAATTTTTGCCGTTGGAAAGGTATAGAAATAATCGAGGAAGAGATGATGCCCGATGAGGTGCATTTGTTTCTGCATATCAATACACCAATGAGTGCGTCAGACTTGATACAACCTCTACAGGGCAAGAGTGCAGTGAGCGTGTTTGAGAGACATGTAAATTGTAAAGGATAAGTTCGGGAGGAGAAACCTTTGGACAACTAAATATTGCGCAAATCAATACATTAACTGTTGCTCCGTTCTTCAAATACCTCTATATGAAAATTTTTATTTCCACCTCTTTAAAATTTTAGTCTTTTTCAATGGCAATATATTTTACGGAATCTACTTATCCTATCCGAAAAAATAGAATATATTTGTCATAGTATGTGACGCTCGCGAGGTGTTCGGAGAAGGCTGTATAGAAGACTAAGATTTGTGCTGCGATAAATTGCACTGTATGATAAAGAATTTACTAAAATTTAAATTCGTTAACCAAGCATGCCAAAAAGGTGTTATAGAGCAGTTTATAAAACGATATACTATTTTTATAATATCTGTTTTTATTTTCATAATCTATAAGTTATTTTTTATAAAAGATGGTGTGATGTCTCTCTACGTTAATGATTTATTAATAGTTCATTTTAGTATTACCATGATTTGTTGCTCATTGCCGGTTTATACAGCGTCAAAAAATATGAATTTGGCAGAAGGAAGCATTACAATCTTTAAAATAGACAATGTTATCTATTTGAAACAGAATGGACAGACAAAGAAGCTGCCAGCCTCCGAAGAGAATATAGTTTATTCCAAGACTCCGAGCAAACAGACAATACCATCACTGTTGAAGGAAATGTGGACGGCGCACAGCCCATCATCCTTGCAAATTTAAATATAAGCAGTTGTCATCCCATTTCTGTGGAAAAAGGTGCAGATGTAAACTTCATATTTCACAACAATAACAGCTTAACAGGAACCAGCTGTTAACAATCTACAGACTATCCCGCAATTGAGAATCCATGCGGCGCAACGGCCACCCTTTTAGGAAATGGTTCTTTAAAGGCAACAGCTAATGGTTATACAGCTGCTATTGGTACAAAGGGTTATTATCGCGGTGGTCAGGATTATAGAGATGGAGACAAATCAAGCGGAACGGTTCAGATAGAAGAATCCTTAAACCTGGAATCCTATAGCGCATATGGCGCCGGCATTGGCGGCGGTGCTATTAATGGAAGCACCTGTATACAGGATGCGTTTGATAATGGTACGGGAATCATTAAGGATAATGCAGTTGTTGAAGCTTTCGGTTCAACGCAGGGCGGTTATTCTGCAGGAATCGGCGGAAGCGGATGCTACACCTCCATGTGTTCGGCATCCGGCGGCGATGCACAGATACTGGATAATGCATATGTAATTGTTATCTGCAAAGGAAGCTTAGGCGCCGGCATTGGTGGAGGCGGAGTCTGCACCAAAATTCTGAAGAGTTACGGCGGTAATGGCAAATCTTTCACAGCAAATGGCATAGATATTGTAGTAGCAACCAGCGCTCAATATGGCCCGGGTATTGGTGGAGGCGGTGCACAGCAGAAGACTTGTAGCAGCACTCATACTGAAAATAGCGGAAGTTGCAGTGTTTTGAGACTTTCTAACGTAACAGCTCAAACTGGTGGAAACGCAGATAATTTCGGTATTGGTGGACACACTGGCAATGGGGTTAACCATAATGGCTCTTACACAGAGCCCTTTGGTCGATATAACAGCTGCATTCAATGCTGAATAGAAATTATAAAAAGGACAGCCTGCGGACTGTCCTTTTTATCTTCCAAAAATTATTTACTAAGCAACTGATTTAAAATAGGCTTTTGTCGATGATGTAGAAGAAATACCCTCTGCTTTAGAATAAAGGCGCTGCACCGAAAAGACAAAGGGATGCTATTCAAAACGAGTGATATAAATGGTTTATAACATAACTATACTATCGCACATATAAAAATGGGGAGGTCTTTTATAAATATAAAAGGAGAGAAACAGGGAGAATGCTGAGAAGATTATACGAATGGAATTAAGATAGAAATCATATAGGAAGAAATCTGTTTGAACCGGATATATAATTTTGGATACTCCACTCAAAGTAGCGGTGTCTGACTTGAGATATTTGAAGGTTGAAACAACCGACAATATACAAAATAGTCGCAGCCGGTATACATACCAACGTGACGCAACACGTGATACGCACAACAGAGAATTTTATCTATATAAAAAACCCCCGGTTTCTCCGGGGGTTACTATTAAGGGTTTTATGAACCTGCCAGTTCAGCTTATCCTTTTAAGAAGTGCTCCTAAATTAATTTTTACTTTAAGATGAAAAAATTAATTGTTAAAAATATTCATCGAGAACCACGACGAGAATAAGAACCACGTTTATTATCTGTATTCCGTTTAATATCAGACATTCTTTCTTCGCTGACTTGTTTGAACTTGCTTAACATATCTTCAAAAGAGACAGGCTCGCTACTTTTTTTTGTATGACCAGTGAAGACCTGCGGACGACTCGATTGGCGCTGATGAATCGAATTTTTTTCCGTCTTAACCGGACGGGAGTCCGCCTGTTTTATGGACAGACTTATTTTACCATCCTCATTGGATTTTAAGACTTTTACCTTGACAATATCTCCTTCATGCAAATAGGATGCAATATCCGTTACATATTCACGAGAAACCTCTGAAATGTGGATGAGTCCGGTTTTACCATTTCCTAAGTCTACAAAAGCGCCGAATTTTGCAATGCCTGTAATTTTTCCTTCAACTATATTTCCCACTTCGAGCTGCATAGATATCAACAGCCTCCTTTTTATTATTATAAACTTTTTTATTTATTCTTCTGCTATATCCACAAAGACACGCTCAAACGGGGAGACATATCCCAAATCTTCACGGGCGACTTTTTGAATGTAATCATCATTTGCGCCTGCATCCAGTTGAGCTTGCATTTCTTGATTTTCTTCAACCTGCGCGTCAAGCTGCTGCTGCAGAGCTGCGGCTTCTTGCTTTTTGTCAGAAATTTCAGATTGCAGAGAAACAATTTGCACGCCGATTGCGACCACAAAGATGATTACTGCAATTTTAAAAATAAGAGAATTTCTTTTTCGTTTTCTAATGGCGGATGGCATTTTTGTTTTTAACATTTTTTCTTTTGTTCTTCTTTCCTTTTATTTTAATTCTATTATATAATGAATTGGCACTATTTCGCAAGAGTTTTTTTATCTTTTTATAAATTTTTTTGATTAACCTGTTAACGGGGGATAGGAAAGGACGAAAAAGTTTATAAGTAAACCGAAAAATTTTTTTAAAAGGCGACACAAAAACTCGAAAGAGAAACGTCAGAAGGCGTTTGATAGCATTGATGATAACTGTCGCTGTTTTAAAGATCAATACGCCAATCGTTGCGTAATAAAGCGCAAAGCCTGCGGTTGCACCAATGAGCACAAAAAAACGGATGGAGCCGTCTGTTGTTGCCTGACAAAAGAGAAACAACGACAAAAGTGAGATAGCTGCAAAGAGGATATCTTGTATGAATATCGCAATTTTTCCGGGAACAAATGCGATTCTCAAAATTCTAAATATGTCGTAGCACACCCCTAATGCGCCGCCGAGCAGACAAGCATAGAAAAAAATAAGCGTATGCGGCGCAATATTCATATACATTATTTAAACAGCTTCGACATGAAGCTGCCTGCCGTCCTTTTTTCCTGCTCACTATAGGTTAAAGAATCAATCGTTCCCTCTAAAACCAACTCGCCGCTTTGTGTATTAAAACGATTGATATGTAGATCGTTTCCTTTCACAACCAACATTCCAAGTTCTGTAAACATGATGATTGTTTTTTCGTCGTAGCTGTCCACGTCCTTAACGGCGGAAACAGTTAGATTTTTTCGGTTTTCTAATATGATATTATGGGTGGCTTTTATTCTGTTTTCTTCAATCATTTGAATCCTCCTACAATATGATTGCAGTCTTTTAAAGACTGCTTGTAAATATATTTTCTAAAAGATCATATGCAGGCTGGACAAAGAGTATGCCTCAAATGTTATGAAAGCATCTGATAATTTTCGGCAGCATTATCTTTGGTGGGATGCTCGTTTATTTTCACCACTTCAACACGGACAGGAATTGTACCCATATGAATTTCTATCTTGTCTCCGATTTTTACATCATATGACGCACGAGCAGGTTTTCCGTTTACATATATTTTTTTTGCATCGCATGCTTCGTTGGCAATAGTGCGTCGTTTTATCAGTCTGCTCACTTTTAAAAATTTATCTAAACGCATAAGCTTTACCTCACTTTTTGTTATGAAATTATTTTAATGAATTTGGAAGAGAGTCCTAATGAACTATTTTATTGTTCAGAGGCTGTTTGAGAGCTTTAATTTATTCAATAATAGTTTGCGCCGATATTATCCTGCTTATCACGCAAACGCAGGTACTTTCTACATCATAAGTAGGGCGTTAATCAATTGCAGAATCATTGCATGTGATGCTTGTAACGTTTCATCCAACCTCTGTAGTAAATGGAAGTCTTACAAGCACACCCTGATATTGGAAGACAGAGGTGCTGCATAAAATAAAAAAGTCGATTGCAATGCGGCAGTCGACTTTATAAATAATCAGTGATTATTGTGTTACAGCATCTTTTAATGCTTTTCCTGCTTTGAACGCTGGAACTTTTGTTGCGGGAATGTGCATAGGTTCGCCGTTGAGCGGATTTTTTCCATCTCTAGCTTTTCTATCGCGTACTTCAAAGGTGCCAAAGCCAACGATTTGCACCTTTTCGCCCTTAACAAGAGCGTCTGTAATCGCGTTCAAAACGCCTGCAACTGCCTTTTCAGCGTCTTTTTTTGTTAAGTCAGCGTTTTCAGCAACTACTTGGATTAATTCTGCTTTTGTCATAGCAATTTCCTCCATTTTTTAATTCTTATTTTTTATTTATTCAATGGGATTTTCCCTATGAACCAATGTGATTTGCTTCTCTAAAGAGCTCCAAAAGCGTTTCTGTCGTGGCAGCATCAATAGAGACATTCTTTTGTATTGCTAATTGCTCCATTTTTGCAAAGGAGTCAATGAAGCGATTACAAGTTTTTTCCAACGCTTCTTCGCCATCTATCTCATGAACACGGGCAAGCTCGGTTAAAGCAAATAGCAACTCGCCATATTCATTTGTAGCGGATTCCTTTTCTTGTTGCATAAGTTTCTCCTGCAAACGCTGCAACTTTTTTTCAATATACTGCAGAAGCGCCTGCTGGTCTTTCCAACAAGAAAAGCCTGCTTTGGCTGCTCTTTTGAGAATCTTTTCGTTTTTACTCAAAGCAGGAAGCGGTTTTGGAACACTTTGCAGTGTTTGTGTATAGGTTTTTTGACCTTTGGTTTTTCGTTTTATGTTTTCCCAGTTTGACAAGACTTCATTCGAATCGTGCACAGATACATCACCAAAAACATGGGGGTGCCTGACAATGAGTTTTTTGCATACACCATCGCACACCTCTTGAAAAGAAAAACCATCTGTTTCCTGCTCTATTTGAGAATGAAACACAACCTGCATGAGAACGTCTCCAAGCTCCTCTTTGAGCAGTTCCTTGTCTTCTAAATCAATTGCTTCGGCAGCCTCATAAGCTTCCTCAAGCAGGTTTTTGCGAATCGAATGATGATCCTGTTCTTTATCCCAGGGGCACCCATCTTGACCTCTTAAAAGCGCAATGATTGCTAATAAGTCATGAATATCATACGATTCTTTTTGCTTAAAATTCATTTTTTTCAATCTCCTCGTCAATTTTTAAGACTGCTTACCTTAACAATGAACGATTGCTATAATACTAACGCATTCTGCAAAAGATTGCAAGCTTTTAGGGAAATAAAAAAAATAAATCGATGTTTTTCGTCAGAATACATGATTAACATGTATTCTGTTTGATTTTTTAGGGGAAATTAACTTGGCAGTTTCAAATCAATATTCATTATTTGTTCAATAATCAGGAAGAGTTAATGGTTCATTGGCAAAGTTTTCTGGTGGTAAATTCCATTATAGCGCTGATATAATTCATTGCATAGAGATTGCATAATAGCCTATAATTTTTTGACATCTGTGATGCTATGGGAGAACTATTGCGTTATAAGAAATATTCAATTAGATATTTAATGTGATTCAGTTTGGAGATAAGCGGGTCTTTATCGTTTTTATAAAGGACGCGTTCAATATATTGTCTTACTTTATATGGATGTTAGCCGATTATTTTTTAACTATACATTTGGGTATTGAATTTTTTGCAAAAATGCAATATAATAACTATAATACTATTTTACTGTTTTTGATCAGGCGTTGTAAACGTCGCATTCAACATTTTGGTAGTTGAAGTTATCACTAAACTCTCGTCATTTGAATATATAGCAAACATTTAATTTTTATTATATTCATTAGATTAAGTAGGAGGAAAATTATGAATACCAGTTTTGATAATCTTTTAGGAAAGGCAAAGTCTGCTGCGGATGCTACAGGTAAAAAAGCCGGGGAGGTAGTTGAACTTTCTAAATGCAAATTGCAGGCTGTTCAGATAGGAAACGATATTCAAGAGCAGTATAAAAAACTCGGCAGCGCTGTTTATAGCATGACCAAAGCAGAGTATGATAATCCTGAACTCGTTAGCGCAATTGTCGAAGAGATTGATCAGTTAATTGAAAAGCTGAATGAGACAGAAAGCAAAATTGCCTCATTAAAAAAGAACCTTAAATGTCCTTGCTGTGGTGAAAACAATCCAATGTCTGCAAAATATTGTTCCCATTGCGGCTGCAATTTAGAGAAACAGGAGAGTCGTTGTGAAAACAATGATTCCACTTTTCAAGAAGAAGTAGAAGAATAATAAAAAAAGATTCTAACGCTTCATTGGCGTAGAATCTTTTTTATAACACAGCTCAAATCTCTGTTTGCACAGATGTCTTCTATGTCGATAATCCTATTTTAACAATGGCACAATCCATTATAAAAATGTCTACTGTCGGACGAGTTGACAATTTTTTACTGAATGGGGATGCTGTATTTGTAGCATTTAGAATTGTTAGAAAGGACAGTTTGCTTTTTGAAGCAGAGAGCTACTTTCCTGCTAAACTCCAATCAATGGGTGTTAACCCACGTGACTGCAAAAAGGCGTTTGCTTTTGAGAAGTGTTTGCAGCCGAAAAAACCGTTTTGTGCGGAAAAGGGGCTTGGATGCGCCGCCGTTAGAATATAATGCCGGCGGTTTTTGATAAGCTCGGTTTTTCTTTTTGCATTGTTTCCCCAGAGAAGGAAAACCAATGGCGTTTCTCTTTGATCTAAAAGGGAAATAATACGATCGGTGAAAAGCTGCCAGCCAATTGCCTGATGGCTGTTTGCTTGATGTTCCCTTACGGTCAGGGTTGTATTTAAGAGAACGACGCCTTGTGTTGCCCACGCCGTTAAATCACCGTTTGACGGAGTTTCGCAGCCGAGATCGTCTTTTAATTCTTTAAATATGTTTTGTTCAGACGGAGGCGGATTCACCCCTTTTTTTACAGAAAAGGACAATCCATGCGCTTGACCCGGTCCGTGATAGGGGTCTTGTCCGAGAAGAACTACTTTTGCGTCATGATAAGAGGTGTATTTTAATGCGTTGAATATATCGTGCATATTCGGATATATAGTGTGCGTTTTATATTCATGCGCTAAAATGCGACGCAGTCTTTGGTAGTATTCTTTTTGAAATTCGTCTTTAAGAAGTTTATCCCAATCGTTTCCGATTATTACCATATTAATAACCCCACTTCGATAGGGGCTTTGCCCCGTTATTAAAATATTTTTAGACTAGGATAGTTCACCTAGCGCAGAGAACAAGGACATCTGTTGTTTAGTATACAAGCAAATGTCTTGATTCTGTGATGTGTTTTTTGACATAATAGCACATTTTTGTTCATTTCGCAACCCAAACAGAGAGGGTTTAAGGAGGAAGAATTTTGAAAATTGGCATTATAGGCGCTATGAATAAAGAAACTGAGGGTATACACCAAAAAATGGATATTTCACATGTTGAGACCATCTGTAGCGCAAAGACGGTGGTTGGAAATATGTATGGGCACGAAATTGTTTGCATGACCTCTAATCCGGGTAAGGTGAATGCCGCTTTATGCACCCAAACAATGATTATGGGTTATCAGCCTGATTTGATTCTTTCAACGGGCGTTGCAGGAGGATATAAAACATTAAAGGTAAATGATCTTGTTATTGCACAATCTCTTGTGCAACATGATTTGGACACGACATCTTTGGGCGATCCGTTGGGGTATGTTTACGGTTTGGATGTTGTTAATATTTCCACCACAGATTGGGTTAGAGAAAAATTAGAGACTACTGCTGTTTCGCTGGGGGAAAAACCTGTTTGCGGCGTTTTTGCAACGGGAGATCAGTTTGTTTCTTCAAATGAAAAGATAGACAGAATTCATAGAGCTTTTCATGCAATTGCTTTTGAGATGGAGTCTGCTGCCATTGCTTGCGCCTGTTTGCGCGCAGGAGTGAATTTTGGCGCTTTTCGTATTATTTCAGACAATGGCGATGATAAGGCAGATGAGGACTATTCTAAATTTTCCGACAGAGCGGCAGCTCGTTCCATTGAGCTGCTAGCTGCCTTTATTTCTAATATGTAAAATCTGTATTCTGTCAAGTTTTAAAGCGGGCATATTGCCATAATGAGCAAGATGCCCGCTTTTATTAGCGCATATAAAAATCAAGAAGCATTACAATCGTTCGCGATACTGTAATAAAACATTGCATGGACGTTGGGTTTCAGACTACAGTAAGATTTCAGAACTATTTTAGGTTGTTTTTATTTATACCCTTTTCTAATCCGTCAAATTATGTTACAATATTAAATATTCATTTATTTTTCTGTTTTTGAAAGCTGTGTTTCGCAGTTTTTAATCAAATTTAGCAAAGCGGACTTGTCCTCGGGGTAATTTGAATCGAGCGTTTGCATATTTATTAAAAGCGCATCAAGCTCCTGCACCGGCGGAAAAGCTTTTGGCAACGAGCTGTCGCAAATAGCAGTTGCAGTTGCTTCGTGCAAAATCATGTTGGCCTGTGCCCGCTGATTTGCAAGACAGGCAGGAACAACAAACATCTCTTCGTTGTTTTTCTTGTTTGCTCGAAACACAATGCGAAACATACGATAGACAGATAAAGTGAGAAAGGAAGAAACCTCTTTTAATAGCGTTTTATTGCCGGATTTTCCAATTAAATCAAATAATATATTTAGAGAACTAAACAGCAGTTTTTTATTGTAGATTGCCTGAAGCGTTCTAGGGTTGGGAAGCTCCTTTTTTTTAGAACTATCAGGAATCTGTTCTATAGTGATGGTAGTCCCTTCTCTTTCCGGCGAACGACCTAAAAGAAAGTCGCAGGAGACGTGATAGTAGTCAGCGGCGCGAATTACAAATGCAAGACCGCATTCACGGATTCCTTTTTCGTAGTGGGAAAGCAGAGCCTGAGAGATTTCGAGATCTTTGGCCGCCTGTTTTTGGCTGATGCCTTTTTCTTTGCGTAATAGAGTTATAATTCTTGAAAAATCAGCGCTCATCTTCACTTGGCACCTCCAACTCTAAAATTAACATATAGTAAATTATAGTATAAACGCTACGATTTGTAAAGAATAAAATAAGAAATTCTCCTAATATGTCGAAAACATCATAAAAAATTGTTTTATTTGGAAGGAAGTGTACCATTGAGGAATTATAGAATACACTTGATTCGACATGGTTTGACAGAAGCGAATATACAAGGGCGTTATATTGGCACAACTGATCTCCCGCTTTGTAGGGCGGGAGAGAAGGCGTTGCTTGCTCTGGCAAAAGAAGACTATCCGGTTGTGCAAAAGGTTTATTCGAGTCCGCTTTGCCGTTGTGTGCAGACTGCACAGATTTTATTTCCGGATGCATATGTGCAAACACTTCCGTCAATGACCGAATATCACTTTGGAGTATTTGAAAACAAGTCACTGGATGAGCTTTTGCAAAACGCTGATTTTTCCGCATGGTTTGCGAGTGGAATGACCGATGCACCGCCACAGGGAGAAGAAAGAGAGGTTTTTGAAAACCGCGTTTGTGCGGGCTTTCACCAAATGCTTTTAGAAATCATGCAGGAGGGGTTAACCGACGTCGCGCTTGTGGGCCATGCAGGCGTTTTAACGCTTTTGCTGGCTAAATTCGGCATTCCACAGCGCGATCCGTCTGGGTGGAGCATGGAAGCGGGCAAGGGATTTTCTGTCACCACATCTTCGCAGATGTGGGGGCGTGATCAATTCTTTGAAGTGTATCAGGAGATTCCAATTGTACGAGAAAACATAGACTTGACTGCACCCTCTTATCATGTTTTTCCTTACGATGCAAGGGAATTTCAAAAAGAGGAGATTTTGAATGAACAAATACAAAAGATTGACGATTAAGGTGGGCACCTCAACACTTACCCACAAAACGGGTTTGCTCAACTATCGTAGCATGGAGAAATTGGTTCAGGTTGTGGCAGATTTGAAAAACGCCGGCTTTGAAATTGTGATGGTTTCCTCCGGTTCTATTGGTGTTGGTGCAGGAAAACTCGGGTTTCGCTCTATGCCTAAAGACATTCCCACAAAACAGGCCTGTGCTTCTATTGGGCAATCCGAATTGATGTATGTTTACGATAGATTATTTGGAGAATATAACCACATCATTTCTCAAATTCTATTAACTCGCTACAGCGTGGATAAGCAGGAAAAGCGTCACAATGTTTGCAATACCTTTAATAGACTGTTTGAAATGGGCGTCATTCCAATTGTCAATGAAAACGATACGGTTTCTACTGATGAACTTGAATTTGGTGACAATGACACGCTATCGGCCATTGTTGCCGGTATGGTACAGGCAGACTTACTTATTATTCTAACGGACATAGATGGGCTTTATACTGATAACCCTTTAGAAAATAAAATGGCAAAAAGAATTCCCTTAGTGCATAAAATAGATGATGCAGTTCGAAAGGCGGCGCAGGGGAAAGGAAGCGCCTTTGGCACTGGTGGAATGATCACAAAAATTGATGCGGCACAAATAGCAGCTCAAAAGGGAATTGAAACAGCGATTTTAGATGGCAAAAAACCGCAAGATATGTATAAACTCTTGAATGGAGAAGAGGTTGGAACCCGCTTTTTATTAGATTGAAAGGAGAGAGTTATGACAGTTGAACAGCTTGGCAGGAGTGTTCATCATGCAGCGATGCAGGTGAATGGAGCCTCTGCCCAACAGAAGAATAGAGCCTTAGAAGAGATTCGCACAGCTTTGCTAAATCACAAGAAGGAAATTCTAGAAGCTAATCAGAAAGACATTGCAAGGGCAAAGGAGAATCAATTATCTGCGCCATTGATTGACCGTCTTCTGTTGAATGAGGAGAGAATTGAGGGAATGGCAGACGGCGTTCAAAAGCTACTTGATGCTAAGGATCCGGTTGGAAGAATTTTGGACGGTTTTGTTCGGCCAAACGGTTTGAGGATTCAAAAGGTCGCTGTTTCTATTGGAACCATTGGCATTATTTTTGAGGCAAGACCCAATGTTTGTGTGGACGCTGCCTCTTTGTGTCTTAAAGCGGGCAACGCTGTTTTACTTCGGGGTGGAAAGGAGGCAATTTGTTCAAATTGCGCTCTTGTTGCATTGATGCAGGACGCTATTGTTCGAGCGGGGCTTCCAAAGGAAACTGTTGCTTTGGTTGAAGACACTACAAGAGAAAGTGCAGCAGCTATGATGAAACTCACCGACTATCTTGACGCCTTAATTCCCCGTGGAGGTCGTTCTTTGATTCGAACTGTGGTAGAGAATGCGACGGTTCCTGTGATTGAAACCGGGAGCGGAAATTGTCATATTTATGTGGATAAAGACGCTTCAGTGGAGATGGCAGTTGCTATTGTTGACAATGCGAAAACCAGTAGGCCTTCTGTTTGCAATGCGGCTGAGACTTTGTTGGTTCACAAAGACATTGCGTCTGAATTTTTGCCGGCTGTTGCGCTTGCGTTGCAAACATCTTCAGTTGTGCTATATGGCTGCAAAAAAACGCGGGAGATTCTTAAGGGAATCGAGCCGGCGACAGAAGAGGCTTATCAAACAGAATTTTTAGATTATAAGATGGCTGTGAAAGTGGTTGAAGACGAGCAGCAGGCCCTTGATCATATTGCCCAATATTCCAGCGGACATTCAGAGGCGATTGTTACAAACAGTTTAAGCGCTGCGGATGCATTTGTGAACAAAGTGGATGCAGCGGCAGTGTATGTGAATGCATCTACACGCTTTACCGACGGCGGCGAGTTTGGTTATGGCGCTGAAATTGGTATTTCAACCCAGAAGCTTCATGCAAGGGGGCCTATGGGACTAAACGAACTGACCACCTATAAATATATTATTCGAGGAGACGGACAAATTCGGTGAGAAGGAGAATATTCATGGAAGATGAAAAAAACATAATAGCAAAGAAAGACAGTATTTTTCCTAATAGAATAATAACTATCATTGTTGGCGTTTTGGTGACTGTTTTTGCAGTAGTCGGCGTTGTGTTTACGGTTATCTATGCAGTTGAGGGAGTTACCTATTTGATTAGCCAACAGGGCAGCAAACAGGATTACGAAAAAATGATAGCGCCTGTGGTGATGCTAGATCCCCCTGCTGTGGACGCGCCGGAAAATCTTGATAACAGCACTATTATAGCGGCGGGCATTCTGGATATTGTTCTTAATGGCAATCAATATGACTATCAGGGGGACGATATGACTGTTTACATACCTGCAATCGATGTTAACGCACATATTAAAAAGCTCTTTGGAGATGTGCCTTATCAGGACGCGACAGTAGCCACCTCTGCGTATACATTTGAGTATTCAGGAGAGACACAGATGTATATGGTGCAAAGGGACATTCAATTTTTCTCCTATCAGCCAAAGGTGGAGAAAATAACGAACGATGGCGATTCTGTGCTTTTACATGTTGGTTATCAGCCGCAAGGGGATGCGTGGGGTGCAAACACCAACGATCGGGAACAAGAACCTTTTAAGTATATGGATTATCTCTTACAAAAACAAGGAGACAGCTATGTTGTGCAGCAAATCCGGATGAGCAATAACACGCAGAACGGCGCAACGTTGCCATCAACCGATTCGCAGACTTCATCATCGGATGCACAATCTGATAATGGGGAAGTCTCATCAGAAGAATCAACACAAAGTCAAACGACTTCATCCGGCACAGATGCTGTTTCAGATAGCTCTATCGCTCCTTAGTAACGCGACCGGATAAAGGAGTGAAAAAGCAGCGGCTTGATTTTAGCCGCTGCTTTTTTGTTAATGGAGCCGAATTTTGCTTAATTCATGAATAATCATTTGCGGCTTGGTTTTGCTCATGGAGAATTTTTTGTTCAAGATCCGATCGGCTTGCAAACCGAAGAAACTTAAAGCAGCCCAAATCATTGTAAAAGGAAGACAGATTTGTCCTAATAGATTCATAGGCAAGGCGCTATAATCCCAAACGGATAAATGCAGCCGCAGATTGATGAAACAGCCGCTAAAAAATTCCACTGCTGTGATGAGCGTTCCACAAATGAGGCACTGCCAAAGAACGTTAATTCGTGAGAAAAACATACGCACCATACCGATTGCACGGAAACAAATTCCACCCACAACAAACATGCTCCAATGACTGTTGCCTTTCCAAAATAATTCTAAAAGGTAATAGACGGCTCCGCCAATTGTGAATAACCAAAGCTGTTTTTTCAATGCAATCTTCCATCCTGTTTTTGTTGTAAACCGCTGCTTTGTTTGCATTCTTTATCACAATCGGGTTATTTGATAAAGCAAATTGTTCTAAACAAAGCAGCGGCTTTTTAGTTTTCCCGAATATGTTAAAAATATTATAGATTGTGGCTATGAATGGATTCTCATTGCACTGTGCAAGGAAAGAACAGATAGGTTTGCATATGTAAAGATACATCTTTAGGACTTATGACTCGACTACAGAACAAAATTTTCTTGGTTCATTCAATTTTACCCCCAAAACGATATAGGATGACATAAAGCGATTTATTAAATTTTGCACAATTATTGCTTGATTTTCAAATTTTATTTTGTTATAATATACTTATAAATTTTCGCTGGAAATGCTTTACAGGATGTTTTTCCTTTTATGGCGATAGAGATTTTTGTTTAAGAGGATTTTAACGCCTGTTTTGCTAAGGAGGATATTATGGACAATCAAATTATAGATGGAAATCATCTGGATATAGAAAAAGAAATTTCTCTATTTTTAGCTGGAGATAATAGTCATGCCTATCGGTTTTTTGGTGCGCATCCGGCTTTTCGTGATGGCAAACAGGGTGTTGTTTTTAGAGTTTGGTGCCCTACGGCAAGATCGGTTTCTTTGGTGGGTGACTTCAATGGTTGGCAGCATGGTGTGACGCCGTTGCAGAAGATCTCTGATGGTGGAATATGGGAATGCTTTATGGAGAATATACAAGTATATGATCTCTATAAATATAGCATTGAATCTGCCTATGGAGATATTCGAATGAAGTCTGATCCTTATGCCTATCATTTTGAAACACGGCCAAACACTGCTTCGCGGTTTTATGATATAGGTGGCTTTGACTGGAAAGATCAAGCATGGATGAAAAATCGTGAGAAGAAGAATACTTTGCGTATGCCCATGAATATATATGAAGTGCATATGGGTTCATGGAGGACTTATCCGGACGGACAACCATTTGATTATGTGAAGTTTGGAGAGGAAATTATTCCCTATGTGAAAGACATGGGCTATACCCATATTGAACTCATGCCTTTAACAGAATATCCTTATGATGGTTCTTGGGGATATCAGGTGACCGGTTATTTTGCGCCGACTTCTCGTTATGGGACACCGCATCAGTTTATGCAATTCATTCAGATGTGCCACCAGGCCGGAATTGGCGTTATTTTGGATTGGGTTCCAGCGCATTTTCCAAAGGACGCTTGCGGACTCTATGAATTTGATGGTCAGCCGTGCTATGAATACTCCGATCCTCGCAAGGGAGAACATTATGGATGGGGAACGAAGGTGTTCGATTATAGTCGTCCTGAGATTGTGAGCTTTTTGATTTCCTCCGCCATGCATTGGCTTAAAAATTTTCATATTGATGGACTGCGTGTTGACGCAGTGGCGTCAATGCTGTATTTAGATTATGACAGGCAGGATGGACAGTGGATTGCTAATTGCTATGGGGGAAATGAAAATTTAGAGGCTGTGGCCTTTTTGAGAAAACTCAATCACATGGTTTTAAAAGAGAATCCGGGCGCTTTGATGATTGCAGAGGAATCAACTGCATGGCCTCTGGTGACAAAGCCCGGAGAAGATGGTGGTTTGGGATTTAATTATAAGTGGAATATGGGTTGGATGAATGACATGATTAGCTATGTCACGCTGGATCCCTACTTTCGAGCAAACAATCATGGCAAGATCACTTTCTCCTTCTTCTATGCATTTTCTGAAAACTTTATTCTTCCCATTTCACATGATGAGGTTGTGCATGGAAAATGTTCTTTAATCAACAAAATGCCGGGAGAATATGACCAGAAGTTTGCCGGTTTGCGCGGTTTCTTTGGTTATATGATGTCTCATCCGGGGAAGAAACTTCTTTTTATGGGACAGGAGTTGGCACAATTTAATGAGTGGAATTTTGAAAAGGAATTGGATTGGCTGTTGCTTGACTTTGAAAAACACCGTCAATTCCAGCATTATATGAAAACCTTGAATCACTTCTACCTTGCTCATAAGCCTTTGTGGGAAAACGATGATTCTTGGAATGGTTTCTGCTGGATTTCCAGTGATGATAATAAACAGAATGTGATTGCCTTTCGTCGCATTGACGCGTCTGGAAACGAGATTATTGTTATCTGCAATTTTTGTCCGCTTTCTTATACGAATTATCGAATCGGTGTTCCTTATTACACCAGCTATGAGGAGATTTTAAACTCGGACGCTATTGAATTCGGCGGGAGCGGAAACGTACATACTGCGCCGATAAAGGCAGAGGCAATTCCCATGCACGACCATCCACAGTCGATTTCTTTGAATATTCCTTCATTGGGTTCGGTCTTTTTGACACCAAAATCCAGAGCACGTAAAAAACCACCTGTGTCAAAAAAGTCTATGGGTGACTCTAAAACGGGCGCTAAGAAACCGAAAGTTTCCGCAGCCAAGGATCATGAAGCGTAGTCTGATTTTTCCGGAAAGTTTCTATTCCATTGAGAGATTTGCTGCGCTATGAAATGTTTTCGGAGAGAGTTGAGCGTTTTTCACAATCAAAGGGATTCGTTGCTTAATAGACGAGAAAGCTTTTGTTTTGGGGAAAATAACACTTGAATGCCATTGAATGCTTCAATTCAATTTTAATAAAATATAGGATTAAAGAGGAGGAAACTATGTTTTTGAAGAAAGAATGCGTCGCAATGTTGTTAGCTGGTGGACAGGGGAGCAGATTACATGTGTTAACGCATAAAATGGCTAAGCCGGCTGTGCCGTTTGGAGGAAAGTATCGCATTATTGATTTTCCGTTGTCGAATTGCATTAATTCCGGAATTGACACCGTGGGTGTGTTGACGCAGTATCAGCCGCTTGTCTTGAATGATTATATTGGAAACGGACAGCCATGGGATCTTGACAGGGTTTATGGTGGCGTGCACATTCTTCCTCCTTATCAGAGTGTTTCAGGTGCAAGCTGGTATGAGGGAACAGCGAATGCGATTTATCAGAATATGTCTTTTATTGAACGTTATGACCCTGATTATGTGCTCGTTCTTTCAGGCGATCATATTTATAAAATGGATTATGATAAAATGCTTACAGCGCACAAACAAAGCGGTGCGGACTGCACGATTGCTGTTTTAGAGGTGAGCCTGGAGGAAGCGAGTCGTTTTGGCATTATGAATACGGACGAAAACGGCGATGTTTATGAATTTGAGGAGAAACCCGCACATCCTAAGAGCAATCTCGCTTCTATGGGAATTTATATTTTTAGTTGGAATAAACTGAAAAAGTATCTCATTGCAGATGAAAAGGATCCCAATTCTTCTAAAGATTTTGGCAAGAACATCATTCCTGCTATGCTCCATGATCAGTGCAAATTAAAGACTTATCCATTTGAAGGTTATTGGAAAGACGTTGGAACGATTGACAGCCTTTGGGAGGCAAATATGGATTTGCTCAACGATGAAGTTCTTATGGACTTGCATGACCCTTCATGGAGGATTTATTCGAGAAATCAGGTGCAGCCACCGCACTATGTTTCAGATCAAGCGCAGGTGCATAATGCAATGGTCGCAGAGGGGTGTAAGGTCTTTGGAAAAGTTGAACGATCGGTTTTGTTCACCGGTGTTGTCATAGAAGAGGGCGCGACGGTGCGTGATAGCATTATTATGCCTGGTGCTCATGTGAAAAAGGGCGTTGTAATTGATTATGCAATTGTTGGCGAAAATGCAGTAATAGGGCAGAACGCAAAAATCGGCGCACATCCTGACGAGGTGGAAAATCGTGAGAACTGGGGCGTGACGGTGATTGGCCCTAATATTACAATTTCTAACGACAAAATTGTTGATGTTCAGTCAATGGTAGATCAGGATATATAAGAGGGAGGAGTTTGCGATGATTACAAATGAAAAAAAGGCAGTTGGCATTATTTTTGCCAATATGCATGAATCGTCTTTGTCGAGCTTAACGCGTGTTCGTACTATGGCATCTGTTCCCTTTGGAGGGAGATATCGTTTGATTGATTTTCCTTTATCAAGTTTTGTAAATGCAAATATTTTTGATGTTGGCGTGATTACCAAGGCAAATTATCAGTCTTTGATGGATCATGTGGGCAGCGGACGTGAATGGGATTTGACAAGAAAGCGTGGAGGATTGCATATTCTTCCGCCTTACGGAAACAAGAATTACGGTGTTTATCACGGGAAAATTGAGGCGCTGGGCGCAGCACTTGACTATTTGAATAATGTGAAAGCAAAACAGGTTGTTTTGAGCGACTGTGAACTTGTGATGAATGCAGATTTAACGCCCTTTATGGAGGCGCATCGCAACAGTGGAGCAGATATTACCCTGATGTATACAAAAGCATTTTTAAATAGTGACGAAGCGCAGGATTCTACAATTGTTAGTTTTGATGAAAACAATCGATTAGTAGAGGTGATGTGCAATCCCGAAATAAGCGGTGAATTTAATTATTTAATGAATGTTGTCACAATGGACAGGACGTTTTTAATTAAACTTGTCTCAGAAGCAATTAGCAAAGGCGAATATAGCTTTGAACGGGATATTCTCCAAAAACACTGTAAAAATCTGCAAATTCAGGGCTTTTATTATGATGGATTTGTCAGAAAAGCCAGCTCGATTAAAAGTTTTTTTCAGGCAAATCTCGATTTGCTCGAAGAACAAGTGCAGGATCAATTGTTTTGCAAGGATAGACCTATATATACTAAGGTGCGTGACGAAGCGCCGGTGCGTTACGGCGCACAGGCAGAGGTTAAAAATAGTTTCATCGCTGACGGGTGCATTATCGACGGCGAGGTGGAAAATTCAATCATTTTTCGCGGTTGCCGCATTGCCAAAGGTGCAAGTGTAAAAAACTGCATTCTTATGCAGGACACAGTGGTGGGTGAAAAATGCGAAATGCAGTATGCAATTACTGATAAAAAGGTGCAGGTTTCAGATCATCGTACGATTATTGCAACGGAAAGCTTTCCTGCTTACATTGCTAAGGGTACACTTGTATAGTTTTAAATAAAGCTTTGAAAATAATGGAGTGATAAGTTATGAAGATATTATTTGCAACGAGTGAGGCACGGCCTTTTGCTTCAGCCGGTGGGCTTGGTGATGTTGCCGGTTCTCTGCCGCAGGCAATTCGTGCTAAGGGTGTTGCCTGTCGTGTGGTAATGCCCTTGTATGGCGATATTTCGGAGGAACACCGCAGTAAGATGACCTATTTATGTAATTTTACCGTGCCGGTTGGATGGAGAAAACAGTATTGCGGTTTGTTTGAGTATAATCATAACGGCATTATTTTCTACTTTTTAGACAATGAATATTATTTTAAACGGGGCGGCTTGTATGGATTTTATGATGATGCTGAGCGTTTTGCGTTTTTTTCCCGCGCTGTTTTAGAAATGCTTTGGCATATTGATTACCTGCCAGAAATTATTCACTGCAATGACTGGGAGACAGCGCTCACTCCTGTTTATTTAGATTTATTTTATCGTTATCATGAAAAGTTTTCAGGTATCAAGACCGTTTTTACAATTCACAATATTCAATATCAGGGAAAATATGGCTTTGAATTTATGGAAGACGTTTTAGGCATTCCGTCTTATGCCCAGTCGTTGATGAATTATGATGGTTGTCTAAATATGACGAAGGCTGCGATTGAAGTGGCGGCAAAGGTGACCACAGTAAGTCCTACCTATGCACAGGAATTGTTAAATCCATGGTATGCACATGGTTTAGATCGTGAACTGTGTCACCACACTTATAAAACATGTGGCATTCTCAATGGTATTGATTATGAAATCAATAATCCTGAGACAGATTCTGCGATTTATAAAAATTATTCCAGCAGCGATTTGTCGGGCAAAGCTCAAAACCGTTCCGGACTCATTTGGGATATGCATATTTCAAATGACGATCAGCCCATTGTGGGAATTGTTTCACGTTTGGTAGATCACAAAGGTTTTGATTTAGTAGAATATTCATTTGAGCGTCTCGTGCAAAATGGCTTTAAATTTGTTATTTTAGGTTCCGGAGAGTACCGTTATGAAAGCTTCTTTCAAGATATGCACAATCGTTATCCTGAAAGAGTTGCAACTACTATCGGTTTTATTCCGGATTTGGCCAAGAAAATTTATGCCGGTGCAGATATGTTTTTAATGCCCTCTAAGTCCGAACCCTGTGGCTTGGCGCAGATGATTTCCCTGCGTTATGGAACGATTCCTATTGTACGTGAGACAGGCGGACTCAAAGACAGCATTCACGATTGCACATTTGGAGAGGGCAATGGATTTACGTTTTCTGATTACAATGCAGATCAGATGTCTGATGCATTGTATCGTGCAAGAAATGTCTATGAAAATAAGATGGCTTGGGAGAGCTTAATGAAACATGGCATGAACTGTGATTTCAGTTGGGCATCTTCTGCTCAAAAGTATATATTTTTATATCAGGAAATTTTGCAGTAATTATCTAGCTGTTGTTGGTTCAATATTTCACTTTTTCTTGTGTTGGACGGATGAGAAACAACTAAAAAACAATCTAGGAAAGTATTCAAATGGCAGAGACTATTTTTTCGTTATTTTAGCAGCCAATCAATTCTTTGTAATGCTTTATGGCATTTGAATGTGCCACGCCTCTTTTGCAGTGGAATGCAATTTTAGGATTTATGTAGGGAGTATAAGATACCCAATAGGGCAACGCCTTAACTGTTTATTGTACCATTGAACTGCTTTGTTATAATCCATATTGGTTTATATTTGATTTTTCTATGGAAATAGAAGTCTCTACAGAAAATATGCATGTTTCAGTGAAGCGTAACCTCTTATCTTTGAATAGATAGCAAAGGTTTCAATAGAACCAAAAATATTAAATTGCATATGAAAAAACTCCTCTAATTTAGAGGAGTTTTTCATATTGGTGGCTTTTAGATGCTTCTTAGTCTGTAACCTCGTTTTTACGGAAGAATAGTGAGATACACCATAAACCTGCGAGAGCGACAATAGTATAAACAATACGACTAACGATAGCACCCTGACCGCCAAATAACCAAGCGACGACATCGAAACCGAAAATTCCGATTCCGCCCCAAACGAGCGCTCCAATGATAACAAGCGCTAGTGCGATTTTATCTATCATTTTTCATTCTCCTTTTGTATTTTTGGTTAACCCTAAAAATACAATTCTATTTTCTGCTGTATAGCTTTGTTTATTCATTTTTATTAGGATTTACAAGCTAGTAAAAATGTGATAAAATAAAAGTAAAATAATGTTTGGAGTTTCAATATGGATGAAAAAATAATTTTTTGGTTTTTTGCAGCTATTGTTGTATTTATTATTCTCATGCTTGCCACCCGCGTGAGCAGCAAAAGAGCAAAAGAGGATGCAACCTTAAAGGCCTATGGCTCTATAGGAGAAAAGATTGTTGGAAAACGCCTTAAAAGATCTGGTTTTATGCGCAATTATAAATATCTAAATAATGTTTATTTTCCACTATACGATTCAACCACCCAGATTGATCACATTGTTATTGGATCATTTGGTGTTTTGGTTGTTGAAACTAAGAATTTTTCGGGAGAGGTTTATGGGAATCCTGCTGAGAAAGATTGGCTTCAGGTGAAGAAGGGAATTCGCAGAAGTTTTTATAATCCTATTATGCAGAATAAAACGCATGTGGATAATATCCGTCATATTTTTGCCGAGGAAGAAATCTATAACGTGAAGGTGTATAGCCTGGTTGTATTTGCCGATAAGAAGTTAGAGTTAAATGTTCCGCCGGGTTGTTTTGTTGTGAAGATTAATAAGCTCAAACGGGAATTAAAAAGACAAATTTATCGAGTTGACAATGGCGTGGATGTGAATTTGGTTTATCAAACCCTGCAGCGACACAGAATTGAAAGCAAGAAAGTTGAATCGAAGCATAATCGAGATGTGAGAAAAGCGTCTAAACATTAAAGAAAAAGCGAGCTTGAAACGTGTTTTCTGCTCGCTTTTATTCGTTTTAAATGCTAAACTGAGGCGGTTGACTTTTTGCCGGATTAAACGATTGCTTTCCAGGAGTTGAAAGGTCAAAGTAGATGCGTGAGTCTCTTGTTTTTCCCCAGCTTTTTTGCGAACCGGAGTCTTGAATGCGATTAAAGGCTTCGCGGAACATAGTGTTATGCGCTTCTTCTCGATTGAGAAGGAAGTCTATGGTTTCGCGTACGCCTTTGTCGTCAATTTGTCGATATAAATATTGATAGACTACTTTTGCTCTCTGTTCGGAGGCGATATCTGAGAGAATATCGGCCGCCAGATCTCCCGTTTCATTCACGTAGGCTGCTGTCCACAAATAACCGCTTGCATTTGTGAGCATTGGCGTCAAACCGGTTAGCACATGTGCCTCAATATTTCCGGTTGTTGTATTTTTAGCGTCAAGGTCATGACCATTGAGTAGATTAACGGTTGCACTCACCATTTCTAAATGGCTTAACTCTTCTGAGGCAATGTCAAGAAACAGATCTTTAATTTCCGGATCTTTAATACGCATACTCTGCGATAAATATTGCATTGCTGCCTTTAGCTCACCCTGCGGACCGCCAAGTTGTTCTTGCAGCATAGAGGCATAATTCGGATTTGGCTTATCTACTCGAATCGGATTTAAATATTTTTTTTCATGTTTAAACATATAGTTTTTCCTCCTTTACTTTACTATCTTTTGTACGCTTGAGTTTTGTATGCATCGAGTAAAAATATTCAAACTTTAAGCCAATGATGATTGCGCATCAACTGTTTTTTATGAGGTATAAAGCATTTCAGAGTTAAACACTGCATTGATAAAAAATCTCCTTTAAAGGAATGATTATCCCTTAAAGGAGATTTTTACTTTACATGAAGATTGTTGTGCAAAAACATGGATTCAAAAACAAAGTCAATGCCCAAGCGAAGTTTTGGCAGGAGAAAACATCATTTTTAAAATTTTATTATGTGCCCAGGAAATTTACATCCTACAGATTATGGTCTTTTGCATAGTCAAACAGTTTGTTTAATTGCTCACTTTGTAGCAGAGGGATGGCGGCGACCAAATCTTCATCGTTCCAATCCCACCAACAGAGGGCTAAAAGCCGTTTAACTGTCTTTTTGTCAAAGCGCATTTTCACAATCTGTGCAGGATTTCCGACACAAATCGAATAGGGAGGAACATCTTTGGAGACGACAGCATTTCCTCCAATCACGGCGCCGTCAGAAATTGTGACGCCGGAGAGTATTTTTGCACCGTTTCCAATCCAGACATCGTTTCCAATACGAACGTCTCCTTTGGTTGCCGGATGCCCTTTAATAAAAGAGTAGGCGTTCATGAGGGCATTGAACGGATAGGTAGTTACCCAGTCTGTTCGATGATTTCCGCCAAGCAATATGGTCACATTTTCTGCGATAGAACAGAACTTTCCGATATATAGAGAAGCTCCCTCACCCCATGAGAGCACATTTGGTTTGCCATAGGTGAAGTCACCAACATGGATATAATCCTTTAGATAACTCTGTTGTTCTTGGAGAAGTCTTTCACGCAACGCCAGCAATTCATTCTGCTTTTGCTGTAAATTTTTATTCATTTTTACATCTCCTATTTTTTGATTCTGTTTACAATAGATTCAATTTTGCCATAGAGTTCTTCCGGGCTTTGATCAATAAAATAGGCGCCGTCTTCATATAATACCTTTCCGTTGACCATTGTGAGTTTAACATTTTGCTTGCTGCCGCTATAGACTAAATTTTTCGTGATATTGTGGATTGGCTGCATATTCGGACAAGATAAGTCGATTATAATTAAATCTGCCCGTTTGCCGACTGCTAAAGAATCGCAGTCAGACAGCCCCATTGCCTTGGCGCCGCCTAGTGTTGCCATCGATAAAACTGCATTTGCGTCAACAACAGAGGCGTCGTTTTCTTTAAGCTTAGCAAGACCTGTGGTTAAAAACATTTCACGGAACATATCTAGGCAATTGTTACTAGCCGGGCCATCTGTTCCAATTGCTATATTAATTCCCATATCCATCATTTTTTTAATCGGCGCAGTTCCGCTGGCGAGTTTCACATTCGAGCCAGGATTAGTTACTACAGTTAATTTTTTGGCTTGAAAAATATTCAGGTCGTCCTCTGTCATGTGAACGCAGTGATAGCCGCCTCCGCCATATTCAAACATTCCCAGACTATCAAGAAAAACTGTAGGTGTTGCGTTATGTCTTTGTATGCATTCTAAAACCTCTGCGCTTGTTTCAGAATTATGTGTAAACACAGGCGCTTTATACTTTTGCGACAGCGCAGCAACACCCTTTAATAGGGAGATAGAGGTGGTGTATTCGCCGTGAAATCCAAGACAATAATGTATTAGTTCATTGTCATGATTGTATTTTTCAAAACAGGCCTCTAATTCTTCTAAAGAGTGCGTAAAATCGTTCAATCCGTCCACCATAACAGTACGAAATCCACAATCAATGGATGCCTTTGCCATGGCGTCAGGCGATAGATACATATCAAAGCAGGCAGTGATCCCGCTGGAGAGATATTCTAAAATTGCGAGTTTACAAAAGTAATAAATATCCTCTTCATTAATCCTCTTCTCCATTGGAAATATCTGTTTATGCAGCCAGTCCAGCAGAGGCAAATCATCGGCATAAGAGCGAAGAAAGGTCATTCCAGAGTGCGTGTGGGCGTTTTTAAAGCCGGGCATTAACAGATTTCCCGCAACATCTATTTCTCTATCCCATTCTTTTGCTTTTTGTGCCTTTTCGTTATCTTTCCCATCACCAATATAGGAAATTCGATTTCCTTCAACCCATAGCTGACCTTTCTGTATTTGAAATCCATTTGTTAAAGTTAAAATTTTGGCATTATAAAATCTTATGTTCATTTTCTTTTCTCATCCTCTCATTTGCCCTGTCGCGTTCAGCAAGATGCGTACTGCTAGCAGGGGGCGGTTTGGGTACGTTTAACCTTATTTTAAATATTTGAGCAGCTTACTGCTGCAATATGTAAAAAACGCTGTTTACGGCTTCATTGCAACTCAATTTCATTTAGCAAAGCTAAATGCACAGATTTATCCGGGGTTTTGCGTTCGCAAAACTAAATTGAGTTGCAGTGAGATGTTGCTGCGCAGAGATAAAAACAAACCGCCTATACAAAATACAGTGTTAGGCTTTTATTTAAATCTGCACTACATTAGAATAGAATGTTTTAAGATAGTTTCTGCCGGCTGTTCCGATCTTTTTGACTGTGATAGTATGATAGCGCCCATAGGTTACTGCATATTAAAAAGATGTTTTTCTCTTTCAGATGCGAGACGATTTCGTAGCGAACTATATACTTTCCACTAAGACAAAATTACAGCCACATTTATGAACTTTGAGATGCTTTGATAAAATATTAAGCAGATACTATCTGTATTCAACTCATTTATCAATTAAGAATAAACTATAGTAAAATTTTATTATAACAGAAAAATATATCTTTGTCAGCAATTTTTAATTTAATTATGGAAAATCTACCCAAATATTCCTTTTACAGCTATTGCAAATCAGAAATGGATTTGTTATAATGGAATCAAATTGACGTTTTGCTCTATAATTTACGAAAAAAGTAAAAAAATTTATTATTAAAAACAAAATTTTTTCCTCTGCAAAGATTTTAGGTTTCTCTGCTGTTTTTAGCGGCGTTGTTTGTGACGTTTCACAAAATGGGTGCGAACATTTTGCTTTTATGTCTGTTGTTATAGAGAGTTTTTTTATTTTAAGGATGTTTCTTAGAAAGGATTGTAGGTTATGAAAGCTTTGTTAAAAAGGGCGCTAGGTGCTTTTTTGTCTGTAGTTGTTTTTTCGACTATGCTGGTGATTCCGCAAATGCCTGTGACTGCCATGAACGAATGCACAACGTCGATTGTGAGTGGTTTTCCTGAGGGGGCATGGCAGAATGAAATCACTTTTCCTGACTGGAACTCTACCGTTGACGATTCATTAGCGATGAATAGCATGTATAGTTTTACAGGCTTTTCAGGACAAGGAGAGCTTTATGTGCAGGCTTCTAGTGATTTAACGGATATGGAACTTTTTGTGAACGGAACAAAGATTGACGTTTCTGATATTCTTTCTCATCCGGGTGATGTTGTTAAGGTGAATTATGCTTCTGTTGCAGAGGATGGCACAAATACGATTCAAGTCACCAACATCATGCCTTCAACGGCACAGGTTTATGTTAAAATTCCATATGCCACTGTGATTCAAGGAAATCCCGCTGATGTTGGCATGAATGAGGATACCCTTGCTATGATTGACAATTTAATCAATAGTGAAATCAAATATGGTTTTTCGGCGGCACAGCTTGCTGTGATTAAAGACGGCAAAATGGTGGTTGATGAGGCTTGGGGAAATCTAAATGGATGGACAGAGGATGGACAGATTGACAAAACCAGCCCTCCTGTCACAACGGACACATTATTTGATTTGGCTTCCAACTCAAAAATGTACGCTACCAATTATGCAGTGCAGAAGCTTGTTACAGATGGCATTTTGAATCTGGATGAGAAAATTTCTCACTATATTCCTGAATTTCAAGATCAGCCAGGAGATGTCATCACGGGTAAGAGTGATTTAACCGTGCGTCAGATTTTGCAGCATCAGGCAGGTTTCCCCGCGGATCCGCAATACCATAACAACAATTCTGCCTATATTCAGGCACATCCGGATTTATACTGTCAGAATCGGGAAGATATGCTCGATACCATTATTCGTACGCCGCTTGAGTATGCGCCGGGAACACAGACGGTTTATTCAGACGTAGATTACATGTTGTTAGGATTATTGATTGAGCAAGTGACCGGTATGCGAGAGGACGAATATTTAAAAACAAATATTTATGATCCAATGGGATTAACGCATACGACCTATAATCCTCTGGAAAATGGATTCACCAAGGACGACTGTGCAGCGACGGAATTAAATGGAAATACGCGTGGTGGAGCAGTTAGCTTTAACAATGTGCGTACCGATACCATTCAAGGAGAAGTGCACGACGAAAAGGCATATTATTGCATGGATGGTGTTTCAGGACATGCCGGTCTGTTTTCTAATGCCGAAGAACTTGCTACCCTTTGTCAGATTATGCTCAATGGCGGCGGTTACGGTAATAATCGCTTTTTTAGCAAAGACGTAATTGATGAATTCACAAAGCCTAAAAGCGTTGATAATCCGAATTGGGGACTTGGCTGGTGGAGAGAAGCGGACAATAGTTCGAGAATGTATTATTTTGGCCCGCAGTCTTCGAGCAACACATATGGACATCAGGGCTGGACGGGAACCATTACTGTCATCGATCCGGAGAGCAATTTAGTGATTGTTTTATTGACGAATAAAAAGAATTCTCCGGTGATTGACCCTGCGGTAGACGCAAATGACTTTGTCTGTGATAATTTTACATTAGGAACACTGGGTTCTATTAGCGGCTATATTTATGAAGCGCTCAATACACATAATACGCAGGCCACTGACGCTAATATCTTTACTATGGCGACAGAAAAACTCAAGTTATTAGCCGAGCATTATGGAAGCTATGATGAAACAGCACAGCTAGCGGATGCATGTGCTTTAGCAGATACAGTTGTTTCCACTGCACTTGAGAGACAGACAACAGAGATGGTTTCTTATGCACAAACCATTGTCAGCGAACTCTCAGAAGCCGTTAACAACGGTGTAACCAAACAGGAATCAAAGGAGCTGGGCGCTGCTGCTATACAGGATTTGCAAAACAGACTTTCTTCTCCGAACGACATTACGTTGAGCACTGATCATTCTAATTTAAAAACAGAGATAAAAGATACGAGTCAAATTAGCGTAACCCCGGTTTCGGTCATACCCTCCGGTGCTGATGCACAGGCTTCTTTGGCCTATCCATCGCAGAATCAGACAGCGGGTGACATGCAAACAAGTCATCTGTTTTCGAGCGGTGTATTTACCTTTAAAGGTTATCAAAATCAGGGTACAGCTTATGTGACGGTGCTTGATGCAGATAAAGCGGCAAATATGCGCATATTCATTAACGGTCAAGAGGTTGACACCAGCCAGATGCTTGCAAATCCCACAACCACCTTTGCTGTTGATTTTTCTAAGGTTGCAGTGAATGATAGAAATACGATTCAAGTGAGTGGAATGCCCCTTTCCACAAAGCCACAGGAAGCGGTCACCATTCAGATTCCCAATCCGGTTGTGCAGGAAGGAACCCCTGAAAGTGTAGGCATTTCTTCTGACACTTTAGATTCTATTGATGATTTAGTCAACAACGACATTGGAAATGGCTTTTCAGCAGCGCAGCTTGCCATTGTCAAAGACGGGGTGATGGTTAAAAATTCCGCTTATGGAACGGTGAATGCTTATTATCAGGATGGAACGCCAAAGACGGATAGTCCGGCGGTGACAACAGATACTCTGTTTGACATTGCCTCTAACACAAAGATGTATTCTACAAATCTTGCAATCGAAAAACTTGTCAGTGAGGGAAAGCTTGACATTAATCAGAAAATATCTTATTATATCCCTGATTTTAAAGATCAACCGGGCGATGTGATTCAGGGTAAGAATGATATGACGGTTAAGGAAGTGCTCGAGCATCAGGCGGGCTTTCCGGCTGACCCACAATATCATAACAACAATTCTGCTTATGTGCAGGAAAACGGGCTCTATTGTCAGGAGCGCGACGAGATGCTTTCTATGATTATTAAGACGCCGCTTGAATACCGGCCTGGTACACAAACAAAATATTCCGATGTAGACTATATGCTTTTGGGCTTTTTGGTTGAAACCATCACAGGGCAGAGACTTGATGAATATGTTGAACAGAATATTTATCAACCTATAGGACTTGATCATTTGCTTTATAATCCTTTAGAAAAGGGCTTTACACCGGATCAGTGCGCTGCGACTGAACTCAACGGAAACACCAGAGATGGGCAGGTAGCCTTTAATAATATCAGAACTGATACTCTGCAAGGGCAGGTGCATGATGAAAAGGCTTACTACTGTATGGATGGCGTTTCGGGACACGCCGGGCTTTTTGCCACAGCCGGGGATTTAGCCACTCTTGCGCAGACTGTTTTAAATGACGGTGGTTATGGGAATACCCAAGTGTTTTCTAAAAATGTTGGAGAAGTTTTTACGAGCCCTAAGAACACGAGCTCTACATGGGGACTTGGCTGGTGGAGACAGGGCGATATGGGGCGTCCGTGGTATTTCAGCGTGGAGGCATCGCGCGGCACGGTTGGACATCAAGGCTGGACGGGTACGCTAACAGTTATTGATCCGGTGGAAAATTTGGTGGTTGTCTTGTTGACGAATAAAATCAACTCACCTATAACCGCAAAAGGTGGAGATGATTTCTCAGAAAATTATTATACGACTGCTTCTCTGGGTGCAATCACCTCTTTGGTTTACCAATCCATAAATAGTTCTAATCCGGAGTCCATAGATGCTCTTTTAGCCGATATGTTCAACGAAAAGATGAAATTGGTTGCAGAGGAAGGAGCCAATAGCGCACAAGATCCAATAGTGCGTTCTGCTTATGCATTGTTAGATACGCTATTAGATAGAGCGCAGAGAAGACAGACTCCGCAGACTTTAGACTATGCGCAAAATGCAGAACATTTATTGAATTTTGAACGCGACTATGAAAAGATTAATCAGGTCAATGAAAGAATCATTGCTTTAGGAGGCGAGCCGTATCTACCATCGCCTACACCATCTCCTACACCATCGCCTACACCATCGCCGGAGTCTACTCCGGATAACTATCCCGGATCAGGCGGAGGTGGAAGAGAGAATCAAGACATCTCGGGAAATGGGAGAGCAGACAGTGGCGTCTTGGTGACGCCGACAGATGCAAGCACTCCTGTGACGGGAGATGGTTTTAGCTTCATTGGCGCAATGGGTTTGCTGGCGCTTTCTATTGGAACTGTGTGTGTTACTAGACGGATTGGCAGAAAACGTAAATAGTAGAAGCATAGCTAGAGATAGGCAGTGTATTTTACATCTTCTCCTCTTTGCAATGGGAAAATTGTCTATGCTATACCGTAATAATGCGGATCTGCAAAGCGCTGTGAAACTTATGTTTTAAATCAGTTATCCTGTGATGATTTGGGGTTCCGTCATTGTTTCTAAATGTAGAGATTCTCTGTCGTTTAAATTTGAAAAGCAAATGTTCAACCACTTGTTCGATTCAAACACATCCTCCACGTTCTTATATAGACTGTGTGTGTTAATATTTATCTTTAAAAGTCTATGGGTATGGTTGAAAATAGAAGAATGATTGGAATTTGTTGAAGACAATTTCTGTTTTGTATTGCCTTGGACAAATATGGAAGATGGGATGAATCTTTTATTCAAAAGGGGAGAACCAACGCAATTATAGGTTGGGGGTTCTCTCCTTTTTTGGAGGTTATAAAATGTATATTCTTACAAAAGAGGAAATGTATCAAGCGGATGATTATAGCATACATATGCTCGGAATGCCGGGACTGCTTCTTATGGAGAATGCGGGGCGGAGAATGGCTGACAGAATTGCACAGTTAGTTGCTAAGAATGATTCTGTTGTTTTGCTCGTTGGCGCGGGAAACAATGGAGGAGATGGATTGGTGATTGGACGATATTTGCATCAATTGGGTTATCAGATAGACGTCTGTCTGGTTCCGCCCCTGGAGAAATTGCGGGGGGACGCAAAAAGACAGCTTGATATTTATGTAGCGCATGGATTTTCTATTACACCCTTTTCTCATGAGAGCTTTCAAAAAATTCAGGAGGCGAACTGGGTGATTGACGCGCTTTTGGGAATTGGAATGCAGGGGGAAATAAAGTCGCCCTATCGTGAGATTATTTTAGCGGTTAACCAGTCTAACGCAAGCGTTATCAGTGTAGATATACCTAGCGGAATTTTGGCAGATGAAGCGACAGCGACATTGGCGATAAAGGCAGATATTACATTAGCGGCGGCTTATCCGAAAGTATCGGCCTATCTCTATCCGGCTGCTTTCCATTATGGAAAGCTTTATGTTGAGGAGATTGGGATTCCACAGCAGGCTGTGCCGCAGAGCGCTAGAAGTCGGGTGTTGTGGGGCTGGAATGAATTTATTTCTACATTTCCAAAACGGCGCGCAGATTCACATAAGGGGCGACAGGGCAGGGGGCTGATTATTGGCGGATCGGACACAATGCATGGGGCACCGCTTCTTGCTGCTAAGGGTTGCATGCTCTCTGGAATCGGACTGCTTTCTTTAGCGATTCCCAAAGAGATACGCGCGGGAGCTGTTGCCGTTTTGCCGGAGGCGACCTATCTTTCATGCGTTGAAAGGGATGGTTGTTTAGCAGAGATTTCCTTAACGCAGGATTATGATGTAATAGTGGCCGGAATGGGGTTATCAAGGACTCCTTTGATAGCAAATTTGATTCAAAAATTATTGTCTGTGGAGACTACACTGATTTTAGATGCAGATGCGCTTTTCTTTTTGAAAGACTTTCTTGATGATTTAAAGAAGCGTTGCCATCCCACTATTTTAACGCCTCATGTGGGAGAGATGGCACGCCTTTGCGGCTTAACCACTCAGGAGGTTATGGAGAAACGATTTGCTGTTTCCAAGAAGTTTGCCTGTCAATATGGAGTGTATCTTCTGTTAAAAGGTCCTTTTTCGGTTGTTACGACCCCTGAGGGAGAACAATTTGTGAATCAGAGTGGAAATGCCGGGCTTGCTAAGGGTGGAAGCGGTGATTTGCTCAGTGGAATGATTGGTGCATTTGCGGCTCGTTCAAATCATTTGCAGCAGGCCATTTCTAATGCAGTTTTTGCGCATGGATGCGCGGCAGAAAAGCTTATTACTGCCGGACATTCACAGAGGGATATTACAGCAAGCATGGTTGCCGATTTTCTGCCGACTGTTTATCATCAAGCAGAAAAGATGGAGCATTAGACGTTGTAAAGTTCAATCGTTCTTTCTAATTCATTTAGGTATTCCCTCTTTTAATAGCGAATGAGTTCGTATGCCTTTAATGATGTGACCATCTTGCCTTGGAGCACATTTTGCTGATAAAAGCTACCATATTAGGTGCCGGAGTTGTTGCACAGCGCTGACAATCAACTATTGAAAGCTTAGTAGGATAGATGTGAGCTTTTTACAGTTACAATGGGAAGATGCTGTTTCTGGTTGATTTTCAAAAGTGTTGAACACCCGGCAATAAAAAGTGTCGTTTTTGCATTTGCATGTAAAGCAATTTGATAAAAAATAATTATTATAGAAGGAGATTATAAAAATGATGTGGACGTCCATTCAAACCGAAATTCCGATTGAAAATTTAGATCAGGCCGCTGCAATTGCGCAGATGGTAGTTCCTTATGGAATCTATATTGAGGATTATTCCAACCTGGAGCAGGAAGTTGCAGAAATTGCCCACATGGACTTGATTGATGAAGATTTGTTAACCAAAGACAGACAAAAGGCAATCATACATCTTTATATAGCGCCTGATCAAAACCCGAATGAAGCAGTGCATTTTTTAAAAGAAAGATTGCAGACGGCTTCCATTCCTTTTGCGTTGAAAATGGATGCGGTGGAAGAAGAAGATTGGGCAACCGCCTGGCAAAAATACTATCATCCTATCCGTATTATGGAACATTTTGTTATTTGTCCGGCATGGGAGGAATGCAATTTAGCAGCGGAGGATATTCAATTGACTTTAAATCCCGGCATGGCATTTGGAACGGGCACGCATGAGACGACGCGCCTATGCATTCAAGCACTTGGAGAGGTTGTCAGAGGGGGAGAAAAAGTTCTTGACGTTGGGTGTGGAAGCGGAGTTTTATCTTTAGCAGCGCTCCTTTTAGGCGCCGGCAGGGCAACAGGAGTCGATATTGATGAGACGGCTATACAGGTGGCGAAGGAAAATGCCGCATTAAATCATATTGGAGAAGAACAACTCGAGCTAAAAGCGGGTGACTTGGTTGATAAAGTAGAGGGGAAATATGACATTGTTTGTGCAAATATTGTAGCTGACGTAGTGATTCGCTTGGCTGAAATCATAACACCGTACATAAAAAAGGGCGGTATATTAATTTGTTCAGGTATTATTAGGAGCCGAGAAGATGAGGTTGTTCATGCAATTGAGCAGGCGGGCTTTTGCATAGAACAAACAAGTGTTGAAAATGATTGGCTTGCCATGCAGTGCAGATATATAAGAGAATGAGTTGTCTTCAATATCTGGATATTCATAAATTAGACTTTTATAACGACGTTTTATCTTCATTTAGGAGGAAAAACAACAGATATAATGGAGTTAATGTCGAATATGAAGCTCTCATGAGTTGCTAAAAAATATCGGTTGGAGAAAAATTTATCAAATATTTTGAATTTTTCTTGACTTAGAGTATACTCAAGGTGCTATACTATTGACAGAACGTATGCCTGCTTGTTTGGTGCAGGAGAGAAATCGGTTCGTTCGTTGACGGTTTCATACTGTTGAACAGAGGCGTTCTGAAATGATTCCTCGTTTGATTGCGAATTTGCTGGAATCGAGGAAAAATAAATCAAAAAGGAGAATGCATTATGACAAACATTTTAAACAAAACTTCTATCAGGGCTAAATTTCTTACAGTTGTGTTAGCAGTTCTTTGCGCTATTGCATTGCCACAAGTTTTCCATGCAATTGGTCTATTAACAGGAACAGGAACATCTCTTGGAGCGATTTTTTTGCCTATGCAGATTCCGGTGTTGCTGGCAGGCTTTGTGGGAGGCCCCGTTGTGGGTTTCATTGCAGGCGCTGCAAGCCCTTTGATTAGTTTTGCAATTGCAGGCATGCCAACCGCTTCTGTTTTGCCGTTTATGATGTTGGAATTGGTTGGTTATGGCCTAGTAGGCGGATTGTTGTATAAGACGAATATGCCGATATTTTTAAAGCTCATCATTACGCAAATTTCTGGTCGTGTTTTAAGGGCTGTTGCAGTTTGTGTTGCGGTGATTGGTTTTGGAAGTCAGGCTGTGCAGTTATCACAAATTTGGGATATGGTTATAACCGGACTTCCCGGAATCATTTTGCAGTGGGTTGTTATTCCCCTACTGCTTTATTGGATGAGGGGTTTAAACAAGTATTATGAATAACGATTTAAAAAATGCGAAAGCGTTATTCGATGAGAGGGGATATTCGTGCGTTTTATACCGTGGGGGAATTGTTTACACTTCTCGTAAAACAGGAATTTCGCCGATATTGGATTTTTTATCATCCGGCGTAGAGCTTCAGGGATTTTGTGTTGCCGACAAAATTGTAGGTAAAGCAGCGGCATTGCTCTTTGCATTTGCTCGAATTGAAGCAGTTTACGGTCGAGTGATGAGCAAAAAGGCAGTTGAGATTTTTGAGGATGCTGAGATTCACTATTATTATGATATCTTAACAGATGAGATTATCAATCGTGAGGGCACAGGCTTTTGTCCTATGGAAGAGGCGGTTGCTGCGATAGAAAAACCATCTGAGGCCTTTTTGATTTTAACCGAAAAGATAAAACAGATGAGAGGAGACTGACAGATGAAGAGATTAGGCTTTGGTTTGATGCGTCTTCCCGTGTTAGATAATGATGATCCGAAGAATATTGATATGGATCAGTTTAAAGAAATGGTAGACACTTTTTTGGAGAGGGGCTTTACCTATTTTGACACCGCGTATATGTATCATGACTATCAGAGTGAAATTGCAGTGAGAGAGGCTTTGGTGAAACGGCATCCGCGTCATCACTTTACATTAACGGATAAGCTGCCCGTCGGTTTTTTAAAGACGAAAGAGGATGTGGAAAAAACCTTTTGTGAGCAGTTAGATAAATGTGGCGTGGATTATTTTGATTATTATATGTTACATGCCTTAAACAGCGAATATTATCAGAACGCCCAAAGACTGGATTGCTTTGCCTTTATTGAGAATAAAAAGAGGGAGGGGAAGATTAAAACGATTGGGATATCCTACCATGATAATGCAGAGCTTTTAGACGAGATTTTAAAAGCGCATCCGGAAATTGAGTTTGTGCAGCTTCAAATGAACTATCTGGATTGGGAAAATGAAAGCATACAATCTCGAAAATGCTATGAGGTTGCGAGAAAATATGATAAAGACGTGATCGTCATGGAGCCTGTTAAGGGTGGCACTCTTGCCAATGTTCCGGCAAAGGTTGAGCAGCTTTTTAAAAACGCTGCACCTGATTTGTCAGTTGCCTCTTGGGCTGTTCGTTTTGCTGCGGGACACCCGGGTGTGATGATGGTCTTGAGTGGCATGAGCAATATGGAGCAACTCTTGGATAATACATCTTATATGCAAGAATTTAAGCCGCTGAATCAACAAGAGACTTGCATTGTAGACAAGGCCGTGGAGATGATTCAAGACGCAATTGCTGTTCCTTGTACTGCGTGTGGTTACTGCGTTGAGGGGTGCCCGAAAAAGATTCCGATTCCAAAGTATTTTGCACTTTTTAATGCTGAAAAGCAGGCGTTAAATCAAGGGTTTTCGACGCAACAAGTATATTATGAAAACTATGCGAAAAATGCAGGAAAGGCTTCTGATTGTATTTCTTGCAGAAAGTGTGAGGGCGCTTGTCCACAGCATTTAAAAATAGTAGATTCCCTCAAAGATGTGGTGAAAGTTTTTGAAAAGCAGGCATAAACTTGCGTGATTAGAGGTCATCTTGCGTTTATCGTATCAAGCAGCTTAAATCAGTTTTATTGAATAAGTCTACCCTTTACGTTTATGATAGTGAAAAAGTTCAAATTTTAGGTTATGGTAATCCGACTGCAAAGTTGCGCAGTAAATTTGTTTTTAGATGCATTTCGATTCTTATAGTTATGAAATATTCTGACTTAAAGCAGCACAAGAAAGGGGATGCGTAAAGTGACGATTGCACAAGCGGCAAAAAAGACTTCTTTGACTCCCGACACATTGCGCTATTATGAGAGAATTGGATTGATTCCGCCGGTTGAGCGAACGCAGAGTGGTATCCGGAACTATTGTGAGCAAGACTGTAGATGGATTTCTTTTATTAAATGTATGCGCAGCGCCGGATTGCCTGTTGAGATATTAATTGAGTATGTTGCTCTTTTTCAAGAAGGAGATAAAACTTTAGAGGCGAGAAAGGCGATTTTGTTAGAGCAGAGGGAACAACTGCTTAAAAAAATCCATGACATGCAAGATACGCTAAAACGCCTGGATTGTAAAATTGAGCATTACGACACAATTGGCTTATCTGCTGATCATATATCGAAAAAACATGATAATGCAGAGAGTTTTTGTTCGTTACTAAAATGAAAATGCATTTATTATTCGGATTATTTCTTCCGTTTATGGAGGGCATGTGCAGCTTCTTTTGAAAATATCCTCGTTGTGCGAAATCTTTTTAGAGAAGTTTTTAAGTGCATTTTAAAGCATCGCATTTTTAGACAATAAAAATCCCGTAATGCAAAAAGCGTTACGGGATTTTTTATTATGCAGGAGAATATTAGAAGTATTTTTGATGCATTTTATTTTCTATTTTTTGAGAAGACTTTCACCTGTCATTTCTTCCGGCTGGGGTAAACCCAGAATTTCAAGCATTGTTGGGGCAATATCTGCAAGTCTGCCTCCTGATTCCCGCAGTTGACAATCATACCCATAGACGGAAAAGGTGACGGGATTGGTTGTGTGAGCTGTAAAAGGAGAACCGTCCTCATCATACATTTTATCCGCATTGCCATGATCCGCTGTGATTAAAGCGACACCGCCGGCTTTTTTGATTGCCTGCAAGGTTTTGCCTAAGCATTCATCAACGGCTTCCACCGCTTTTACGGCGGCGTCAAAGACGCCTGTGTGCCCAACCATGTCGCAGTTTGCGTAGTTTAAAATAATGACGTCATATTTGCCGGATTCGATTCGTTTTACAATTTCATCTGTTACCAAATAAGCGCTCATTTCAGGCTGCAAATCGTAGGTTGCCACTGAAGGAGATGGAATGAGCACACGGTCTTCATTTTCAAATTCCTTTTCTACACCGCCGTTGAAGAAAAAAGTCACATGCGCATACTTTTCCGTTTCTGCAATCCGAAGCTGTGTTAGCCCATGTTTGCTGATATATTCTCCAAATGTGTTGTCTAACGAAGTAGGTGAAAAAGCAACCGAAACGTTCGGCATCGTAACATCATACTGCGTCATGCAGACGTAATAAAGCGGGAAAAAGCCGTTTTTTCTCTCAAAGCCGGAAAAGTTTGAATCAACCAGGGTTCTTGTGATTTCACGCGCTCTGTCAGGACGGAAGTTAAAAAACACCACGCTGTCATTTGGACGAATTTCCGCATTAGAGACGCAGACGGTTGGGAGAACAAATTCATCCGTGTTGCCCTTTGCATAGGATTGTTCGATAGCCTCAACAGCGTTGGTAGCCGTTTCACCCTCGCCATACACTAAGGCAGCATAAGCCTTTTGCACTCTTTCCCAACGATTGTCTCGATCCATTGCATAATATCTTCCCATGATTGTGGCAAGTTGCCCTATGCCGATTTCATCCATTTTGGCAATGCAGTCTTTAATAAAGTCAACGCCTGACGTTGGCGGAACATCTCTGCCGTCCATAAATCCATGCACATATACCTTTTTAAGGCCTTGCTCCTTTGCAAGTTTGAGCAAGCCATAGAGATGGCTGTTGTGACTATGAACCCCCCCGTTTGATAACAATCCCATCAAATGCAGAGCAGAATCGTTCTCTTTGCAGTTTTTTATTGCTTGCAGTAAAGCCTTGTTGGAAAAGAAATCCCCGTCTTGAATGGATTTTGTGATTCTGGTCAGTTCCTGATAGACGATTCTACCGGCGCCGATGTTGGTGTGCCCTACTTCTGAATTGCCCATTTGTCCGTCCGGCAAGCCTACGTCCATTCCGGATGCTCCGATGTCAACTGTTGGACAGGTTCGGTAGATTTCGTCTATCGTCGGCGTTTTGGCTGCATGAATGGCGTTTCCATAATCTTCTTTGTTATCACCAAAGCCATCTAATATAATAAGCGCTAAAGGTTTTTTGCCCATTGTTATTCCACTCCTTCTTGATCAATCAATCCGTTTACCAGGTTTTAAGAAATGGTAAACGGATTCATTATATATTTTATCTTTCTGAGGCTGCCTGAACAATCACTGAAAAATCATCGGCTTTTAGAGAAGCTCCGCCAATCAAGCCACCGTCAACGTCCTCTTTTTCCAAAAGTTCCGCTGCATTTTTAGGATTCATTGAGCCGCCGTATTGGATGGTTAGTGCCAAAGCAGATGCTTCATCATATAAACATGCGACAGTTTTTCGAATTAGTCCGCAAACTTCAGCGGCCTGCTCGGCTGTTGCCGTTTTGCCTGTGCCAATTGCCCAAACCGGTTCATAGGCTATGATGACTTTTTTAAGTTGTTCTTTTGACACGTCCTTGAGTGCAATTTTTGTCTGCATTTGGATAACTTCAGCCGTTACGCCGCGTTCTCTATCTGTCAAAGTTTCTCCAACGCAGATAATGGGGGATAAACCCGCCTTTAAAGCAGCCATTGCACGCAAATTAACCGTTTCGTCTGTTTCAGCAAAATATTGTCTTCTTTCGCTGTGCCCAATTACAACATATTGCACACCCATCTCTGTTAACATATTTGCTGAAATCTCGCCGGTGTAGGCACCGGATTCTGCAAAATGACAGTTTTGTGCGCCAATGGCAATGTTGCTGTTTTTCGCCTCATTGATGGCAGTCTCTAAATCAGTGAACGGAACGCAGAGAACCACCGAACATGCTGCGTTTGCCACTTTTGGTTTTAAATCCGCAATGAGCGTTTTGGCCGCTTTGCGATCCAGATTCATTTTCCAGTTGCCGGCAATCACTGCCTGGCGTTTTGATTTATTCATACCTTTATTCCAGCCTTTCCGTTCCATCCTTTATTTATCTGCAATTGCCGCGATTCCCGGAAGCTCTTTTCCCTCTAAGAATTCCAAGGATGCGCCGCCGCCGGTTGAAATATGGCTCATCTTATCACCAAAGCCGAGCGTATTCACCGCTGCTGCGGAATCGCCGCCTCCAATGATGGTTGTGGCATCCGTTTCTGCAAGTGCTTTGGCAACGGCAATGGTTCCCGCTGCAAGAATTGGGTTTTCAAAGACGCCCATAGGTCCGTTCCAAACAACAGTTTTGGCCTTTTTTACCTCTTGAGCAAAGAGTTCTGCTGTTTTAGGACCAATGTCCAAGCCCTGTTTGTCTGCCGGAATTGCAGTCACCGGAACAACCTCTGTCTCGATTTTTGCATCAATTGGCTCCGGAAAAGAGCTGCTGATGGTGCAATCGACAGGAAGGAGAATTTTAACGCCCTTTTCTTCTGCTTTTGCAAGCATATTTTTACAGTAGTCAATTTTTTCCTCATCTAAGAGAGACTCTCCTGTTTCACAGCCTTTTGCCGCTAAGAAAGTATAGGCCATGCCGCCACCAATAATTAAGGTATCGGCTTTACTGAGAAGATTTTCAATCACAGTGAGTTTGTCCGCCACCTTTGCGCCGCCGAGAATGGTGACAAATGGTCTTTGTGGATTTTCTACTGCATCACCCAAAAATTTGAGCTCTTTGCCGATTAAATAACCAACAGCAGTGTCTTTGACAAACTCTGTTACACCTACTGTTGAGCAGTGAGCGCGGTGCGCCGTTCCGAAAGCATCGTTTACAAACACTTCAGCAAGGCTTGCTAATTCTTTGCTGAAATTCTCTTTGTTTTTGGTTTCTTCAGCGCGATAACGCGTGTTTTCAAGCAAGACAACGTCGCCGTCTTTCATGTTTGCAACGGCAGCCTTTGCGTTTTCGCCTACCACATTGTCATCCGGAGCGAAGACGACTTGTTGACCCAAAAGCTCAGAGAGTCTCTTAGCAACCGGTGCTAAGGAAAGAGCTGGATTCGGTGTACCCTTTGGCTTGCCGAGATGAGAGCAGAGAATTACTCTGCCGCCTTGGCTTATCAATTTCTGTATAGTTGGCAATGCGGCTACGATACGGTTTTCATCCGTAATGACGCCATCTTTGAGAGGAACGTTGAAATCGCAGCGCACGAGAACCTTTTTGCCTTTCACGTTTAAGTCATCGACTGTTTTTTTGTTTGAAAAGGTCATGGTTTTTTCTTCCTTTCATTATAAAAAATTCCAAAAACACTATAGTAATAGTATATCCCATTTGGATTTTTTTTTCAAGTAAAAGATTAGCGCATAAAAGAAACTTTTCTAAAATTTGTAATCTAAATTTAGAGCGTTATGAGTGATGATAGAGATTCATGTTTTATATTTAGTTGTTCTTTTTAGTCAGCATAAAAATCAAGAAATACTTTATGAGAATCGGAAAATTCAGGTGTCTGTAACAATTGTGTTCTATGCTTTTCAGATCTATTGAGCTTTGCAGTTTCTGTTTGCAGCAAATTTAAAGTCAGATTTTGTGTTTGTCTGTCAATTGTCATATGTAGCATTTGGGTAAGCCGGTTTGCAATATATAAGAATTGTACTGCATCCTATTAGCCTTTCCTTTTTTAGATGATGGTATTTCAAAAGTTTGATAGAATATGCTCTAATTTACATTGATAGGCATAGGTTTGCCGCAACTGCCTGATGGTTGAGCTCTCTGTTCATAAAGATTGGTGTGAGAAACTCCGAAAGTTTGTTTGCGGTTTCTTGTGTGCTCGATTTGTGAGCCCCCCTATTGCATAATGATGGATAAAACACAAGAGAACAGTTAATCCTTTTAGGCAAGGTATATTTTGGGTATGGCAGAAACCAATAAGGACACTCTGGTTTCTTGTAGTTTTGTGAAAAGAATCAATGATTTGCCAATAGCCCTGTTATCATTTGGGGGTGAGTTAGAAACTGTTCACTTTAACATATAAAAAGGTATCTTTGTTTCCGGCTTTTTTTGGAATTTCTATCGTGCAATCATCTTATTTTAGGTTATTAATGATTATTCACTCCAATGGAATTTTGTCAATTGACCCTCATTTTGCAGAGTCGGGAAGCCCCATTGGCGCAATACCTCATAGGTCGCAATTGCAACACTGTTAGAGAGATTTAAACTGCGGATTCCATCCATCATTGGAAGGCGTAGACAGTGGCTTTGATTTTGCACTAGAAGCGTCTCGTCTAGACCGGCGTCTTCTCTTCCAAAGAGAAGATAGGCATTGTCAGGGTATTTGATATCTGTATAGCAGTTTTTTCCTTTTGTGGTGAAGAAAAAGAACGGGCCATGGTTTTGTATGAAAAATTCATCGAGACTTTGATAATAACTGATATCGAGATATTTCCAATAATCCAATCCGGCTCTTTTGAGCTTTTTATCATCAATAGCAAATCCCATAGGCTCCACCAAATGCAGACGCGCACCGGTAGCTGCACAGGTTCTGGCAATGTTGCCTGTGTTTTGGGGAATTTGCGGTTCAACTAAAACGAGGTTTAAACGTGGCATATGTAAACTTCCTTTCTAAATGTAAATATTACACTGCGTGATGCAAAAAGGGAGCCTATGGCTCCCTTTTTGCTTTGCATATTTTGGGGTTCACAGAAATCCGTCTATCGGGTTAAATTTTGATTTCGGGACGGACCCACACCCACCATACGGATCGGGCATTCACATAATACTTCTAATCGGTCAATATATTTTTTGCAGTTTTCAGGGAGATCCTCATAACTTGTAATTCCCGATATATCCTCCGAAAAGCCCTCAATATCTTCATATACCGGCTCGCAAAGTGCCAGTTCTTCCAACGAAGCGGGATAGTTTTTCAACAAAGTTCCATCAGACAGTCTATATGCTGTACAGACACGCAGGGTTGGAATACCGGACAGTGTATCAAGCTTATTGATAGCAAGCCATGTCAAACCGTTTGTTCGCACGGCGTGGCGCAGCAACACGCTGTCAAACCAGCCGATTCTTCTGGGTCTTCCGGTGTTTGTTCCAAATTCATGTCCTCTTTCACGAATCAAATCGCCTGTTGTGTCAAAGAGTTCTGTTGGGAAGTTGCCTTTACCCACACGGGTTGTATATGCTTTGGCTACGCCGATAACCTCATCAATTGCAGTAGGACCGACACCGCTTCCCGTGCAGACGCCGCCGGAAACCGGATGGGAGGAGGTCACAAACGGATAGGTTCCCATATCAATGTCGAGCATAGTTCCCTGCGCTCCCTCAAAGAGCACATTCTTTCCCTGCTTGATTCTGTCATAAAGAAGAACCGAAACATCGTCTACATACTCTTTTAATGCGGAGCCGTATTGTACGTATTCCTCTATAATTGCCTCAATGTCTAGAGGCTGTTCGCCATAGACCTGCGTGATGATTTTATTTTTGAGTTTGCCGACAGCTATTGCTTTTTCGCGGAATGTATCGGGGTTTACTAAGTCATACATTCTCAGGCCGCAGCGCTCCGCCTTATCCATATAGCATGGACCAATTCCACGTTTTGTGGTGCCAATTTCAGCATTACCGCGTTCTTTTTCCGAGAGACCGTCTAAAGCAATGTGCCAAGGCATGACAATATGCGCTCTTGGATCAATTTTTAAATTTTTACATGAAATTCCACGTTCTTTTAGACCCGAAATTTCTTCTAAAAGAGAAGGGGGATTGACAACCACGCCGCATCCAATCAAACAAAGCGTTTTTTCATAAAGAATGCCGGATGGAACCAGACGCAGTTTATAAACATTTCCATCACTTTCAACAGTGTGACCCGCGTTGTTTCCTCCTTGAGAACGCGCAACAACATCAGCTTGTGAAGCGAGAATATCAATTACTTTTCCTTTTCCCTCATCGCCCCATTGCACACCGACTACAACATTTGCAGGCATAAGATTACCTCACTTTTCTACATACAAAGAAACTTATAAAACATTTCCAAAACGTTGTTATTATACCAAAAATTTGAGAAAAATGCAAGGGAAATCAGAAAAATCATTTCCCTATGTGAGAGAAGCAAAAAATGAATAAATGCAATTTGCGCGCAGAGGATAATAGCAAAAAGGAGATGAGAATTTTGAAGATTTCAACAAAAGAATACGATGCGCTTGTCAAACAGGCGTCGCCGAATTCTAAATCATATAAAAATTTACCCATGGCTTTTTTAATTGGAGGGCTTATTTGTACCATTGGGGAACTCCTACGGCAGTGGTTTACGGCTGTTGGAATGGATAAAACAGAGGCCGGTGCATGGGTATCGGTCATTTTAGTGTTGGTCACAGCCATTTTGACGGGAATCGGATGGTTTGACAAAATTGCAAAGGTTGCCGGTGCGGGAACTTTTGTTCCCATCACTGGTTTTGCTAATTCCGTTGTCTCGCCTGCAATTGAGTTTAAGACTGAGGGAATGGTGTTAGGACTGGGGGCAAAAATGTTTGTCATTGCAGGGCCTGTCATTGTCTATGGAACCATCGCTTCTGTTATTTTCGGTGTAATCTACTATATTATTCAATTATTTGTTTAAAGAGGAGGCAGAGCAAATGAAAGTGGGGAGAAGCACAATCTATTTAGATAAACAGCCCGGCATTCTCGGCTTTGCCGCTGTCGGCGGAAAAAAGGAGAGCGAAGGGCCGTTAGCACACGAGTTTGATCACCTTTACATTGACACCACACTCGGTGAGAAAACCTTTGAGAAAGCAGAGAGCTTAATGCAAAAGGATGCGGCAAATCGTGCCATTCAAAAAGCCAACTTGACACCTGATCAGATCGACATTGTCTTTGCAGGGGATTTGCTCAATCAATGCATTGGCTCAAGCTATGGACTTCGAGAGTTAGGAATTCCGTTTGCCGGCTTATATGGCGCTTGCTCTACGATGGCCGAATCTCTGTTATTTGCATCGCTGTTTGTTGAGGGCGGTTTTGCCAATCATGCTTTGGCGGTCACGTCGTCTCATTTTTGTTCTTCAGAGAGACAGTTTCGTTTTCCGCTTGAATATGGCGGTCAGAGACCGCCAAGTGCACAGTGGACGGCAACAGCCTCTGGTAGTGTTGTTGTGGGAATGGAAGACAGTGCGCCATATGTTAAAGCAGTTTGCTTAGGAAAAATGATGGATTTGGGTGTTACGGATATGAATAATATGGGCGCAGCTATGGCGCCGGCAGCAGCAGACACTATTTCGACGTTTCTACAGGATAGCGGCACAAAACCGTCTGATTATGATTTGATTTTGACAGGAGATTTAGGACTGGTGGGGTCTAAACTCTTAATCACCCTGCTACGTCAGGAATATATTGATATTTCAGCTGTGCATAATGATTGTGGATTGTTGCTATATAACCGTGAAAAGCAAGACGTTCATGCCGGTGGTTCCGGCTGTGGGTGCAGTGCAGCTGTTTTATGTAGCACGATTTTAAAAAAGTTGCGGCAGGGAGAGCTGAAGAATGTATTATTTATAGCGACCGGCGCTTTGATGTCTCCTACTTCTAATCAACAGGGAGAAAGCATTCCGTCTATTGCACACCTTGTATATTTAACAAACGAGAGAGGAGGAAAGTAACATGGAGATTGTTTGGGATTGTGTGAAGGCATTCGTGGTTGGAGGACTGTTTTGCCTCATTGGACAGATTCTGATTGATTACACCAAATTGACGCCTGCTCGAATATTAGTCACTTATGTAGTTGCCGGTGTGATTCTCGGTGCTGTTGGGCTTTATGGTCCACTTGTGGAGTTTGCGGGAGCCGGCGCGACGGTTCCATTAACGGGATTTGGCTATCTTCTCTCTGAGGGTGTGAAAAAGGCCATTGGAGAATTTGGATTTTTAGGGGCTTTGACCGGAGGATTTACAGCGGCCGCGGCCGGCATTGCCGCAGCGGTTGTCTTTGGATTTTTGGCAGCACTCATCTTTAAAGCTAAAGATAAAAGTTAGATAATTGCCGTCATTGGCTGTGAAAGCCCTATGACGGCAATTTTTTATAAAAACGAAATGACCTTGGTTGCAACGGCGTCGACAAAGTGTCTGTCGTGTTCAATAAAGAGGACGGTGGCTGTAGATGACATAAGAATTTGTTCGATGAGCATTCTGCTCTCCAAATCCAAATAGTTTAGCGGTTCGTCCCAAAGATAGAGGTGCGCGCTTGAGGCGATGGATTGGGCTAGAAGAACTTTTTTCTTTTGTCCCTGACTCATTGCTTCAAGCCTTTTATTGAAATCTTCTCTGGAGAAGCCAAGCTTTTTTAAAAGGGTTAGCACTTTGGTTTTAGAGAGATTATTTTGTTCTATCATTGTTTCGATAGAGCCTTGTAGGCAATTTGTCGTTTGAGGCAGATAAGACAGAATTAAATTTGGAGCAAATTGAATGGTGCCGCTTGCTATGGGAATTTCACCGCTCAAAGCTTTTAAAAGGGAGCTTTTACCACTTCCGTTTGGGCCTGTGACAGCAATTCTCTGACCTTGGTCTATCTGCAATGAGAGATTTTGCTGAAGAATATTTTTGTCATAGGATAATGTGACGTTTAGAAGTTGTATCAGTCCTTGTTTATGGTGATGCAATGGGGTGAGCGTTAGAATTTCCTGCTTGTCATTCTGATATAATAAAAGAGACTTTTGTTCTGCTTTTTTCTCGGCTCGTGCTTGAATGCTTTTTGCGCGCTTCATCATTTTGGCAGATTTGTGTCCGATATATCCTCTGTCGCCGACATGGGTTCCTATTTTAGATTTCTCAATTTGATTGGCATGGTTTGATGCATTTTTTGCGGCTGTTTGAAGCGTCTTAATCTCCTTTTTGAGTTGTTTATTTTGCGCAAGTTCGCTTTCTCTTTGCCGTTCTCTCTCTTGCAGATAATCTGCGAAACAGACATGTCTTATTTCAATAGTATTATGTTCAATGGCTAAAATGTGATCGACTGTGCTGTCTAAGAGCGTTCTGTCGTGCGACACGAGGATGAAACTCCTTTTTGTGCAGAGATAGTCGGCGAGCGCTTGCCTACCTGTTAAATCCAAATGATTGGTGGGTTCGTCTATAAGAACAAGTGAATTTTCCTGCAAAAAGAGGATAGCAAGAAGGGCTTTTGTTTTCTCACCGTCGCTTAGAAACGCAAAGGGCGTTTGAATGACTTCTCTTTTTAGGTTAAGAGCAGAAAATTCCTTTTTTAATTTCCAGGCTTCGCAAAGCGGGTTGATACTTTCAGATATCTCCAGCGGTGTTTGCATCTGATCATTGACAGAGAAAGGGAAATAGCAGAAATTGATGGTTTTATGAATTTTTCCATGAAAGGAGAGCTTTCCGGCAAGAAGCTTGAGCAGTGTGGTTTTTCCACTGCCGTTTTTCCCGACAAGACCTAACTTCCAATGAGAGTCAAGCTGCAAATTCACATCTTCAAACACCGTGTCTGTGCTTTCTGGATAGTGAAATGTTAAATGTTGTATATCAATTATTGACATAAAAAACCTCCCGTTATCAAAGGCAAGATAAACAGACTTCTGCCTTTAATAACGAGAGGTTCACGGATTCATCACCGGTTTTTATCACATCAAAAAGGGCAAAAAGACACGATTCTGCCTTTGAGTCAAATCACATTGTTTTCATTTGATTCAAAAATATGCAGAATTATTTGCGCATCTTCTTTTTCTCCTTTTTGTGGTTTGCATGGGATTGCTTTGCCGAAAGAAATCTAAGGTTTATCAGACGAAGCTGACAAAATGGTGGAGATATAGATCTTTCCCGCAAGCTTTCATAATGATATTCTAACATTAAAACATACTTTTGTAAATAGTCAATCAAACTGCGCGTTTTATGGGTCTTGCAGAGAACGTTAAAGATTGCGTCTGCAAAAGCGCGATTGTAGCGCATGAATAGAGAACATTCATTACACGCTGCACTTGGAGTATTTTCTAAGAGATGGTGACCGAAGCCTTGTTTTCAACCGGGACGATGCAGACCCAAGATTGGCCGGGAGAGACCTTTAATTCATCACCATCTTCAGACAAAAACAGGAACGGAGATTTTTGACTGTCTTTGCTCCACATCATATTAACAGCGCCTCCTTTGGTGCAGTAAATCCCCATTCCTGAAGAAAAGTCAATCTCTCTGCGTTCCGAACCATCCGATGCTCCTGTGATATTTGCATATAAGATGAACACGTTATCAACTGCAATCTGTTTTCCTGTATTTTTATCAATTTGGGGAGCTGAAAATTGGCTTTTAAGATATTTTTGGGTAGAAGCGTCGTAAACAAAATCGGACACATAACCGGTTGAAAAGGGAACGTGAACAGAAGTTGCCATCTGAGATGATTCGCTCGGTTCGTTAGAGAAAGAAAAAGCGTCCGGATAGTTCAAAGCGTTGTTATTTTCAAAAGCGGTGAGAGAGGATTGAAGAGTTTGACTTGACACAAAATAGCTGTGCTCTTTTCCTTTAGACGAAGCGAGAGCTTTGTCTTGATAAAATGCATTTGGGGAAGTCATTCCGTCAATTTTAGAGAGATTTGCGTTTTTCAAGGCGGTGTAACCGGTTTCACTTCCTCCAAAGTGAACGAAGACGGGGTTAAAAGGCGCCGCCAAGTCAATATAGTATTCTCGAACAGAACGAACCGGACCGGTCAAGGGAATCGCGTTTGGATCGGCGAACAACGCCATTATCCGCGTGATGCCCCCCTCAACAACCGTTTCATATACAAGATCTGCCTGTCCGATACCCGCCTGTGGCAGAGCGGATTGGCTATTGCTAACCATAATCGACACCGGTTGTTTGCCGACTGCACTGTCGGGCAGATTCATTTCCCCTGTCAATGGATTTTTATTTTGATTTGGTTGGGTTTGCGCTATGGATTCCGGCTGTGGAGCAGATGGTGTTTGCACCTGCTTTGGACTATCCACTACCATATAGATTATCAAGATGGAGCCTCCCACAACCAAAATAGCTGCAAGGATGATAAGAATTTTTTTGGTCAAGGTCATGTATTTCCTCCTTTGTTTGTCAACATAGACAGATTTTCAAACATATTTTCATCATTCAACGCGGTTGTGCTCGTTGCAAATAGAATTTCATCGTAGTTATTGATGTCTATTGTCCCGGCAATATTCGGTGTTAGAGAGGATAAATCTACAATATCAATTTGCGCATAATGAATTGAAAAAAATTGTGATAGCGTTCCGATGTTTTCATCACCAAAGACGAGGAGCTTTTTTCCGTTTTCCACATTGGTTTTGATTGAGGTAAGAGGCGCCGGTTCGCCTAAAAAGACATACACGCCCTCATCTGTATTAAGATACTCTTTGTAATATAAGTCGTTATTTATTGTCACCTTTTTTTCATCATATTTTTGCACCGTTGTATTTATTTTAGCGGCATTATAATGGTATAAATCTACTCTGTCGGCCTTGACTCCTGCATAGGGGGTTTGCTGATAGAGTTTGCCGTAATAGTCGCAGGGCGCGTATTCGATGTTAAAGTCGCTGTAAGACGCTGGAACAAACCCCATAGACTTAATATTATAATTATAGATTGAGAATGCACCAAAACTTGTCAGTTGACTATCTGTGTGATAAAACACCTGTGCGTCTTTTGAGGAGGATAATGGTGTCGCTGCATCTAAGCGGATGATGTCAGGCAAAAGACATGCGTATATATCATTGATAAAGTCTAACTCATTTAGTTTAGGAGCGTAGGTTGGAAGACTGGTCTGATTAATTTCCGCACTGGAGGGAATGATGAGCACATATTTTGGAACACTGGTTGTTTGTGCAAATGCATTTATGTTCTTTGTTATTTTCTCAACAGCTTCCGGACTCGGAAGAGACGGTTTTTGTATGAGCATATTATCAGCAATATAGATTCCATTAGATTCCTTTTGTCCCATTGCTAGATTCAACCATGTTTTTAACTGCACAAAAGCATTATGTCCAACGATTCTGTCTGCAAGTGCGTCATCAACTGTTTTTTGATATTCTCTATTGCCTAATGCATTCACTGTAGGCGTTGGCATAGGCTCTTTGACGTCGTTTATGCTTGAGGGAATCAAAAAAAAGATTATGGGCATGGCCAAAATACATATGAAAAGCAATAACAAAATTTTATATGCTCTCATAAAAATCTTTCCTTTCTTTTGAGTTGATTCGTTTTAACTTTCATTAAGAGCCGATGATACACAAAAAGTCATGTGCCGGAGTTGCAACAAGAAAAGCAATGCTCATGATAAATAGAACAGACAAGCAGATTGGATGAGCGTAGGTGTAGAGTTTTGGATGCGATTTTTTGATTCTATGAATTCTTTTATAAAAAAAATTGCCCATACATAGATAACAAATAATGAAAGGGATAATATAGGCGCTTAAATAATACAGCGTAGTGTTATTATAACATGGTTGTCCATTCAGGCCTAACAGAGCTAAGATGTATGTTCCAAGACTGAGAGGAGTTGTCTGAGAGGCTAAAATAGAGCCAATTAAGATGAGAAGAAAAGTGATGATTGTCCGTATGAAATGTGGACACTTTTTTCTTGTGTGTAATAAAACGGTTTGTTCTAGAATAATTATTATCGTAAAATATAAGGCTGCGAGGAAAAAATTTAATTTTATGCCGTGCCAGATTGCAATGGCGACGGCGATGAGCAAGACGTTTACAATCCACAGCCTCTTGTTGTTGCGTCCCATATTACCGGGAATATGCAGATAGGTTCGAAACCAGTGAAAGAGCGATATGTTCCATCTTGTGAAGAACTCTGTCACACTTTTAGAAATCAACGGTTTGCGGAAGTTGACAGGAAAAGAAAAACCCAACATTTTACCTATTCCAATTGCCATATCTGAATAGCCGGAAAAATCAAAGTATAATGCGAGCAGAAAGGACAATGCAGCAAGCCATGCTGTTGCCATCGGAATGTTGTCGAATCCCTGTGATAGAACGTCTGTATAGAGCGAATAAACAGTGTCTGCAAGCAGCAGCTTTTTAGCGAATCCTCTAATGAAGACACAAACGCCTGCAAATGCATTTTTAGGAGAGATTTTACGATTTTGGAGCTGCCCTGCAATGTTTGCATATGCAACAACAGGGCCCGCATATAGTTTGGGAAACATTACAATATAAGCGAGATAGTCAATGAGACTTTCCTGACGCTGTGCTCGATCATAGTAAACGTCAATCAAATAGGAAACGCATGAGAGAACATAATAAGCAATGCCAAGAGGCGTAAGAATCTGTGTGGTGTTTGAAACGGAAAAGACAGTTTCTAAAAGAGTCAAAATATGCTGACCAATATAAAAATATAATAAAACGCCGACACTGATTACAACAGAGGATATGAAAATGGTTTTTCGGATATGCTGTATCGTTCCCTTTGAGGACAATAAATAGCCAAAAATATAAGTTACTATAGAAAGATTTATTTGGATTAAAAAGAAAGCGGGATCAAACCAAAGACTTATGAGCAGACTTCCAATCACTAAAACGAGATTTTTAAAGCGGATGGGTACGATATAATATAAAATTAAAAATAGAGGAAAAAAAAGAAATAAAAAGGAGGTTCTAATAAATGGCATTGTGCGGCTCCTCCTTTTTTTCTAACTTCTCCAAAAGTGCTCGGTATTCCTCTTCGGTGGTTGTGGCGTTGAGCAATTCTAAAAGCGCATTTGCTGAAAGGGAGCTTGGCAGCTTTAAAATTTTGAGCAGCTTTTGGCGTTTTTCATAACTATTTTTTCCACCGCTCAATCCATCAAGCATGAGATCTGCTTTGGTAAGATGAGCGAGTTTGCGAGGCTTTCCTTCCATTACACCGGCTCTGTGCAGCGCCTCTTTTAAGACATTTGTTGGCATCCCCTCAACGCCCAATGTACCGGCTTTGGACGGGAGTATTTTTCTTTGCTCTTTGCCCAATATTTCCGGAATATAGGCATTCCAAATCTTTCCGCCTTTTGCGATCGACTTAATATGATTTCTAATCAACCGGCCGGCTCTGTCACTGTCAGTTAAAACCACAATCCCTGTTTCATGCGCAAGTCGACGAATGAGAATTCTTTTTTCTTTATCCTGAAAGATTTGAAAACCATTGGTGGGAAGGATAAATGCATTTAGCAGCGATTGCAGCCTGATTTTATCATATTTCCCTTCCACAATCACAGTCTGCTTGAGAGTAATCATTTTCACCTATCCCCCTGCTGTATACGAATCATTTTAATAATTGAAGTTTCCAGCAATGTTCGATTGTCCTGCTGTTTTGTTTTCAACGCAGTGTCAAGCGACGTTAAGACAGAAAGACATTGCTTGATTTGCTTCATAGAAAAATGAGAGGCGTCTCGTATAGCGTTTTTGATTCGAAACTCTTTACCTTTATAAGAATAATAGTTAGTGATGGCGCTCATATCTTTTTGTGCATTTAATGCCGCCTTTGCTCGGTAGAGATCGACGAAAGAAAGACTCAATGCGCCCACAATCATGGGTTCTTCTATTTTATTTTCATATAAAATGTTCAATGTATTCAACGCTTGTCCCTGTTTTCTTTTTAGAATATCTTTTGCCAACGCAAAACTGGTGCTTTCAAGATTTGGCGTCACTAATAAATCTAAATCCTGAATGGTGATTTCACGGTTTTGTGCGTAGGCAACAAGCTTGTTTAATTCATTTGTGAGAGTAAAAAGAGAAGATCCGCAACGCTCAATCAGTTCATAGCCCGTCTTTTGCGGAAGCGTGCATCCGGATTTAGACGCCTTTGTTGCAAGCATTTTGTAGAGCTCTCTTGCCGATTTTTGTGCAAATTCGGTGATTAATCCCTTGTTTTTTATAATTGAGTAAAGCCCTTTAAATTTTGCTGATTTTTTTGTGGATGCAGCAAGATCGTAGTAGATGAAGACAAGACTATTTCCGTTTGGGATGTCTTCAATGAGCTTTTTTAATCTCTCTAATTCCTTTTCATGCAACTTTGTAATCGGAAAGTTTTCTACAATTGCCAGCCTTTTTGGAGAGAGAAAAGGAGCTGTTAACGCGGCCTCTGCGATCTCATCCATGGAGGCGGAAGTTTCTGTAAATTTATGCAGGTTTATTTCACAAACATGCTTTGGAAGAGCTTGTTTTATCAGCAATTTGCTAAAATATCGAAGCATATATTGATCGTTTCCATAAAGCAAATATACTGGATAGAAAACGCCCTGTTTGGTTTGTTTTATCAAATCAGCTTCGTTGATCAATTTTTTTCTCCTTTATTTGATGTTTTCCATTATCAACCCCTGATGATTCCAATTCAGGCGCAGACTTGCGTCCTGATGGACTTGTAAATAGTCAGACGGAAGATTTTGCTGGTTATTTAAAAGTATAACATAAGAGGAATTGTTGTAAAGCTGTGTGTCATCAATTTTATCATTTATTAATAGTATGTTCATTTCATAGGAGTTACTTGCTTCCTCAATCGCCTCTGCATCTTGAGAATATCCAATAGTCGATTCTCCAATTGTCAGAAGGACAACCGGGGATGTATAGCGTGTGTCAATCAGGAGGTGAACCGGGTGAATGTCTACTGTCATGGTGGACAATTCAAAAAGATTTGCATTGTTGTTTTCTGCCGCTAGAGAGAGCTGTTCAAAATTTCTTCCCTCAAATGGCGCTATGATATTAGCGACTTCACAATGATTCACCAAAAATGGCGCGCCGGAGGAATATTTTTTCGTGAGTTCAGGAAGGATTAATAGATCAATTGTTTCGATTCCCCTGCCCTCGAGATAATGATAGGTGTTTTCGCCGGAATAGGAGTCGCCTCCACAGCCTAAAACAACAGCGTGAGATCCATATGACACAACAATCGAATAGCCGGTTTCATTTCCCAACACTGCCAAAGAGATAGTGTCACGGTTGATGACCTGATGGGAAAAGGCGCCTGTTAAAAAGATTAAACAACAAAGAAGCGCGCCTGTTTTTAATGCCGCTGTTTTTCTTGCGGAAAAATAGCAGACAATGAGTAGGAGTAGACTGAGAAGCAGGCACAATGTGATCCATGCATAGTCGGTGGGAAGCGTTGCAAAGGGAAGATTGGCAAAGAAGTCTGCAATTTGGATTAACCAAGAGGTGCAGACATCTGTTAAAAAACCAAACAGAGACGCAAGAGGAGGACAAAACAGTCCCAGAATAGCTGTAAACATACCGAATAGCAAGATAGCGCCTGAAAGAGGGGCAGCAATAATATTGGAGATGGGGGAAATAATGGAGAAAGTGTTGAACGAAAGCAAACAAAAGGGTAATGTGAAGATGAGAGCCGATAAGCTGACGGAAAAACTTTCTATTATGGTTAATTGATAAGCCGGGGGTGGAGTTGCAAAGGGCAATGCATTTTTACACATGGTCTGTAGTCGGGAGGTTAACAGGAAAATCCCTAAAGTGGACGAAAAGGACAAAAGAAAGCCGATATCCATAATGGAATAGGGCGAAAACAAAACAAGCACTAAAGCTGTAAAACCCAGCGCGTTGCGTCCGTCAAAATCCCTGGACAAGAGAAAGGCGATTAGAGCTGTTGCTGACATGATCAGTGCGCGCAAAACCGAGGGCGATAGACCCACCATGACAGAGAAGATAAATAAAACTGCCAATGCCAGAATTCTTGCAATTCTTGGAGGAATTCGAAAAAGGGAAAGTAATATCACCACAAAGCTGACCAACATCGTCATATGCAGACCGGAGACAGCAAGTAGATGTGAAAAACCCGCCATAGTAAAATCATCGGCAATGTCAAAGGGAATCCCATCCCTGTTTCCAAAAATAATGCCGCACGCAAGTTCACTGTTTGGCGTATGGGTGTATAGTTTTAAACTTTCTGTGAGACGATCGCGAATATGTAAACAAAAAGCAGACAGAGAAGGGTGGGTCTTGGGCGTTATGGCTACATCTTCTGTTAGAGTTCCCTGCAGGAAGATTCCTTTAGAACGGCTATAATCTTCGAGTGATAGCGTTTCTTGCTGCGAGGTTGAGGAAAGAGCCACGATGGAGGATAGCTCGTCCCCATAGTCTGCAACAATTTCATCTTGTGCATAGAGATACGCACAAAAAGGGATGGTAAATTCATGATCTTCAACTTTATTAACGCGGACAGTGTAGCGAAATGTGCCGCTGTTGAGCATTTCAATGTCTGTAATTTTTCCCTCGATTTGTGATATTTTTCCCGCATAGTCCTGCGATGGGAAATAACACAGGGCGGTGTAGGCAGAGAAATAGCCAAACGCAAGAGCCACGAGCAAAAAGCCCACTGCAGCTCTTTTTAAAAGCAGCTTTTTGGGCAAAATTAGAAGTATTATGCCGGCGAGCAAAAAGAGGATCGCAAGCTTAACTACAAAAGAAAACGGACAGAACGAGGCTGCAAAAAAGACGGAACAAAACAAAAGCCCAAGTTTTGCAAATGGGCGAAAGGCGGATGTGGAGGTGGTTTTGTTTCGGACATCCTTGTGCATAAAACCTCCTTATGTCTGTGGCTAAAACAACATTTTTGCTTATGGAGTAAAACGAAACGATCGGTTCTCCGTATCTGCCGTTATTTGCAGAGCGTTAAGAGACGGATGTGCTTTGTCTGATAAAAGTATAACATATTGAGACGAAAACGCCAAATCTGATGGAAACTTATCATCTTGTATTAATATAATATCAGGCTGATAGTCATTTTCTGTTTGCGCAATAATCTCGGCGTCATCACAATAGCACACAGTGGTTCCTCCAATCGTCAGGAGGATAAGAGGAGAGGAAAATCGATTATCAACTAATAGGTGCAATGGAGCGAGATCTACGGTCATGGTAGCCAGTTCAAACACAGATGCGTTCTGTTCTTGCGCTGACAATAACACCTGAGAAGCCATTGAACCCTCGAATGGCATTACGATATTAGCAACCGGTTCGTATCGAACGAGAAACGGTGCTCCTGACGCTGTTTCTTTGGTCAGCTCTGGGAGCACAAGGAGATCTATTTGTTCAATACCCATTCCGGTGAGAAAGTCATAGGTGTTTTCACCCGAATATTTGCTGCCGCCGCAGCTAATGACTGCTGCGTGGCGGCCGTAGGAGAGAACAATGGAATAGCCTGTACTGTTGCCGAGAATGTCTAATTGCACCGTGTTTCGGTTAAAAAATTGATAGGATAAATGACCGACCAGAAAGATTACACAACATAAGAGCGCGCCTGTTTTTATGGCTGCCTTTTTTCTCCTTGAAAAGTAGCAGATGATCAGAATGCATATACTTAATAATAAACAGAGGAGAACATAGGGAAAGTTTGATGGAATGGTGGCAAAAGGAAGACTGGCAAACCAGCTGGATATTTGATTGAGCCAATAGGTGAATGTATCTGTTAAAAAGCCAAAGATGAGCGCTATGGGCTGACATACCAATCCAAAGAGAGCTGTTAAAAGCCCCAGCAGTAGCACAAGACTGGATAACGGCGCTGCCACTATATTCGAGACAGGAGCGATGAATGATATGTAGTTAAACGCAAAGAGAGAAATTGGAAGTGTAAAAATGGTTGCGGATAGACTCACCATAAAGCTGTCTAATATGGGCGTATGTATTTCATTCGCGTGATTTTTATAGAGATAGTTTTTTCCCATTTTGGATAACTTTGGAGAGAGAATGAATATGCCTAAAGTGGCGGCGAACGAGAGCAGAAAACTCAGATTCATCACGGAATAGGGAGAGAAAATCAGGAGAATAGAGGCAGTAAATCCAAGAGTGTTTAAGCCGTCTGTTTGTCGCCTGAAGAAAGAGGCAACAAACGTAATCGTGCACATGATAAGCGCCCTACATACAGATGGAGAAAGTCCGGCCATAATAGAAAAAGCTGCAAGAACGAGCAATGCGATTATTTTTGACGGTTTTTCCGGTATTTTAAAGAACGCTAAAAGCATAAAGATTACGCTCACAAGCATGGTCATATGCAAGCCTGAAACGGCGAGCAGGTGAGAATAACCGGCCTTACGATATTGTTCGATGATGGAGAAAGGGATACCATTTTTTTTACCAAATATAATTCCCGCAGCAACATTGCTGTTTGGTGCATGGGTATATAAATCAAGACTTGCTACCAGGTTGTCCCGCAGATGGAGACAGGCTTTTCTAATGGAAAAGCCATTTGATGGTTGAACGCTCACTTCATCAGACAGAGTTGCTTCCAAAAAGATCCCGCTAGAACGCTGATAGTCTTGCAAGGTTAACAAATCATCTTCTTCTGTTGCGTGCACAGCGACAATGGAGCTGATTTGATCATTATAGTCGGCTTTTAACTCGTCTTGTGAATAAAGAATAGCAGAAAATGGAAGAAAAAAGTGATGATCATCTATGGAATCTACCTTAATTGTATAACAAAATCTTCCTCCGTCCAAATTTTCTATTTCGGTTATTTTGCCGTCGATAGATACGATTTCTTCATCATAAGATACGGCCGGAAAATAACAAAGAGCAGTATAGGCCGAAAAGTAACCGAAAGAAAGACCAATAATCAAAAGAGAGATGTAGATAGATGTTAGATGAAATCTTTTTCTCAAAGGCCGTAGAATTACACCGGTTATGGAAAATACTATCGCTGTGCAGACCTCTAACCGAAACGGGCATAAGGCTGCGGCAAAGAAAGAACAACATAATAAAAGCCCCAGTTTTGCCATTGGGCGATAGGGGCTTTTGTTGTGTTCTCCCTGTTCAATCTCTGTTCGCAACATTTTTTCTTCCTCTGTTATTCCTCTATTTATTCAAGCTTTTAACTTTAGGAATAAACGATGACGGATTGTTGCAGTTTAAATAAATCAGCTGTATTGATAAAATAACTATTATTTTCTTCGTCCTTTTGCACGTTAATAGATAAGGTCTGCTCGTCACCGTAGGATATATTTTCTTTATCTGCGTTAAAGACGTCTAAAAGACCTAATGCGTAGACATCTTCAAATTGTTGTTCGGGGAGATCATTATATGCTCCATTGAGGACGTCGGCATTAAACTGATTGGAATAATCGATTACTTTTTGCTGCTCAGCGGTAAAAAAGGTAATAGGGTGAATGGTTACGTCAACAGAATAGCCATCCTCTGTTTTCTGATTTTCACCTACTGTATAATCCACTTTACTATATAGATATTTATAGAGCTGTTCGATTTGTTCGCGTATTCCGTCTGATAAAGATTTTATATTATAACGTTGAGCAAAGGTATCTGCCTCGCTTTTATAGCCCTCTTCATAATTTTGTTGTGCTTTTTCCTGAGAGATATCTACCATTTCTAAATAGGTCGTGAAATCGCCCTTATAGATAGCGTCTAAACTCGCCTGCACATAGGCGGATGGATCAAAAGACAAATCACACCCGGTGAAAACCAAGATAGGAATGACGAGCAATAGACTGATAATCTTTTTACAATGCTTCATAATAGTTCTCCTCTATGCAATCAAAGGTGACTGTGTTTTGCCGGTTGAATGCTTGTTTGAGTTAGAATGTTAATCATCTGCCTTTTTCTGATTCATTTTTTCGTGCAGACGTTCCTACTTTTTCTTCTTCCTTTTCATCGCAAGGATGCAAAGGAAACTTGCTGCAATGAGAATGACGGCAACAATTATGCAAATGACAATCAGAGCAAGATCAGAGGATTTGCTTTGCTGCTCATAGGTAATGCCGTTTTGAAGAATAAAAGGACTTGCTTGATTTTGCGCAGCAATCATTGCAACAATTGCCAGCTCTGTTGCAATAGCATCTGCCTGTTCGGTGGATTCGTCTACAGTAAAGCTACCGTTTGAGAGTTGATATTGCATAATACTATCGACAAGACTTCCGTCCTTATTAGCAAAACGTCTGTCATCTGCTGAAATTTCTAATGAACTGACAGCAATCGTGAGACAGGATAGCGTATAACAATTGAAATTTTTTGTGTGCTTGAGCTGATTTTGCAGATAGGAGAGGGCAGATTGAATGCTAGCGCGGACGTTTTCCTGTTCTTTGTAGGGTGAGAGTGCACAAATTACTATAGAAGTGATTTCAAAGTTTTCCTCTCCATTAAAAACAAAACTACCGTCTTTTTGCTGCATCTGCAACAGAGACTGCACAATGGATTCACGTGTGTTAAAAGCACCATCCGGAATTGAAAATTGATTGCTATCAAACGCTATTAACGCCAAAGAATTCGCTATTGCATCCATAGAAAGCAGATTTTGATATTCATAGAGACTTTTAATAAGATTCAGACCCTGAAAATTTTCAGGATTCATTCCGCTAAACACCAATGTGAGAATATCTAATGACAAATCGTTTGGATTGTCGTAACTTCCTTCTTTTTGTGCGATTCCTTGTTGTTCTCTTGTGGTCACAGCGATATCTGCCGATTTTCCAGCAATGCCCATCACCAATAAATAGCGTTTGTCTGTACTGTTTAATGTCAGCCATTTACAGGCGTTGTCCACTGCGGCGGACATTGCATCAGTCCAGGCAAAGGAGGAAACCGGTGAACTCAGACGGCTGGTTTTATCTGTTTTGTTAGATGAATGATTTGATGTGTTGCTTTGAGCGCTTTCTATAGAAGATGGTGGGTTGGAGGAAGAAACCGGGGTGGACAGAATGGAGGAAGATTGCGTTTCCTCTTGGCTGTCGGCAACAGAAGATGGAGGGGTTGATTCAGACACAGAAACAGATGAGCCGGATAAATCATCCATTGCGTTTATTTGAGCAATTGGAAAAATGATTTGCAGTGAAAGAATAAACGCCATAACAAAACAAACTGCCCGCGTATGGTTCTTTTTCATAATCCCTCCTTTGTTTAATGGAAAAAACGTTTTAAATATTTTGGACGGATTTGATTACAATACATTTGCGCAATCAATCCAACCGCTGTGTCGTAAATTAGGAAGACAACGGTCATAACACAAGCGCCGATTAGCAGAATCAACCATCCAAAGTGAATTTCATAAAGCCCCAGCAGGAAGACGCTTGCACAAAAGCCAATTGTCAGGACTGCTAAAAAGAGAATGACTTTGATTGCTAAAATGCCCCAGCGATTGTGGAGTTGCTCAATCTTTGATTTTAACACAGGATAGTAGCCTAAAAAAATTATGTAAATAAATGCGGCCTCTCGATCAGGCGTGAGCAGCAGAGAAAGGAGGGCAACTGCTAAATAAACCAACATGGCCTGCCGTCTACCCATTTCGAAAACAACAATCATCAACAATATGCCGCAAAAGGCAGGAATTGCATAGCTCGCAATTGGAAACAAACCGGTTAGAAACATAAACACAAGACTCAAGGCTGTTAGAATACCGCATATGGCTGCCTTTTTAGCAGGCTTCAAAATTCTTCATCCTTCCCGCATTTGCTTTATTTAACAACAGCTAATTAAGTCCCCTCCCATGCACTCACAACAGCAGTCAGCGCAGAGAAGCCCTGAACACATATCACAGGCCGAGCAACCGCCCATTCGTGGATTTGGTTGCCTATATTGCCCGTTTTGCGGCGTGCCAAAGTTTCCTTGTTTTTGCCAGTTAATGCGATTAAGAGCCGCTTTATATTCTCCGTTTGCCGGGTCCATCCTCACGGCTGTGGAGAAGAAATTCGAGGCGTCTTCGAGCCATCCTCTTGAAAAAAAGATGCTTCCCTTTAAAAAATACCATTCAGCAGTTCGATTATCCTGCGGCATTGCGTCAAGAATTTCTTCTGCTTCCACCAATTGATTGTTTTGCACCATCCGTCTAATATCTGAATAAGAGCTGGAGCCTGCTGCCTGCTGCGTATATTCGCCGTCCTCATTTGCAGTGACTGTAACGCGGCTTTGGCCGGTTTGCGCTTGTCTTTGACGCCGTTCGTTCATAATAGCGTCAAAAGCGGCGGTTATCTCCTGACTTTTTTCGATTGCCAATTGTTTCAAAGGTCCGTCTTCATAGTTGTCGGGATGATATTTCTTTTGCATAGTAAGATACGCCGCTCTAATTTGTTCATCCGAGGCGTTCTTGTCTATTTCCAATGTTTGGTATGGATTGTTCATTCTTTTTCTCCTTCAACTGTTTTTTGTTTAACACGATTTGCATGGACGAAAATAGTCCTTGATAAATAATGTTATCCAAAATAGATTTAAATTGTTTTATCGTAATCAGCTCATAAGCAGAAGCCATTTGCGCAATGGTTAGATGAAGCAGCTCTAACACCGGCTGTTGGATTTTTTCCGGTGAATAGGATGGATATTTAACTAAAAACGGATTATAACAATTATTTTTTTGATCCTGTTCCAAATCGTCTAGCGCATCTAATAAATAAATAAATCGGCCAAGCATATAACCCAGACGGTAAAAAGCATCGTTTTCATGTTCATTTGGCGACATCTGTTGTGCAATCTTTCCCAGTGCGTCGGCGGTGGGATGTGAGGCCTTGTCAATGCTGTCTGTTTGCATATTTTCAATTTCGGTTTGCGCGGCGATCATTTTTTGCAAAATTTCGTCCGTTTCAGGCAATTGCTTCATCGCTTTTCTTTTTACGTTCTTAAACACAGGAGATAACGCCTTATATGGATAGCCCGAATGACGACTGTCTTGCATATTATCTAACAGCTTATAGTAGGCCATTAATATCGAAAGATTCGCAGTGTGGCGTAGTTCCTCACAAGCAAGCAAACAAGGCTTCTTTTGAACGGGATGTGCCGCACAAATTTGCCGTTTATAGGACACACTGCTGCCGTTGACCGCCAAAGCAAAGAGGGCAAAGAAAGTCATATCATAGCTGAGCAAAAAGCGAGCGGGCTGTGAGTAGGAACGTCCTAACTGTTTACAGACGCCGCAATAGATTGCTTTGTAGGTTTCATATTCGGCCATTTTTAAATTCGGCTTAAAGGGTCTGATATATCCAAACAATAATTTTTCCTCTCTTTATATAAATAGGAAAAACGTTTATTTTCCTGTTTTTATTGCAATAAACGAATGTTTCTATCATTTTTCATTTTGGATGTTAACAGTTTTAAAAATCTGTTTATTTCAGACAAACTCAGCAGTGCGTTTTGCATTTCCCAAATGAATTGATGATATCTAATTTATTCTAACGCAATTGCGATACAATTTGATTACTAAATTGTGAACATTCAGTTTGGTGAGGCGATGCAGCAAAGTGTAAGACATCTCGTTATTTATAAAGAATGGGTTGATTTTTTGTTCAATTGTGATCTGGTTTGAGGTTGCAATATAGCATTCTAGCTTATGGAGACGGATTGCATGATTCCCATTGACTTTGTATTTGGGCAGTGCATGATTCCCAATCTATTTTTCCTGTGCGATATTGTTCAATTTGTTGGAAGAAGACCTCCTCCTTAAAACCGTTGGGTGCTTCTCCTAAACGGCTCGTTTGCACTTTGCCTTCTTTGCAAGACTGCAATATATTTTGCTGCAATTTGGGAAGACGCTGATTAGAATAAGGAGATAGAACGGTATTCTTTTCTAATAAGGCTTTTCCTTCGTCACTTTGATAGAGCCATTGTAAAAAGTCCTGTAGCGTTTCTTTTTCCACCTCGCTTGCATTACAATTGATTGCCAAATAATCTGCGTTTACAATCAGAGAGCTGTTGTTTTCCTCCAATGGAAGCGGCGCGATGGAAAGCACATTTTCCGCTGTTGGATCGATTTGTAGTATCATAGACAAGAGGTCACTGCCGCCAAAATACATGCCTGCTTGTCTTTTGGCGATCAGGGCTGCCGGATCGTCTAAGCTACCGTTGCCGCAAAGCTTGAGAAGTGTAGAAAGATTTGGAGATAACGCCAGCTCTGTTGACTTGTCTGCGTGATTGAGCGCATTTGTCAGTGCAATGTCTGCCAAATCGGTTTTACAGCACACTGCGGTCTTAAAGCCTGTATTATTCATTTGTTGCATTATGGTGGAGATGGTTGCGCACAATTTATCCATAGAGGAAAGATTTTTTGTATTTAGATTTAAAGACGCAAGAAGCTGTGTATTATAGATAATGCCATAGGCGTTTAGATTCATGGGCAGAGCATAAAGAACGTCTCCAAGGGAAACAGGAGGCGTCAACACATTTTCCACTCCTTCTGCAAAGGTGGGGCGGGGAATGGGGGCAAGGTGTTCTTTGAAAAATGTAATGTCATTCAAACCGTCCACCATAAATGCCTCAGGCGGATCTTGTTGATTCAATGCCTTGATTAACGCTCCGTGATAATTCGAGTCGTCTGGCAGCGTGGTGATGGTAAAGGTAACGTTTGGATGGATTTTAGTATAAGTATCGCACGCTTCTTGCAAAAAAAGCAGTTTATCTGGATGCAATACCAACTCAATTTGTACATCGTATACTGTTGCATTGGCTGTGGTTTGTACACTTTCATACGGCGTTACTGAACAGCCCGTGCATAATAGCGTTACGAAACATATAGCTACGATGATAAATCCCTTTTTCATGTGATTGCTCCTTCCGACAATTGCTTCCTTTTCTAAGTATACCCATTTTTTGCAGAAGTATTGTTAATGCAATAAGACAGTATTCGTCGGAAGAAAGAAGACAATCAAATAGGTTAAAGATGCATTTTTAGTGTTTAAGGAGATTTTTTTCATAACAAAAGCCATTGGCTGAACCAATGGCTTTTGTTCATTTTGTTCATTAAAATTCAATGTGCTTGCCGGTTGAGCGAAGGTCATTGCAGGCTTCCACCACACGAGCAGCCATTCCCTCTTGCGCTTTCACGAGATATGAGCGCGGATCATACACTTTTTTTACTCCGACTTCTTGATCCACTTTCAAGACACCGTCATAATTTTTAAACATATGATCTGCAATGGGACGGGTAAATGCGTATTGCGTATCTGTATCAACGTTCATCTTAATCACGCCGTAATCTAATGTTTCATGAATTTCTTCTTTTGAAGAGCCGGAACCACCATGAAAAACCAGCAGAAACCCTTTATCTTCCCCGTATTTTGCTTTCAGAGCCTTTTGACCCTCAAGCAAAATTTTCGGATTTAATTTTACATTTCCAGGCTTATAAACACCATGCACATTTCCAAATGTAGCCGCTACCATATAGGTTCCGCCAATAGGCTCAAGCGTCTCATAAGCCTGAATCATATCTTCAGGGGTTGTGTAGAGTTTATCATTTGGCACGCCCTCATTGTTTACGCCATCTTCTTCTCCGCCGACAACACCGGTTTCGATTTCTAAAACAATCTCGTTTTCAGCGCAGCGTTTTAAAAGATCTTTAGCCAATTTTAGGTTTTCGTCTAATGTAATTGCAGATCCGTCAAACATATGACTGTTAAAAAGATTGGGCAATCCAGCGGCTCTGCGGCGCGCCGTCTCTTCAATCAGAGGAATGAGATAATCGTCAATGTTTTCAGCCTTGCAATGATCGGTATGCAAAGCGACATTAATATTGTAATGCTCTGCAACGAGATGAACATAGTTGGCTACAGCAATGGCGCCCAGAACCTTATCTTTTACTGTTGCGCCGGAAGCGTGAGCCGCACCTCCTGTGGAAACCTGAATAATTCCGTCGGAATTTGCCTTCGCAAGCCCTGCTAAAACGGCGCTGGCGGTTTCCATATCCGAAACGTTAAAGGCCGGATAAGCATAATGATTTTCATATGCTTTTTGAAGCATTGTGCAATACTGCTGGTAATTTACTACTGGCATATTTTAACCCCCAAAAAATTTATTCATTTAAATTATAAACTTATTATATATTATTTGGGCATAGATTGCAAGAAATGCTTGGAAAAATTAATATTTTTTCTTGCTTTATTTCATGAAGTTGGGAAAATGAACGGATGTCATAGTATAAAGGCAGATTTTTCTTTTAGAAATTTCTTGATTTTCTTGTATGATTTTAGTATTCTTAAAAGAAAAGAGGTGATTGGATGGAGTATTGTGTTATAAAAGAGGGGGTTTTGGTTTATCTTGAAGATTTTTCTTTGCAGGATACTTTAGAATGCGGGCAATGCTTTCGATTTTCCAAACAGGAAGAAGATTGTTATTTTGGCATTGCGTCTAATCATTGCCTTACCATCTCCCAAAGAGGTGATTCTATTTTATTTCACAACATTTCTGAGCAAGAGTTTCTCTCGTTTTGGATGGATTATTTTGATTTAACAACCGACTATGCACAAATCAAAACCCTATTTGCTTCTGATCCCATTTTGCAGGAGGCGTGTGAAGAAGCAGGCGGTATTCGCATTTTGCGGCAGGATGGATTTGAGACACTTTGCAGTTTTATTTTATCTGCTAATAATAATATTCCCAGAATTAAAGGCATTGTGCAGAGATTGTGTACCTGTTTTGGAGAAAGGCTAGAACGGGATTTTGCTTTTCCCTCTGCACAGCGGCTTGCTCTCTGCTCTGAAGAAGATTTGGCGCCGATTCGCTCAGGGTTTCGGGCGCGTTATCTTTTAGACGCCGCGCGCAAAACCGTTTCCGGGGAATTTTCACCGCAGGAACTCTCTGTTATAGATATTGCGCAGGCCAGAGAGAGTTTATATCAGATTTTGGGGGTTGGCAAAAAGGTTGCGGAATGCGTGCTGTTATATGGATTCCATCGTTTAGAGGCCTTTCCTGTTGACGTCTGGATCCACAAGGTGTTGTCACGGTATTATCCGGACGGCTTTCCTTTTGCAAATTCCCCTTATGCCGGGATAGCGCAGCAATATTTATTTCACTATTTTAGAATGCACCCACAGCTTTTGTTAGAGCAAGATTGTCAGATACAAAGACTTTAGCAAGTGCATTTTAATAATGCCTGTTTGCTTTTTGAAAGATATGTATTGGTAGAAACAAGGTGCCTCAAGCGGCAGGTTTCCCCCAATTAGTTGCTTTTTTTAAAAATATATCTAGTGTGACATTGAGAGCACAACAAATTTTATGTTCATTGATAATCACGAGCGTTTAAAGACTTGCTTTCTGCACCCTTTTTAGGTTGTTTCCGAAATGCCTAAATGAGCAGACACTTTTTGCAAAGTTCATTGAATTTTCGGGCAATATTTTTATTTACACCTATAGCTTCCTCTGTGCGGTCTTTCCTGCTTTGTGTTATGATAAGATAGTATACCGATTTTTGCAGTCTGCTCTGACTAAAATCTATTTGATGTAACGATCGTACACCTTTTGCGTATAGGTATCTGGTTATGTTATTTTCTGAAAGATTCATTGCTTTAAAAAAGTCTCGAAATTTAATATAGAATATAGAGACAGGTGCATGAAGCTATTGATATGTCGCTTAATAGGGTATTAGGGATATGTATGTGGAGCATGAGAACCGGCATAGAAAAACTTTATAGCATTTGTGGATTAATTTGATGTCTCTTTAGACTGCCTTATTGACTGTTTGGATGACCCTAAAATGAAATGAATAGGAGTGCATTAATCGCAGATTATATGTGATTTGAGAATTAAATAGATCTTGTGTAATTTTAAAATGTCTGAACGCATGCATGTCGGCTGCAAAGTCACATCTTTTTCTTGACAATGTGTTGGAGAAATAATATAATTAATAATTGATATAGGCATTATCTGTGGAGGGAAAATATATGGCAAATATAAATGCAAAACAAACGGTTTTGACCAATGAAGGGCTTGCAAAACTTGAACAGGAACTTGAACATTTAAAAACTGTCAGACGAAAAGATGTTGCCGCTAAAATAAAAGTTGCTTTATCGTTCGGAGATTTGTCTGAAAACAGCGAATATGATGAAGCAAAGAACGAACAGGCTATGATCGAAGCCCGCATTGCACAGTTAGATGCTATGCTGAAAAATGTGCATGTTGTTGATGAAAGCGAGTTGGATACAAATACGATTGGCATTGGCAGCAAGGTGAGACTAAAGGATATTGAATTCGATGAAGAGGTAGAATATTATATTGTAGGCTCAACAGAGGCAAATCCGGATGAGGGAAAAATATCCGATGAATCCCCTGTGGGAAAGGCGTTGCTTGGGCATGGCAAACGTGATGTTGTTGAGATCGACGTGCCCTCCGGCACAATCCATTTTGAAGTGCTTGATATTTCAAAGTAAACTTGAACATATCAATGAAATGAGAGTGACCGGTTGATGCGGTCACTCTCATTTTTATATATAAAAAGAGAAAGGCAGGTTAACCATGGAAGAAAAGGGAGAGGCAAAGCAAATACAAGATGTGAGCGAGCAGATGAAAATTCGGCTTGAAAAGCTCGAGCAATTGCGCAAAGATGGCCGCGATCCGTTTGTTCAAACAAATTATCAAGTCACTGCGCAGGCACAAAAAATTGTTAACGAATTTGAGAATTTTGAAGGAAAAGTGGTCTCACTTGCGGGACGCATGATGAGCAAAAGGGGAATGGGAAAGGCGTCTTTTGTCGATTTGCAGGATTGCTCTGGAAAAATTCAGTGTTATTTTCAGGTGGATTCTTTGGGAAAAGAACCTTATGCTGTTTTTAAAAAGTGGGATATTGGAGACATCATTGGAGTGACTGGTGAGGTGTTTAGAACCCATCGAGGAGAAATTTCCGTTAAAATTTCAGAAGCTGTGATGCTTTCTAAAGCGCTTTTGCCGCTTCCGGAAAAATGGCATGGCTTGCGGGATACAGATTTGCGTTACAGACAGCGTTATTTAGATTTGATTGTGAATCCGTCTGTGAAAGAAACCTTTGTGAAGCGAAGCAGAATCTTGTCTGAGATTCGTAGATTTTTAGAAAATGAGGCCTTTTTAGAGGTGGAGACGCCTGTGCTTCATAATATGGCGGGCGGCGCTGCTGCACGTCCTTTTGCAACCCATCACAATGCATTAAACCTTGATATGTATCTGCGGATTGCCCTGGAGCTGCATTTGAAACGCCTGATTGTTGGAGGCTTTGACAGAGTGTTTGAAATCGGAAGAGTTTTTAGAAATGAGGGAACCGACACAAAACACAATCCTGAATTTACCCTATTAGAGCTTTATCAGGCCTACACAGACATTCATGGAATGATGGAAATTACTGAGAAGATGATTCAGACAGTGGCGCAGAATGTTTTAGAAACGCAGCAGATTGATTGTGCAGATGTGACGATTGATCTTTCCAAACCTTTTGAGAGAATCACCATGCTTGATTCTGTGAAAAAATATGCAGGTGTTGATTTTTCTCAAATCACTTCTTTAGAGCAGGCGCGCAATATTGCAGATGAGCATAAGATTGCTTATGAGTCCCGTCATAAGATAGGTGATATTCTCAATCTGTTTTTTGACAAATATGTGGAGAAGAATTTAATTCAACCAACCTTTATTACGGATTATCCTATTGAGATTTCTCCTCTTGCAAAGAAAAAGAAAGATAATCCGGCTCTGACGGAGCGATTTGAATTGTTTATTGTCGGACGGGAGTTTGCAAATGCCTTTTCTGAATTGAACGACCCGATTGATCAAAGACAGCGTTTTGAAGCACAGATGGAACTGCGCCGGCAGGGAGATGAGGAAGCGGCGCAAGTGGATGAAGACTTTTTAAACGCATTATCTTATGGAATGCCTCCAACTGGTGGTATGGGAATGGGGATTGACCGTTTGGTGATGTTGTTGACGGGAAATGACTGCATTCGTGATGTTTTATTATTCCCCACAATGAAGACCTTGAATGATGTAAATAAGAAAAATGATGTAAAATCTAAGGCTGCTGGAGAAGTGAAAGCTGAGCCTGAAAAGATTGATTTTTCTAAGGTAAAGATTGAGCCTTTATTTGAGGAAGCAGTTGATTTTGATACATTCAGCAAGTCAGATTTTCGTGCAGTAAAGGTTAAAGAGTGTGTTGCAGTACCGAAGTCAAAGAAACTGTTACAGTTCACTCTTGATGACGGAACAGGCACAGACAGAACCATTTTAAGCGGTATTCACGCTTATTATGAGCCGGAAGAACTGGTTGGAAAGACCCTTATCGCTATCACAAATCTTCCGCCGAGAGCTATGATGGGCATTGACTCTTGCGGTATGCTCCTCAGTGCTATTCACGAAGAAGAAGGCAAAGAAAAGCTCCATCTTCTGATGGTTGATGACCACATTCCGGCAGGTGCAAAGCTCTATTAAGATAATGTAAAGATGTACCGTTTTATCAAATAGACGGGACGTACTTCATTTGATAAAAAACTGAAAAAACAGCGATTTACATCAAACTTACATTATTTGATGCAGAATTAAGTGCAAGCAAGAAAAAATCGCATCATTAGTACAATAAATGGGCAATTCCAACCGGGATTGCCCATTTTTAAAAGAAACAGAAATACAAATCGAGATTTGTATGAGAGGTATATATTATGAAATACGATGTAAAGATAGATAGTGAACTCTATAAAATTTATTCAGATATTCGCTTAGGTATTCTTCAATTTAAAGCAGATGTAAAAAATCGAATACCGACTTTTGGGAATATATGAATAATACAGTTCAGCCGCAAATAAAAAATGTAATTGATGGGAAAGAATGGAATAATATTCCGGGTGTCAGAGGAAGTCGTGCAGCGTATAAGGCTTTCGGAAGAAATCCGGGCAGGTATAGAGTTTCATCAGAGGCACTTTTACGAAGAGTTCGTCGTGGCGATGATTTATATCATATCAATTCCGTAGTTGATGTAAACAATTTGATTTCCATCGAGAGCGGACTATCAGTCGGTTCATATGACCTGGCACATACTCATGGGACAATCACCTTGAGAAAAGCTGAAAATGGTGAAGGCTATACCGGAATTGGCAAAGATTTTTTAGATATGGAGAATATGCCGGTTCTTGCAGATGATGAAGGCATCTTTGGCAGTTCTATGTCTGATTCGACTCGTGCTATGGTGACGGAGCAGACAAAAGATGTCCTTGTTGTAATTTACTGCTTTGAAAATAATATTAACCTTTCAGCATTATTGGAAAAGGCTCAAGCTGATTTTCAAAAATTTGCAGATGTTCAGGATATTGAAACCCGGGTTATATAAATTTCAGTGAGTGGGCAATTCCAATCGGAGTTGCCCGTTTTCTGAATGGACAGAAATACAAACTGGAATTTAGAAAGGAAAGAAGAATGAAAAAAGGATTTTGAATAAAGAATTGGCAGAAGTAGTGGCTCAGATTCGTCATGGGGAAATGTTATTTATTGCTGATGCAGGAAGCGGTACATCTTCAAAGGCACTTCACCCACTGGATTTTTCCGTTCAATACATCGACCTTGAAGCAGTAACAGGCTCTCCGTCTATGCAGGATATTGTAGATGTGATTGTAGAGGTTGGAGATTTTGAAGGAGCGATTGTAACGGAGGATATGGTAAAACTAAATCAACATGATTATCAATTTCTCATTGATAAGCTTGGGGAAAAGAATATCCATGTGATGCACTATATTCCGGAATATTATGAAATGCGTGACCGCTGTAAAGCTGTTGTTCAAACGGGTGACTATGGTGTCCATGCACAATGTATTTTAATTGCAGGATATCCAAGTGATGATATTCCTATGGATTGGTTGAAATACGGAATTACAAGACAAGGTCTGGAAGAAGCCGCAAAGGGAAAGGAATAAATTGTTATGACAGAAAAAGAAAAAATGCAAAAGCAAATGCTTTATGACGCAAATAACGATAGAGATTTATTGGACGAAAGAACCAAGGCAAAAGACCTTTGCTATCAGTTTAATCAACTCCGTCCATCAGATGAAGAAGGACAACAGGAACTGATGACACAATTATTAGGAAAGATAAAAGGGGCATTTTGTGTTGTTGCACCTTTTTGGTGTGATTATGGCTATAATATCGAAATTGGGGAAAACTTCTTTGCTAATCACAATACAGTTATTCTTGATGGAGCAAAAGTGAAATTTGGCGATAATGTATTTATTGCACCCGACTGCGGCTTTCATACAGCCGGACATCCGATTGATTTTGAGCGACGAAATCAGGGATTAGAGTATGCTTATCCGATTACAGTTGGTAATAATGTATGGATTGGTGCGGGAGTTCAGGTTATGCCCGGAGTTACAATCGGAAGTAATGTTGTTATTGGTGGCGGAAGCGTTGTTGTTAAAGACATACCGGATAATTCAGTAGCAGTAGGAAATCCTTGTAGAGCTATTCGAGCAATTACGGAAGAAGATAAAAAAACTTGCTGGGACAGATAAATTTCCGTTTTTCAACTTGCCCTTTGAGAACTGAAAAAACAGCGATTTACATCAAACTTACATCATTTGATGCAGAAATCGGTGCAAGCAAAAAATCACATAATTTCAACAATAAATGGGCAGCCCTATAGCAGGTGCCCATTTTTGCAATAAAGCAATATAAGATAACTAAATACAACTGATATATGGTGCGGAAATGCACTTTATATCATCGCAGGATAAAAACGCAATTCACATCATTAGATGTGTTAGAGCTGGTCGGTAGCCCAGCCGTCTGAATGTAATATTTCGGGTAAGTAACCTTCCCCTCCGGGTTGTCCGTTCTTGCGAAATTTAAAATTTAGGAGGGTTTCGTTATGGATGAAATCAAAGGAATGCTGATGGCGTATTTTGACGACTCGTTTTGAGTGGGTGTGTTTAAGCGTATAGAAGATGGAAAACTTTCTGTATGTAAAGTTATATTTGGAGCAGAGCCTAAAGATTATGAAGTATGGGAATTTATTCTGAAAAATTACAGTCAGCTTAAATTCAGTCCCGCTGTTGATGTAAAAGTCAGAAAGGAAACGACAAATCCTAAGCGAATACAAAGAGAAGCACGAAAACAAGCTGTTGTGTCCGGAATAGGAACTAAATCGCAACAGGCATTGCAACTGCAACGAGAAGAAAATGAGCTGATGAGGGAATCGATCAGTAAACAGCAACGAGAAGCAGAAAAGCAACGCCGATTCGATTTAAAGCAACAGAAACGAAACGAAAAACACAAGGGCATTGAGAGAGTAGTATCTTTTAATGTCTTTTGTTATGTCCATTCATATTTATATAGATATAACAAAGGAATTTAAAACGTCAAAATTCAAAGGACCGGATACTTATTTCAAATCCTAATAAAGAATAATGCACAGGAACAGGGAACATACCGGTGATAATATGCCCTCTTTTTTCAGTTTCTGAAGTCAGAAAAGCAAACAGCGTATGCAATGACAGATTGACTTTCTATATAAATATGATTATAATGTTATATAGTATTTTTGTTGAAAGTCTCAATTCAAATTCTCCATTTACATCAATTTATACATCATTTGACCGCCGGGCTGCTCAAAGCAATGCAGAGATATACAACAATGGTGAATTTGAAATTGACCGTTATTTTGAGTCTGGCATTGGACTTGATTGTATATGAGAGAAGTGCAAAAAATCCCGACAATGAAATCAGCTCAATAATTTGTTTTTTGAATAGGAGGAGCAATCATGCAATTTAAGATGGTTCACAATAACCTCAATGTTTTCGATCTTGAAAAAAGTTTGGCGTTTTATAATCGTGCACTTGGCTTATATGAAGTGCGAAGAATTGTGCCGGAAGATGAATCTTTTATTATTGTTTATTTAGAGGATGGTTGTTCAGAGCATCAGTTAGAGTTGACATGGCTTGCAGACAGAAAAGAACCATATTGCCTGGGAGACAACGAATTTCATCTTGCTTTTGAGGTCTCTTCTTTTGAAGAGGCACATGCGCTTCATCAAGAGATGGGATGTATTTGCTTTGAAAATAAGGAGATGGGCATTTATTTTATTCAGGATCCGGATGGTTATTGGTTAGAGATTCTTCCCCTAAAAGAATAAAAATAAAAACACTAATGAAAGAGCTTTGATGGGAATTGTCTCTTTTCATTGGTGTTTTATCATTTAGCCTTTATTTTCTACATTGTCTTTTTGGTGCTTTCTTGGGTGAAATTCCATGCGTCGATGCACATTTGATTTAGGTCATATTTGGCCTCCCAATGCAGCAGTTTTTTAGATTTGGAAGGATCAGCGTAACAAGCCGCTACATCGCCTTCTCGCCGTTTTGTGATTTTGTAAGGAATTTGGACGCCGCAAGCCTTTTCAAAAGCATTTACAATATCTAAAACCGAGTAACCTTGTCCTGTACCTAAGTTAAACGTTTCAATTCCCGGATGTTCTTTTAGATATTCCAATGCATTTACGTGGCCACGCGCCAAGTCCACCACATGAATATAGTCGCGCACACCCGTGCCATCATGGGTTGGATAGTCGTTTCCAAAGACGCTTAAATAGGGAAGCTGCCCTAAGGCGACCTGATTGATATAAGGCATTAGGTTGTTGGGAATTCCATTTGGGCTTTCTCCAAGCAGGCCGCTTTCATGCGCGCCTACGGGGTTGAAATAGCGCAATAGCGCAATATGCAGATTTGTGTCGGACTTTGCAACGTCTTCGAGAATGCGTTCTGTCATGAGTTTAGACGTTCCGTAGGGGTTGATGGTAGAGAGAGGAAAGTTTTCTTGGATGGGAACGGTCTTGGGTGTTCCGTAAACAGTTGCAGAGGAACTGAAAACAAATTTTTTGCAGCCAAATTCTTTCATAGCCTGTAAAACACAAAGCACGCTGGTTAGGTTGTTGCTATAATATTCTATAGGCTTTTGGATTGACTCTCCTACAGCTTTAAACCCCGCAAAATGGATGACTGCCTCAATAGCGTTTTCTTCAAACACTTTCCGCACTGCCTGTAAATCACAACAGTCTATTATATAAAAAGGAAATTCCTGTTTTGTAATTGCTTTGATATGTTCTATTGCCGACGGCTTACTATTTGAAAGATTATCAAGAACCACAATTTCATATCCTGCTTCTAATAAGCAGACGGATGTATGTGATCCTATAAATCCGGCGCCGCCGGTGATTAAAATAGCCATGATATAATCCCCCTTTAGCAACTTTTATTTTATAACTAAAAGCGAGATGCCCCGCCTCTTAGGCGGCGGGGTTCACTCTCTTTTTCCGGTGGCGGCACAATCCACCATAGGAACGTTGAATGACAGGGCGTTGCCTCTTATTGAAGGCGACTGCATGCGTTTTAATATAGCGCAGGGAAATTTGGAAACTTTTCGGTTGAGAGCAGATTGCCTTGCATTATTAGTATAAGATGAATTTACTTAGAAGTCAAATGAGATATGAGGTGATGAGAATGAATGAACATTTCGTTTCTGCAATTGTTGTGGCTGCCGGCAGTGGAAGAAGATTGGGCGGCGTTAAAAAGCAGTTTTTGGATTTAAGGGGTATTCCTGTTTTGGTTCACTCCATTCAAACCCTGAGCGCTGTAAATGAAATTTTTGAAATTGTTGTGGTGACCGGGAAAGATGATATTGCCTTTGTGGAAGGACTTAAGAAAACATACAATTTACACAAAGTGACAGCAGTGATTGCGGGTGGAAAAACACGTCAAGAATCGGTTCGAGCAGGATTTGAAAAGACCGGCCAAAAGGCCTCGTTTATTGCTGTGCATGATGCAGCCAGGCCTTTTTTGCGCAAAGAGGATGTTCGGGCAGTGATTCAGGATGCAGAGAAGTGGCAGGCGGCGATTTTGGCCGTTCCGGTTAAGGATACAATTAAATTAACAGAGAATGGATTCGTGAAGAAAACCATTGATAGGGACATGCTTTGTGCTGTCCAGACACCGCAGGTTTTTGCACGGGACTTGTTTTTGCGCGCACTTTGCAAAGCAGAAGAGGAGAAGCTAGATTTTACAGATGACAGTCAACTGCTCGAATGGGTGGGTATAAACGTGAAGTTAACTTTGGGACGAGACGATAACATTAAAATCACAACACGAGCAGACTGGAGAAGAGCAAACGCTGACGGAGGAGAAAAGATGAGAGTGGGACATGGATATGATGTGCATAAATTGGCAGAAAACCGTCCATTGATTCTTTGTGGAGTTCATATTCCACATGAAAGGGGGCTTTTGGGGCATTCTGATGCAGACGTTGCTTTGCATGCATTAATGGATGCATTATTGGGTGCAGCAGCTTTGGGAGACATTGGAAAACATTTTCCGGATAATGACCAACATTATTTGAATGCCAATAGTTGTATGCTTTTAGAGACTGTTATTAATATGCTTGCTAAAAACGGTTTTGCAGCGGCCAATGTTGATGTGACGATTGTTGCACAGGCGCCTAAGATTGCACCATATATACCCATGATGAGAGAGCAACTAGCAGATATCCTCCATTTGTCTTCCGATTGTGTGAATGTGAAGGCAACGACAGAAGAAGGACTGGGATTTACCGGACAAAAGGAGGGGATTTCTGCACACGCAGTTTGTCTGCTCAAGGAATTTTCAGATGTCGAAAAATTTTAAAGTGGGAACCTAAGACTCGTTGTGCGCATAGGATAAAACGAGGATTGGTGAACAATCAACGATTAATTTTCAGGGCTTGTTTTACCACCGGAACAGGTCCTGTTTTTTGATAGGAAATAATTGCTTGACACATTCGTTATTTCCAGAATCTAATTCGGTGGAGAAGAGGGGAAATAAAATGTATTATCAACAACAGTCTTGCTTTATTATATCATTATCATCTATTACCTATGCGAATAAAGCGAAAGAATGTTTATATAGGCAAGGAATACGTTGTCAGGTTATTCGAACGCCAAAACATTTTGACGGCTGCGGCTGTGGCTATAGCATTCGCGTGTTTGCACAAAAGGAGGTTGTTTTGAGTCTGCTTCAAAAGGCGCAAATCAAAGTAGTTGCCGTTCATGCCTGTGAGGATGAATGAATATGATCTACTTCGACAATGCAGCCACAACCTTTCCAAAACCCTCCTCAGTTTCTCAAGCAATTGACGAGGCGGTTAGAATTTATGGAGGAAACCCAGGGAGAAGCGGTCATGCGCTGTCTATGAAGACGGCTGAACACATCTATCAAATTCGCAGCAGGGCTGCCAAAATGTTTGGAGTTGAAGTGGAAAATTTGGTTTTCACCTCAAATTGCACCAGCGCTTTGAATATGGCAATCAAAGGTTATCCGTGGAAGAGAGGACAAGTAATTACTTCCAATTTAGAGCATAATGCAGTGTCACGTCCTGTTTATTCTCTCGCACGTAGGGGGATCTTTCACTGGGAGATAGCAAAAGTTCATGCTTATTCACAAACAGAAATGCTATCTTCTTTTTTGAAGCATTTTAGAAAGGGAACAAGGGCGGTTATTTGCACACATGCCTCGAATGTTACAGGAGAAATACTTCCTATTCGCAAGCTTGCAAAGCTTTGTCATGCACGGGGCGCTATTTTGATTGTTGACGCAGCGCAGACCGCAGGCTTGCTTCCGATTTCCATTCGAGACGATGAAGTGGACATTATTTGCGCGGCGGGTCATAAGGGATTATATGGACCGACCGGAACAGGCATTATGGCAGTTGCACCACACATTCATCTGAAAACAATTTGGGAGGGTGGAACAGGAAGCAATTCAAAGGAGTTAACGCAGCCGCCGTTCCCTCCTGACCGCTTTGAGGCGGGAACAATTAATACGGTTGGCATATGCGGCCTTGGTGCAGGAATTGATTTTGTTCAAAAACAGGGCATAGACGCGATTTATCAGCATGAAATGCAATTGAGTGAATTTGTCTTTCGTTCATTGCAGGAAATAAAGAAAATAAAGTTATATAATCATCACTTTGCTTCCGGAACGCATGTTCCGGTGATATCTTTTAATATCGACGGAATGACTTCCATGGAAACAGGGGAATTACTTAACCGTAAAGGCTTTGCCTTAAGAAGCGGTTTGCATTGTTCCCCAATGGCGCATAGAGCTATTGGAAGCATAGAGGAGGGGACAGTTCGATTCTGTCCTAGTATATTTAATACGATGGAACAGATAAAGGAATTTTTGCTTGCAATAGAAGAAATTGTAAGTTTTAAATAGAGATGGAAAAGAGATGGAAAACCATCTCTTTTTGCTCTACTTTATTCTAGCAAAGGAGATATAAAAACAGCAAGAGAATAAATAGTACATAATTGGTTTTGATTATGAGCATATTTGAGAATTTGCTGGAAGATAAAGTTTTATGTTTCAATATAAACGCTTCATAATCAATTATATGGATTATTTGGGTTGTAAACAACAGCTATGTGCAATGTTGAAGTGAAGTGGGAGAGAGTGTGTATATATAACAAAGCAGGTATTATGCCCGGCATTGCAGATAGCGATGGAGAAGATGAGAAAAGTGCATACATGATTAGTGTGCGAGAAAGATGCGTTAGATTGTAAGATAGCATAGACTGTACGATAGGTGGAATATTTTATTATAATAAAGAGCTGCGTTGAACATCGACGCAGCTTTTTGTATAAAAAAAACCACTCGCTAGGCGAGTGGTTCAGTGGAAGGCGAAAGTCGATGATGAAAAAAAAGAAACTCCTTTTGGTGTAGAATAAGGTTGCGGCTTGACAACTGCAAAAAACACCAAAAGGAGGTCATCAAAATGAATGACACGAATAGTTTAACACATACAAGATGGAATAGCAAATACCACATCGTGTTTGCACCGAAATACAGAAGAAAAATCTTTTACAAGGAAAAGAGACAGGAAGTAGGAAAAATCCTGAGAATGCTATGCGAGTGGAAGAAAGTAAAAAATTGTGGAAGCAGAAGTATACCCGGATCATGTGCACATGCTAGTAGAGATCCCGCCTAAAGTGAGTGTTTCAAGCTTTATGGGGTATCTAAAAGGTA